>CAZQIE010000054.1:15490-20766 GCA_964593675.1 uncultured Opitutales bacterium
ACCTTCCCCAACGTCGCCACCGAAATCTTCTTTGTCTCCGGGTCGACGAGAACCGCCTCCACCCCTTCTAGCTCGCGCAAAAACGCCGCAAGCCCGACGACCCAGCTCTGTTCGATTGGTTTTAGAGGTATTGTGCCCACGGTATCTGTGTTTTTGGAACTAGAATCATTCCAGATTGCAAGGTCAAGGCAGGCCCGTCCCTTTTTCCTGCCCTTTCGCTCCGGAAAGCCGGGAAGGCTCCGCGTCGAAACGTTAAATTCGCCGTCACCCTTCAAAGCTTGAGCCCCCGGCGCGTCACTCCCTTAATCTCCAGCCATTGCCGTTAAACCTCAATCACGCAAGATCATGATGCCCTCCACCCACACGCCTGCATGGCTCCGCAAGGCCGTGTTTTATCAAGTGTACCCGCAGTCCTTCTGCGATTCCAATGGCGACGGCATCGGTGACTTACCCGGCCTCATTTCCAAGCTCGATTACCTGAAGGGCCTCGGCGTTAACGCCCTTTGGCTCAACCCGATCTTTGAGTCCCCCTTCGGCGACGCCGGTTACGATATTTCGGACTTCCGCAAAGTCGCTCCCCGCTACGGCACGAATGACGACGCGGTGCGCCTTTTCAAGGAAGCCCACGCCCGTGGGATGCGCGTGGTTCTCGACCTCGTTGCGGGCCATACCTCCGACGCCCACCCGTGGTTCAAGGAAGCCGTCTGCAACCCGAAGAGCAAATACGCGGACTACTTCATTTTCACCGGGGATGAGCCGCAGATGCCCATGTTCGGCAACACCCCCACCGTGTGTCCCAAGCCCCGCACCGGCTACTACGTCGCGAACTTCCTCCCGTTCCAGCCCGCGCTCAACTACGGCTACCTGAACCCCGACCCGGCGAAGCCTTGGCAGTACCCGCCGGAGCACCCCGCCTGTCTCGCCGTCCGCAATGAACTGGCCGACATCATGCGCTTCTGGCTCGACCTCGGCTGCGACGGCTTCCGCGTCGACATGGCCAGCTCCCTCATCAAGGGCGACACCGACGCCATCGCCCTGCAGCGCCTCTGGAACGGCTTCCGGGCGTGGTTCGACCGCGAGTATCCGGAGGCCGTGCTGGTGTCCGAGTGGAGCAACCCGAAGCAGGCGATAAGCGCCGGGTTCCACGTGGACTTCATGATCCATTTCGGCGAACCCGCCTACACGTACCTCGTCGGCTCGGGCAATGAACTCCGCGGCAAGGCCCGTGTCCCGCACGTTTTCTTTGAGCGGGCGGGGGAGGGCGACATCCGTCTCTTCCTGAATAATTACCTCACCCACTACCAGGCCACGGCCGGCAAGGGGTATATTTCGCTGCCCACGGGCAACCACGATTTCCAGCGCCCGCGCCGCGGCCGCGAGATGCCCGACCTGCGGGTGTTCTACACGATGCTCTTCACCATGCCCGGCGTGCCCTTCGTTTACTACGGCGACGAAATCGGCATGCGCAACATCGACGGCTTGCCCGAAAAGGAGGGCTCGATGTGGCGCACCGGCAACCGCACGCCCATGCAGTGGCAGGCTGGCGCTCCCAACCTCGGCTTCTCCACCGCGCCCGCAGCCGACCTCTACCTGCCGGTGGACGACGCCCCGGACGCCCCCACGGTGTCCGCGCAGCAGGCCGACAAGGGCTCCCTCCTCAACTTCACGCGGCGCCTCATCGCGCTGCGGCAGGAGCACCCCGCACTCGGCAACGACGGCGCCTTCAAGCCCCTCTTTGCGGACAGCTTGCGCTACCCGTTCGTGTATGAACGCTCCGATGCCTCCGGCTCCTACGCGGTCGCCCTGAACCCCGGTGAAACGGCCGTCACGGTCGAACTTGCCGAACTCGATGGCGCGACGCTCGTGCTTGGGGAAGGTGCCACGCTTTCGGGCAAGAAGCTCGTCCTCCACGGTGTTTCGTACGGCGTGTTCAGCCTGAAGCCGAAGGCCGCCAAGGCGTAATGCGCCACGCCCACAGATCCGGCGCTTTCCGGCAGCCGTCCCAAACCGCCCGCCACGCGTCTGGCCCGTTTCGATGGGCCGCGTGCGCGGGGGCTTGGCCTGCCAGCACGGAGGCGGCTTCCGCGGCCGGTCTTGTGGCCCCGTGATCGGCCTGCGTGAGGACCTGGGCGCGGAAGGCCCGCTTTCGCCGGAGTCGCCTGTCGTGCGCCTCACAGACGCCACGTTCGCGCCCGGCGGCTGGCTTGAGGGCGCTCTCAACCTTGAGCATCGACCGGAGCAGGAGCAGATGGCGCAGGCCGTAGCCCGCTCCTTTGCCGGAAACAGCCCCCTGCTGTTTGAGGCCGGAACGGGCGTCGGCAAGAGCCTCGCCTACCTCGTCCCAGGCCTGGTTCACGCCATCTCCGCGAAACGGAAGTTCCTCGTCTCGACGGCCACAATCTCGCTTCAGGAGCAGATCCTGCGGAAAGACCTCGACCTGTGCCGCAAGCTGTTTGGCGCCGTTCCCGAGCTTGAAGCCTACCAGGCCTTCCGCACCGCCTTGCTCGTGGGCCGCGGGAATTACCTGTGCACCAGCCGGCTTGCCCAGGCCCTCAGCACGCAGACGGAACTCTTCCCGACCGAACAGCAGGCGGAACTTGAGCGGATCGCCCAATGGGCGGCCACCACCGAGACCGGAATGCTGGAAGAACTCCAACCCCGGCCCTCGCACGAAGTCTGGGAATGGGTGAACGCGGACTCGACCGCCTGTTCCCGCAAACACTGCGACCCCACCGAGTGCTTTTACCAGAAGGCGCGCGCACGCCTGTTGCAGGCCCACATCGTCATCGTAAACCACAGCCTGCTTTTCTCCCTCCTCAATGCCGGCATGGGCCCTGGCGACAAAGCCCGCGGCATCCTGTATCCCGACGACTTTGCCGTTATCGACGAAGCCCACCGCGTTCCCGACATAGCCACCGACCACTTTGGCGAGGCACTGAGCTCCTACGCCCTCGATCAGGCGCTCAAAATGCTCTACAACCCGCGCCGAAAAAAGGGCCTCCTGCGCAAGCACGGCACCGACATGGACCGCGGGTTTGTCGGCGCTGCGCTCGACGCCGCAGAGGTTTTTTTCGCGGATATCCGCCGCCGTTTCCTTGAGCGCAAGGACACCGTGCGCCTGCATGAGCCCGACTGGGCGGAAGCGCTCCTTCAGCAACCGCTCGCCCGCATCGCCGAACGCCTCGGCACAATCGCCCAGGACGTAACCGACCCCAAGGTCCAGGACACGCTGCGCGACCAGCGCGCACGCCTCCAGGCTTACCAGGCGAGCCTGAAGTCCTGCCTCGGGCTCGAGGAAAAAGACCACGTGTACTGGATCGAGCGCTCCGGGCGCAAGGGCACCGGCGTCACCCTTCGCAGCGCTCCCCTTGATGTCGCCCCCTACCTGCGCCAGACGCTCTTTACCCGCGACACCGGGGCGGTCCTCACGAGTGCCACCCTTGCCATGGGCAGTGAGCTTGACACCTTCCGCAGCCGCATCGGGGCGGAAGCCGCCGAAGGCGAAGTCGTCGCGTCGCCGTTCGATTTCGAGCGCCACATGCACGTCCGCATCGCCGCGGATGCCCCGGCACCCGGCGCCGGCACAGCCGCGCTGGACCTCGAGTTCCTGGCCGACTCCATCTGGTTCTGCGTGAACCGCGTCGCCGGCGGCAGTCTCGTCCTCTTTACCAGCTACGCGGACCTCCATAAAGTCGCGGCGACCCTTGAGCCCAAGTTCGCCGAGGCTGGCCGCCCTGTCTTTGTCCAGGGGCTCGGTCAGACGCGAACTGACCTGACAAAGAGCTTTGCTGCAGCCGGAAACGGTGTGCTCTTTGGCACCGAAAGTTTCTGGACCGGCGTTGACGTCCCCGGTGCCGCGCTCTCCCAGGTCATCATCACCCGCTTGCCCTTCGATAACCCCTCCGACCCCGTCCACGAGGCCCGCAGCGAATGGGTGCGCCTGCGCGGCGGGAGCCCCTTCATCGAAATAACCCTTCCCGAAGCCCTCGTGAAGTTCCGTCAAGGCATCGGGCGCCTTATCCGCAAGCGCGATGACAACGGCGTTATCACCATCCTCGATTCCCGTATCCTGCATAAGGAATATGGACGCCGTTTCCTCGCCGTGATTCCTAAGCGCGCCTACACGGTATTTCGTAAATCTGACAGGGACAGCACCTTCCAGGCCTTCCCACAGGACAGCACGCCGAGGCGCGGACCCACCCGGCCCGACCGGCCCACGCGGTAACGCCGTCCCCGGTATCAATTGTAAAAGCCCAAGCGTGGGCTTTACATCCGCGTCATCCGGATTTAGAACAGTGCGCTCGTGCGGCGAAACGAACGGGCAACCGTTCCCGTCGCCGTCCCCGTTACCCGAACATGGCCGATAACCCCGTAATCCGGACCTTTGGTGGCACCGACCGCGGTCTCATGCGTACGCGCAATGAGGACGCATTTTTGGTGGACGACAACGTCCGTGTCTATGCGGTGGCCGACGGCCTTGGCGGCCTCCCGGAAGGCGCTCTCGCCAGCTTCCTCGCCATAGAGGAACTGAAACGATACTGCAAAGACGCTGCGGGCCGTCCCTTGGAGCTGCGTGAAGTCTTCGACGGCATCAACCGGAAAGTTCACGCCGCGGGCATGAAAATTGGCGGGGACATTGGTATCGGGACGACCCTCACCGTGGTGCAGACAAACGGACGCAAGCTGGAGATTGGGCACGTTGGCGACAGCGGCGCCTATGCCCTGCAACGCAATGGCAAGTGGCGAAAACTGACCATCGACCACACCATGGCGCAGGAAATGCGCGACCGCCTGCCGCCGGGCGAGGACACGTACATCCCCGAATATTACACCCATACGCTCACCCGTTGCATCGGCCAGCGCGGCCCCATCGACGTCGATGTTTATCGCCACGAGATCCAGCCCGGCGAGCGCGTCCTGCTTTATTCAGACGGCGTGACGAAGACGATGAACGAGGATGAACTCGTTGACGAGGCCTTCCGCACCGACGATCCGGAATCCTTTGTCGCCCGCATCATCGACACCGCCAACGAAAGAGGCGGCCCTGACAACGTTACGGCGGTTGCCCTTTTTTTCGACTGAACCGGCAGCCTGCAGGCGCGAAGGCCAGCCGGAAAGATAGCGAGCAGTCCAAGGCGGCACCGCGCAAGAGCGCGCGTTCCGGCAAAGCAGCCTCAGGCGGGCGTGCGACTTCGGGAAAGGCGCCAGCGCAAAAGCGTAAGCCCTAGGGCCAATCGACATTTTAGACTGTACAGATTGTGACCGAGCTGTTTGAA
>CAZQIE010000055.1:0-20688 GCA_964593675.1 uncultured Opitutales bacterium
TGCGCAAATTCGCTTGCGCACCCCACCCGCCACACCAAAACTCCGTCGGCTAACTTGCGGACCTGTGCCCTCCCGGCACGACGCGCCCGCGCGTACGCACGACACCTCCAGACGTCGCCGCGTCGCCGCGCCCTCCGTCAGGCGGCCTCTCTCTCCAAACACCTTTCACTAAAGCTCCTCCCATGCCCAAGCGCACGGATATCAAGACCATCATGATCATTGGCTCCGGCCCGATCATCATCGGCCAAGCCTGTGAGTTCGACTACAGCGGCACCCAAGCTTGCAAGGCATTGCGCGAAGAAGGCTACCGCGTCGTCCTCGTCAACTCCAACCCGGCCACCATCATGACCGACCCGGAGTTCGCCGACGTCACCTACATCGAGCCCCTCACCCCGGACATCCTCGAGAAAATCATCGCCCGCGAACGCCCCGACGCCCTCCTCCCCACCCTCGGCGGCCAGACCGGCCTCAACCTCTCCCTCGAACTCGCCCGCCTCGGCATCCTCAAAAAATACAACGTCGAGCTCATCGGCGCCAAAGAAGAAGCCATCAATAAAGGCGAAGACCGCGAACTCTTCCGCAAGTGCATGCTCGAGATCGGCCTCGACGTGCCCCGCTCCCACATCGTCCACACCCTCGAAGAAGGCCGTAAAGCCGCGGACGACATCGGGATGTTCCCCCTCATCATCCGCCCCTCCTTCACCCTCGGCGGCACCGGCGGCGGCATCGCCTACAACCGGGAAGAATACGAGACCATGCTCGCCTACGGCCTCGAAGTCTCCCCCGTCCACCAAGTCCTCGTCGAAGAATGCCTCCTCGGCTGGAAAGAATACGAAATGGAAGTGATGCGCGACCACAAGGACCAGTGCGTCATCATCTGCTCCATCGAAAATTTCGACCCCATGGGCGTCCACACCGGTGACTCCATCACCATCGCCCCCGCCATGACGCTGACCGACAAAGAATACCAGCTCATGCGCGACGCCTCCTTCGCCGTCATCCGCAAAATCGGCGTCGAAACCGGCGGCTCCAACATCCAGTTCGCCGTCAACCCCGCAAACGGGCGCATGGTCGTCATCGAGATGAACCCCCGCGTCTCCCGTTCCTCCGCCCTCGCCTCCAAAGCCACCGGGTTCCCCATCGCCAAAATCGCCGCCAAACTCGCCGTCGGCTACGCCCTCGACGAACTCCGCAACGACATCACCCGCGAAACCCCCGCCAGCTTCGAGCCCACCATCGACTACGTCGTCACCAAAATCCCCCGCTTCGCCTTCGAAAAATTCGCCGGCTCCGACAACACCCTCACCTCCTCCATGAAGTCCGTCGGTGAGGCCATGGCCATCGGCCGCACCTTCAAGGAATCCTTCCAGAAAGCCCTCCGCTCCCTCGAAATCGGCGCCCGCGGCCTCGGTGGCGGCGGCAAGTTTGGCGAAACCGAAGTCACCGACCGCTCCGCCATCCGCGCGGGCCTCGTCCGCCCCACCCCCGAGCGCGTGTTCTACGTCCGCTGGGCCTTCCTCGCCGGCTTCACCGCCGAGGAAATCCATAACTTCTCCAAAATCGACATCTGGTTCCTCAAACAGATCGAAGAACTCGTCCAGATCGAGCAGGACCTGCGCAAACGCACCCTCTCGACCATGACCCCGGACGTCCTCCGCCGCGCCAAAGAATGCGGCTTCACCGACCTCCAGATCTCCCACTGCCTCGGCGTGCGCCCCCGCCTCGTCCGCGAACTCCGCGAACAGCACAACATCAAGACCGTCTACCGCCTCGTCGACACCTGCGCCGCAGAGTTTGAAGCCTTCACCCCCTACTACTACTCCACCTACGGCGCCGAAAACGAAATCGTCCGCTCCGCCAAACCCAAAATCATGATCCTTGGCGGCGGCCCCAACCGCATCGGCCAAGGCATTGAGTTTGACTACTGCTGCGTCCACGCCTCCTTCGCCCTCCGCGCCGCAGGCTACGAGACCGTCATGGTCAACTCCAACCCCGAGACCGTCTCCACCGACTACGACACCTCGGACCGCCTCTACTTCGAACCCCTCACCCTTGAGGACGTCCTCGAAATCTACCACCAGGAAGGCTGCTCCGGCGCCATCGTACAGTTCGGCGGCCAGACCCCCCTCAACCTCGCCTCGGAACTCAAAGCCAACGGCGTGAACATCATCGGCACCACCCCCGAAAGCATCGACTGCGCCGAAGACCGCGAACTCTTTAAGCAGATCCTCAACAAGATCGGCCTCCTCCAGCCCGTAAACCGCACCGCCCTCTCCCCCGAGCAAGCCTACGAGATGGCCGGCGAAATCGGCTTCCCCATCCTCCTGCGCCCCTCCTTCGTCCTCGGCGGCCGCGGCATGTTCATCGTCTACACGATGGACGAACTCAAAAAAGTCATCCGCGAAGCCTTCGACGTCGCCCCCGGCAAACCCGTCCTCCTCGACAAGTTCCTCGAAGAAGCCATCGAAGTCGACGTCGACTGCATCAGCGACGGCACCACCACCCTCATCGGCGGCATGCTCGAACACATCGAGTTCGCCGGCGTGCACTCCGGCGACGCCGCCATGGTCCTGCCCCCGCACACCCTCTCCCCCAGCATGGTCGAGCAAGTCAAGCAGGCCAGCTACGCCCTCGCCCGGGAACTCCGCGTCGTCGGCCTCATGAACGTCCAGTTCGCCATCAAGGACAACCAACTCTACGTCCTCGAAGTCAACCCGCGCGCCTCCCGCACCGTCCCCTTCGTCTCCAAAGCAATCGGCGTCCCCCTCGCCAAACTCGCCGCCCGCGTCATGGCCGGCGCCAAACTCGCCGACCTTGGCTTCACCAAAGAAATCACGCCCCCCTTCTGGACCGTCAAGGAAGCCGTCTTCCCCTTCGTCCGCTTCCCCGGCGCCCCCGTGGCCCTCACCCCGGAAATGCGCAGCACCGGCGAAGTCATGGGCCTCGACCAAGACCTCGGCATCGCCTACGCCAAAACCCAGATGGCCGCGCAGCCGCCCCTGCCCACCAAAGGCAACATCTTCCTCTCCGTCAAAGACTCCGACAAAGAAGACGCCCTGCAAATTGCACGCGACCTCGTCGCCCTCGGCTTCAACATCTACTCGACCTCCGGCACAGCCCGCGCCCTTGAAGAAGCCAACATCCCCGTCAAGCGCCTCTTCAAGCTCAACGAAGGCCGCCCCAACGTCATCGACATGGTGAAAAACAACGACATCGCCATGATCGTGAACACCCCCCACGGCATGATCCCGCGCCTCGACGAAAACCTCATTCGCTCCCAGGCCGTGCTCCGCCGCATCTGCATCGTCACCACCATCTCCGGTGCCAAGGCCGCCATCAAAGGCATCCGCGCCCTCCGCGAAAAGCCCCTCGAAGTCCGGCCCCTCCAAGAATACGGCAAGCTCGTCAAAGCCGCCACCTGCTCCTGCACCTGCAAGAACTAGCACACACACACCCGCAAAACGCCGGCCCACAAAGCCGGCGTTTTTTTGTACCCCAAACCTCCCCCTCCCGGCCCGACCCCTCCCCACACCGCAAAGACGCTCCCGTTTCCCCACGGAAAAAAATAAACCCGCGGCCATGGGGCTCTCTCCATCCCCACGACCGCGGGCCGTTCCTAACCTACCTCAGGCAAAATCCTATCTGACCTCAGCGTCTCGCGCACCCACCGCGCCCCTCACACCGCCTGCCGAAGCTGCGGCGGCACATGCGTCAGATTCACGTGAGCCACACCCGCCAGCCGTTGCGACATCTCAATCTCCTCCCGCAACGTGTCGTGCAGCACCACCGCCTGCGGGTCCAGCTCCAGACTCGTCGCGTACGCCGCAAGCGTCCCATACAACGCCATCTCCAAGTGCTCGATCCGCTGCATCAGCGCGATCACCACCGCGTCCCGCACCACCGGTTGCGCGTGGACCTCCCGCTCTGCCTGCGCCTCGATCCCGCTCAGCGCGTCGCTATGCGCACCCTTCAGTTCGAGCCCGAGCTCCGCAAACACGTGGATCAGCCGGTCCAAGTGGTCCCGCGTCTCCGCCGTATGCTCCTCAATCAGCCGCTTCAGGTCCTTGCGGTACGCCTGTCCCAGCAGCCTCGGGAGAAGCTCGTTCAGCAGCGTGCACTCAACCGTGTAGGCCTGACGCAGCTGTTCGAGGTAAAGGTCGTGCAAATTGTGCAACACCATAGAAAACCCTTTCGAGGGCGATGCCACCCTTTAACCATTTGCCATGCCATGTACCCCGCGAACCCCGTTAGTACCTGCAAATCAGCCTCATCGTCGTACCCGCACCTTTCCCATACCCCCAAACGCTCCCAAGTTCTGCACGAGTCAAACCCGCCCCTTCCATGCAAAATGCCACGATTTCCCAACCGCCCTCCGGGAAAACCCATGCGCTCCCTCAGGCTTCCACCGAGTATCACCCCCTCCCCCAAAATCCCCCCCTTCGGCCTTTCCTTCCAATCCGTTCGTTGCCAGACTGATACACAACCTCCCCTACCCCTCCCCCCGGAATGAACTACAGGCTTACGGCAGCCTACTGCCTCGTTGCGCTCGCGGCCTCCCTCCTCCTCGGCAACCGCATTGCCGAAGGGCAGACCCAATCCCTGGTGGACGCCCTCGTCTACCAGACCCGCACCACCACGCTCCTCCTCCACAAGGAAGACCTCCACGCCCACGTCCGCGAACCCCGCAACAAGGCGACCCCCGCCTGGGCAAACCTGCGCCAACACCTCACCGAAGCCCAACAATCCTCAAAAAACGTCCGCTGGTACTACATCCTTACCCTTAACGAACCCAAAGTCGTCTTCCTCGCCCACTCCATACCCGAAGACGACCCCGCCTACGTCCCCCCAGGCGCCTATTTCGACGACGCCCCGCCCGAAGCCTACACCGCCCTCCGCACCCGCCAGCTCACCGTCTCCGCACCCTACACTGACCGCATGGGCCAGTGGATCACCGTCTTCGCCCCCCTCAACACCGGCGACGATTCCCCACCCGTCGTCCTCGCCGCCGACATGGACCTCGGCACCCTCAACGCCGCCATCTACGCCGCCACCATCCCCGTTTACGGCGCCACCGCCATCGCCGTCCTCGCCCTCACCCTCACCCAGTATTTCGCCACAAAACAGCGCCGCACCCTCCTGGCCAAACTCGAAGCCGAGTCACGCCAGAACGCCCTCCTCGACAACCTCCCCTTCGTCGCCTGGATGAAAGACGCAAAAGGACGCTACCTCGCCGCCAACCAGTCCTTCTGCGAAGCCGCCGGCAAAAAACGCGAAGACATCCTCGGCCATACCGACTTCGACATCTGGCCCCACGAACGCGCCTCCTTCTACGAAAAAGGCGACCGCACCGTCCTCGCCTCCGGCCAAACCCTCCGCCTCGAAGAACGCATACCCAGCCCCTCCGGCACCCTCAGCTTCGACACCTTCAAAGCCCCCGCCCGCAACGACGCCGGCGCCATCATCGGCACCGTCGGCGCCGCACAGGACGTCACAGGCCGCAAACTCACCGAAGAAAAACTCGCCGCCAACGAACGCAACTTCCGCACCTTCTTCGAGTCCCTCAGCGACAGCATCTTTGTCTGCGGCAAAGACGGCGCCATCCTCCACACCAACCCCGCAACCTCCGCACAACTCGGCTACACCCCGGACGAACTCCGCCAGATGTCCGTCCTCGAAGTCCACCAGGACTCCCACCGCGACGAAGCCATTGCCACCTTCGGCGCCATCGTCCGCAACGAACGCGACACCTGCAACCTCCCCCTCCGCCGCAAAGACGGACGCCTCCTCCCCGTCGAAACCCGCGCCTGGAACGGCACCTGGGACGGCCAACCCTGCATCTACGGCATCTCCAAAGACCTCTCCGTCCAGCAAGACGCCCTCGACCAGTTCGCCAGCCTCTTCAACAACAACCCCGCCCTCATGACCGTCAGCCGCGTCTTCGGGGAACGCCGCGTCATCACCGACGTCAACCGCGCCTTCCTCCAGAAACTCGGCTACACCAAAGACGAAGTCGTCGGCCGCACCAACGCCGAAATCCACCTCTACGAAGACCCCGCCGACGCCCTCTACATCACCAGCGAATTCGAACGCCGCGTCACCATCGAAAACCGCGCCCTCCGCCTCCGCCGCAAAGACGGCACCACCCTCTACGGCATCTTCTCCGGCACACGCCTCGAAACCCCAACAGGCTCCCTCTTCCTCACCGTCACCGTCGACGTCACCGACGTAAAACTCGCCGAACAAGCCCTCGAAGCCAAACAACGCGAACTCGACCTCTTCTTCTCCAGCAGCCTCGACCTCCTCTGCATCGCCGATACCGCCGGCCACTTCCTCCGCCTCAACCCCGAGTGGGAAAAAGTCCTCGGCTACCCCCTCGCCGAACTCGAAGGCCAAGCCTTCCTCGACTACGTCCACCCCGACGACATAGACGCCACCCTCGACGCCATCAAGAAACTCAGCTCGGGCTCCCAAGTCACCGCCTTCGTCAACCGCTACCGCAGCCGCGACGGCTCCTACCGCTGGATCGAGTGGCGCTCCTACCCCGTCGGCGACCGCGTCTACGCCGCCGCACGCGACATCACCGAACGCAAACTCACCGAAGACGCACTCCGCCACGAACGCAACCTCTTCATCGGCGGCCCCGTCGTCGTCATCACCTGGAACACCGACCCAGGCTGGCCCGTCGCCTACGTCTCCGCAAACGCCACCACCGTCCTCGGCCATAAACCCGAAACCCTCACAGACCCAACCTTCCGCTTCGCCTCCCTCATCCACCCCGACGACCTCGACCCCGTGGCCGAGGAAATCGCCGAGTCCCTCAAACACGGCCGCTCCAGCTGGGAACAAACCTTCCGCATCCGCCACAACGACGGCTCCTACCGCTGGTTCTACGTCTTCATCACCCCCTCCTACAACGCCAACGGCGTCCTCCAGGACCTCCGCGGCTACCTCGTCGACCAGACCGAGAAAAAACGCATCGAAGACTCCCGCCTCGAAGTCGAACGCCGTTACCGCGCCGTCGTCGACGCCCTCGCCGATGGCGTACTCCTCGTCAACCCCTCCGGCATCATCACCGCCTGCAACGCCATGGCGGAAGTCGTCCTCAACACCCCCAAAAGCTCCCTCCTCGGCGCCAAAGTCGGAGACCCCCGCTGGCACGCCATCCACGACGACGGCAGCCCCTTCCACCCCTCCGACTACCCCATCATCCACACCCTCTCAACCGGCCAACCCTGCCGCAACGTCGTCATGGGCATCCACACCCCAAGCCGCCCCGACGTCACCTGGATCCGCATCAACACCCAGCCCATCCTCCGCACCGACGCCACAGAACCCGACGCCGTCGTCGTCTCCGTCCAGGACATCACCGAACAACGCCGCGCCGTCCGCCTCCTCGCCGACGAACGCATGCGCCTCGCCAACATCCTCGAAGGCACCCACGCCGGCACCTGGGAGTGGAACGTCCAGACCGGCGAAACCGTCTTCAACGAACGCTGGGCCCAAATCGTCGGCTATACCCTCAAAGAACTCGCCCCCGTCAGCATCAAAACCTGGGAAAAACTCTGCCACCCCGAAGACCTCGCCCGCAGCTCCCAACTCCTCAACGAACATTTCTCCGGCAAAACCCCCTTCTACGACTGCGAAGCCCGCATGCTCCACCGCGACGGCCACTGGGTCTGGGTCCAGGACCGCGGACAGGTCATCACACGCGACCCCCGCGGCCGCCCCCTCCTCATGTACGGCACCCACAGCGACATCTCCGCCCGCAAACAAATGGAAGAAGCCCTCCAAGCCGCACGCCATCAGGCCGAGAACGCCAACCGCGCAAAAAGTGCCTTCCTGGCCACCATGAGCCACGAAATCCGCACCCCCATGAATGCCGTCATCGGCATGACCTCCCTCCTCCAGAACACCGCCCTCAACGCCGAACAACACGAATACGTCGAAACCATACGCGCCAGCGGCGACGCCCTCCTCTCCCTCATCAACGACATCCTCGACTTCTCCAAAATCGAAGCCGGCCAGCTCATCCTCGAAGAAGTCTCCTTCGACCTCAGCGACTGCATCGTCGAGTCCCTCGAAATGATGAGCATCAAAGCCCGCGAACGCGCCGTCGAGCTCACCTACTACATCAGCGCCGATTTCCCCAGTAACCTCAACGGCGACCCCGCACGCCTGCGCCAAGTCCTCCTCAACCTCATCTCCAACGCCGTCAAATTCACCGAACGCGGCGAAGTCTCCGTCCGCGTAACCGCAACCAAAGATACCCCCAACCAGCGCCTCCGCTTCGAAGTACGCGACACCGGCATCGGCATGGACGCCAGCGTCCTCGCCAAACTCTTCACCCCCTTCACCCAGGCCGACAGCTCCGTCACCCGCCGCTTCGGCGGCACAGGCCTCGGCCTCTCCATCTCCCGCCGCATCATCCAGACCATGGGCGGCGACATCACCGTCCAAAGCACCCCAGGCAAAGGCTCCACCTTCTCCTTCGACCTCCCCCTCAAAGCCGACAGCCTCTCAGGCCGCGTCCTCCCACCCGACCCCTTCGCCGCCCTCAAAGGCAAACTCGTGTTCGTCGTCGACGACAACGCCACCAACCGCGCCCTCTTCCGCCAGCAACTCACCAAATGGGGCATCCGCTGCGAATGCTTCGAAACCGCCTCCGCAGCCCTCCATACCATCGCACTCCGCCGCCCCGACATCCTCCTTACAGACCAGCAAATGCCCGGCCTGGACGGCATCGCCCTCGCCCGCGAAATCACACGCCGCCTCGGCCCCGCCACGCCCCCCATCATCCTCGCCACCTCCACAGACAACCACCTCAACCCCGACGAACGCGCCCTCTTCCGCAGCGTCCTCAGCAAACCCATAAAACCCACCCTCCTCGTCGAACACCTCTCCAAAGCCGTCCAAACCCACACCCCACCCCCCTCCGCAGACCCCTCCACACGCCCCACCGAAATCCTCGAATCCCACCTCGCCCATACCTGCCCCCTCAAAATCCTCGTCGTCGAAGACAACCCCGTAAACCAGAAGGTCATCCTCTACATGCTCCGCAAGATGGGCTACACCCCCGACTTCGCCGGCGACGGCATCGAGGCCGTCGAAGCCTTCACCCGCGTCCCCTATCAACTCGTCCTCATGGACATCCAGATGCCCCGCATGGGCGGCATCGAAGCCACCCAGCAAATCCGCAACACCCAGAACCACACCCAACCCTACATCGTCGCCCTCACCGCAAACGCCCTCACCGAACACGAACTCGAGTGCCTCTCCGCCGGCATGGACGCCTACCTCGCCAAACCCGTAAAAGTCCAGGCCCTCGTCAAAGTCATCACCGACGCCCATACCCGCGACGCCGCCAGCAAAGCCGACCTCGCAACCCTCCCACCCCCCACGCCGACCCCCTCGAAACCGTCCTCGACACCGAAATCGTCGACGGCGTCCTCGCCATCACCGACGGCAGCGCAACCCTTATCGACACCCTCATCAACGACTTCAAGGCCTTCCACAACACCCAGATCCCCCTCATGCGCGAAGCCCTCGAAAACCAGGACGCCCCCCGCCTTCTCTCCCTTGTTCACGCCTACAAAGGCGCCGCCCTCAACCTCGGCTTCAGGAAACTCGCCAACCTCGCCCTCAGCCACGAACACCTCCTGCGCGACCAACACACCCTCCCCACCCGCGCCTCCCTCGACAACTACGAACACACCGCAGAAGAAGCCCACCGCTACCTCGACGCCCACCGCGCCGCACACCCCAACGGCCGTTAGCCCCCACCCGTGCGTAAACCGCCACACCCCCCCACCCCTAACATACGAACTAAACGGTCAACCCACGAAAAGCACGCACACCGACACATGGCTTGATCTAATGGTAAGTGCCCTGCCCTCGGCTGCCCCCCGGCCGCCCGCTTTGCCTCACCTGCCAAAACCCCACAGGAACTGCCATGCCTGCGTCAGGCAACTACGCCCAAAAACAAGTGCGACTCGCCGAAGTCGCACAAACCGCCGGCGTTTCCGTCATGACCGCCTCCCGCGTCGTGCGCGGCCTCCCCGGCGTTACCGCGGACAAAGTCAAACGCGTCAAAGCCGCCGTCCGCAAACTCGGCTACAAACGCAGCCCCCTCGTCTCCGCCTACCAGGCCCACGTCCGCGGCTCCCGCACCCACTACGCCACCCAAATCGCCTGGCTGAACGACTTCGAAGACAAGCACCACTGGCACCGCTGCCCCTGGATCTGCAAAACCTTCCACGCCGCCGTCGATCGCATCCGCCAGCTCGGCTTCACCTTCCACGAAGTCCACTTCAACGCCTCCCGCTACGCGAGCCACGATGAAGCCCGCCAGGCCCTCCGCCGCAGCCTCCACGTCCGCTCCATCTCCACCCTCCTCATCCCCACCGTCGCCGCCCCCGAAGTCTGGCTTCGCGGCAAATGGACCGACGGCCTCACCGTCGTCCGCTTCGACGGCACCCACCGCATCCTCCTCGACGGAAAACCCATAGACCTCTACCCCGGCGTCTGGTCAGACTCCTTCACCAACGCCCGCATCGCCGTCCGCGCCCTCCGCACCCGAGGCTACACACGCCCCGCCCTTTTCATCACACGCTGGCAAGACAACGAGACCAACCAAGGCGCCCACTTCGGCTTCCTCGCCGAAGTCTCCAAGTGGCCCGACCTCCACCCCATCCCTCCCCTCGTCCACGACATCCTCTCCGACGCCGTCCCCGACTTCTTCGTCAACTGGATACGCACCCACCGGCCCGACGTCCTCTTCACCTGGCAAAACCAAACCCTAAGCTGGCTCAACCAAATGGGCCTGCGCGTCCCCGAAGACATCGGCCTCATCCACCTCTCCCTCACCCAGGACGTCGCAGGCTGGAGCGGCATCGACCCCCAGTCAGACCTCATCGGCCAGGCCGCCGTCGACCTCCTCGTCAGCCGCATCCAGAGCGGCGATACCGGCCGCGCAAAATTCCCGGTAAAATGGCTCCTTGAAGGCAGCTGGACCCAAGGCACCACCACCCGGTGAAACGCCCCCCTCATGGCCTGATACCACTACCAGATATTTTGCCCCAGCCAAACGCCCCCTCGTGAGATAAGATTGAAGCACCCCAAATTGCCGTTCCGGGCAGGTCCCCCTGCCTGGGCCAGAAAATGACGCCCTCTCCTGCGCCATCCTCTGGCCGAAAAACTCTACTCCTCTTACCCCAATGCGTAATCCCACCCTGAACGTCCCGCGCCCCGCTGTACCCGCCCGCACCCTCTTCGCCGCCCTCGTCGCCACCCTCGCGGCCACCCTCTCCCTCCCCGCCGACGTCAGCACCTGGACCAGCCAGTACAAAATCCGCCCCTGGGAAACCTCCAAACTCACCGACGCCGACGTCGTCGGCCCCGACGGCATCGTCTACCCCAACCTCACCGGCGTAGGCATACCCGGCGGCATCCCCGCCATCAACCCCGCCTCCCCACCCGCAGGCTACACCCTCTATAACGTCACCTCCGCCACCTACGGCGCCGACGGCACCGACGACATCAACGACGACCAGGCCGTCGCCGACGCCCTCGCCGACGCCCTCGCCAACGCCGCCTCCGGAGGCAAAAGCATCCTCTACTTCCCCGCCGGCACCTACTACCTCACCGCACCCCTCATCATTAATAAAAACAACGTCGTCGTCGCAGGCGACAGCAAGACCACCACCATCCTCAAACTCGGCGAAGGCTCCACCTCCACCGACGCCCTGTTCACCTTCACCCGCGAAGACGGCACCGCCTCCGACTTCACCCCCTGGGGCGGCACCTACCTCTACGCCACCTCCAACATCGCGCGCGGCTCCAACACCGTCGTCCTCGACAAAGACCCCGCCACCAACGGCTACGCCGTCGGCACCTGGATCCGCATCGTCGCCACCTCCGCGAATGCCGGGTCCACCATGCGCACCCGCTACAGCAAACCCGAAGTCTTCATCGACTACACCGACCCCCTCTACCACTTCGGCCGCTACTTCATCGCCAAAATAACCGCCATCGACAGCGCCAACAAAACCATCACCCTCGACCGCTCCTTCCCCCACGACTACTTCACCGACGAGTCCCCCCAGCTCCGCAAAGGCGGCATGCTCGAATACTCCGGCGTCCAAGACCTCAAAGTCGAAACCCTCTCCTCCGCCGTCACCGTCAACGTCCTCAAGTTCACCCAGACCGCAAACTGCTGGGTCAAAGGCCTCCACGTCTACAAGCCCAAGAACCACCCCATTATCCTCGACAGCTTCGTACGCTCCGAAATCCGCGACACCCATTTCGACGGCACCTGGGCCTCCATCAACAGTGGCTCCAACGCCTACCTCCCCCCCGGCACCATGGACAGCCTCATGGACAATTGCCAGGCCAACGACCTGCGCCACATGGGCATCCTGCAACACGCCATGCGCACCGTCATCCGCAATTGCAGCTTCACCGGCGAACATATCCAGTCCCCCCAGCTCCACGGCCGCTTCCCCCTCGATAACCTCATCGAAACTACAACCTTCGAGTTCAACACCCCACGCGGCAAAACCTTCTGGGCCTCCGACTTTTCCTCCACCCTCCGCCACGGCCCCAACGGCCCCCGCAACGTCCTTTACAACTGCTATTTCGGCAGCGGTGCAGCCAGCGCCCAGTTCGGTGGCGCCACCGAAAACACCATCCTCGTTTACAACAAAATCCTCAAAAACAACGACGACGAACGCTTCCCCACCTTCTGGGTCACCGACCGCTCCTTCGACACCATCATCCGCGGCAACGTCTTCCAGGCCCTCACCTCCAACCCCCTCATCAATATGGAAGACCCCACCTGCACCGGGTGGGACGTCTCCGATAACCCCTTCTACGGCACCAACCGCGCACTCTGGGCCGGCGACTCCGACCCCACCCTCGACAGCAACAACCGCTTTTACCCAGCCACCGACACCCCCACCAACACCACCCCCGAAGTCACCTCCCTCTACCAGTGGCAGCGCGATAACGCCGCCACCCCACGCCTCGTCGTCGTCATCGACAAAAAAGCCATCTCCGAAAACAGCGGCACCACCACCGCCAAAGTCGTCCGCGTCAAAACCTCCACCGCCTCCCCCCTCACCGTAAACCTCGCCTCCAACAACGCCGGCGCCACCGTCCCCGCCTCCGTCACCATCCCCGCAGGCGCCGCAAGCGCAGACTTCACCATCACCGGCAACCCCGTCTCCGGCGGCGAACAAACCGCCACCCTCACCGCCACCGCCTCCGGCCTCCTGTCCGACACCGAAAAAGTCTTCGTACTCGACGCCAACGTCACCCAACCCGACTTCGGCCTCGGCAAATACTCCACCGTCGCCTCCGGCCTCCCCGCCGACTGGCGCACCGCCGACTTCGGCCGCTTCACCACCCCAGGCTCCGTCACCTACGACACCCCCACCTCCACCTGGACCGTCAAAGGCGCCGGCCTCGAAGCCTTCACCTACGACAGCACCCTCGCCCGCGCAGGCCGCCGCTTCGTCTACAAGACCGTCAGCGGCGACGGCGAAATCATCGCCCGCGTCACCAGCCTCACCTCCGAAAAACAAGTCGGCCTCATGATCGCCGACGACGAAGCCACCGTCACCGAGTTCTTCTGGGTCAGCCCCGACGGCCGCGTCATGGGCAGCGGCTACGACATCGGCAGCCACGCACACCCCATCGAGTTCGCCGCCGCCGGCACCAAAACCGTCCCCATCTGGCTCCGCCTCAAACGCACCGGCTCCGTCTTCACCGCCTACAAGTCCACCGTCGCCAACCCCGCCTCCGAAGCCGACTGGACCCAACTCGCCTCCATCGACTTCTACCAGAACAACACCGGCACCGACCCCGATTACAAGTCCCGCTCCACCCTCGATGCCGTCATGCACTTCGGCATGTTCATCAACTCCGGCTCCGAAACCACCCTCGCCACCGCCACCTTCACCAACGTCACCATCACCGGCACCATCGTCCCCCCCGACCTCGGCCTGCCCGCACCCTCCAACCTCACCGCCACCACCGCCTCCTCCAGCCAGATCAACCTCACCTGGACTGACTCCTGCACCGAGGAATCCGGCTTCAAAATCGAGCGCCGCCAAGGAGCCTCCGGCTCCTGGTCCGAAATCGCCATCGTCGGCCCAAACGTCACCTCTTACTCCAGCACCGGCCTTTCCGACGGCGTGGCCTACTCCTACCGCCTCCGCACCTACAAAGATAACAGCTACTCGCCCTACAGCGACACCGCCACCGCCACCACCA
This sequence comes from uncultured Opitutales bacterium, assembly GCA_964593675.1. Taxonomy (GTDB): domain Bacteria; phylum Verrucomicrobiota; class Verrucomicrobiia; order Opitutales; family CAZQIE01; genus CAZQIE01. The sequence continues at coordinate 14,272 of CAZQIE010000055.1, forward strand.
CCCTCGCCACTGGCCCCCCCCGCCCCCCCCGGCCCCCCCCCCCCCCCCCAGTCCATCTCCGAAATCAACGTGAGCTGGACCGACAACGCCTTCAACGAAAGCGGCTACAAAGTCGAACGCAGCACCACCTCCGGCTCCGGCTTCACCGAAGTCGGCTCCCTCGGCGCAAACTCCACCACCTACACCGACACCGGCCTCTCCGAAGGCACCACCTACTACTACCGCATCAAAGCCACCAACACCATCGGCTCCTCCACCTACTCCCCCGAAACCAGCGCCGCCACCCTCCCCAAAGCCCCCCCCCCCCCCAGCGTCCCCCCAAGCCCCGCCCCAACCCTCCCCCCCCCCCGGGCAGACAACTCCTCCGTTGAAACCGGCTTCAGGATCGAACGCGCCACCGCCTCCGGCGGCCCCTTCTCGCTAATCGGCACCACCACCTCCCTCTCCTACACCGACTCCACCGTCTACCGCGGCACCACCTACTACTACCGCGTACGCGCCTACAACGCCGTCTCCCAGTCCGACCCCTCCGCCGAAGCCTCCGCCACCGCCATCACCGCCGTTAACCCCACCCTCTACGAACCCTTCAACTACAGCGCCTCCAGCACCACAAACATCGGCCTCGCCGGCACAGGCTCCGGCACCTCCGGGAACTGGTCCGCCGTCTCCGGCGGCACCTCCTGCGGCGCACTCCTCGACGCCAGCCTCTCCGCAGGCGGCGTCGGCACCCTCGGCCGCCACGTCCAGATGGCCGGCACCACCGACAGCGCCCGCATGGTCATCACCCTCGACAGCGCCACCAAAGCCATCGTCACCCCCTCCGCCAGCGCAAGCCGCACCTTCTGGCTCAGCTACATCGTCAAGACCCCCGCCACCACACCCACCACCACCACCCTCATCCCCGGCGTCGGCCTCTCCAATTCCAGCAACACCAACCTCGTGATGTTCCACGCCTGGCGCGCCAGCACCTCCAAGCACTACGGCATCTCCGGCTCCAACCTCACCGCTGTCGACTCCGCCAACAACACCGTCGCCGCCAGCACCACCTATTTCTACGTCGCCAAAGTCATCGTCACCGACACCGACGGCAACACCACCAACGGCTTCGAAAAAATCGCCGCCACCCTCTGGCAATACCCCTCCGGCACAAACCCGCCCACCACCGAACCCACCACCGGCGGCATCGCACGCTCCGAGACCACCGTGACCTCCCGCGCCTTTGACCGCCTCGAAGTCCGCGGCGGCTCCAAGACCGACGGCCGACGCTTCGAGTTCGACGAAATCCGCATCGGCGCCTCCTACGCCGAAGTCGCCCTCCAAAACCTCGCCTCCGCCACCAACCTCACCGCCTCCCCAACCTCCCCAACCGCCGTCTCCCTCTCCTGGGCCGACAACACCACCACCGAGACCGGCTTCAAGATCCAGCGCAGCACCAGCCGCACCACCGGCTTCACCGCCGTCACCACCACCGCCGCCAACACCACCACCTACAGCAACACCGGCCTCGCCGAAGGCACCACCTACTACTACCGCGTCCTCGCCACCAACGCCAACGGCGACTCCGACTACGCGGAAGCCTCCGTCTCCACGCCCCCCGCCGCCCCCTCGGCCCTCTCGGCCACCGCGCCCTCGCCCACACAAGTCAACCTCTCGTGGACCGACAATTCCAGCGCCGAGACCGGCTTCAAGATTGAGCGCAGCACCACCAGCGGCTCCGGTTTCACCCAGATCGGCACCGCCGCCGCCAACGCCACCACCTACGCCGACACCAGCGCCACCCACAACACCACCTATTACTACCGCGTCCGCGCAAACACCGCCGCCGCGGACTCCGCCTACACCACAGAAACCTCCGTCACCACGCCCAAAGCCGTCCCCGCCGCCCCCACCGGCGCCTCCGCCACCCTTTCCGCGCCCACCTCCGTTTCCCTCTCCTGGACCGACAACGCCACCGACGAAACCGGATACCGCGTAGACCGCGCCACCACCTCCGGCGGCCCCTACACCTCCCTCGCCACCCTCGCCGTCAACGCCACCTCCCACACCGACTCCACCGTCACGGACGGCCTCACCTATTTCTACCGCATCTACGCCGTGAACGCGAACGGCGACTCCAACGAGGCCTCGACCAACCTGGCCGTCCCGCTCAAGCCGCCCACCGGCTTCACCGCCACCGCTTCCGGCCCCTACAACATCAACCTCGCCTGGACCGACGCCAGCTCCAGCGAAACCGGCTACCTCGTCGAACGCGCCACCGCCTCCGGCGGCCCCTACACCACCGTCACCACCACCGCCGCCAACGCCACCAGCCACGCCGACAGCGGCCTCGCCTCCGCCACCACCTACTATTACCGCCTCAGCGCCGTAAACGGCGGCGACGCCTCCCCCACCACAAGCGCCTCTGCCACCACCGACGTCGCCGCAACCTCCACCTGGTCTGGCGGCTCAGGCAACTGGTCCTCCAACAACACCCCCGGCTGGGCCGGCTCCGGCGTCCCCAACAGCGCCAACCGCACCGCCATCACCACCGCCACCACCGGCTCCATCACCGTTAACGGCGCCTACACCCTCGGCTACCTCACCCACAAAGTAGCCTACGGCCTCAACACCGGCGGCGCAGGCACCGGCCTCACCTTCCAGGTGGACTCCGGGTCCGCCTCCCTCGACGTCGGCAGCTACAGCCTCACCATCTCCACCGCCCTCAACCTCGCCTCCCCCCTCACCCTCACCAGCTCCCTCTCCTCCGGTTCCAGCAACCCCGTACTCACCGGCGTCATCTCCGGCAACAACGCCCTCACCCTCTCCAACACCGGCACCGCCGGTGACATGCGCGTCTCCCTCGCCTCCGGCAGCAACACCTTCAACGGCCTCGTCATCACCAGCAGGACCTCCGCCCGCGCCCGCAACTCCGGTGCCCTCGGCTCCGGCTCCGTCACCCTCCAGGACAGCGGCTACCTCGCCTTTGAATCCACCAGCGGCAGCGCCACCCAAGTCCACACCAACCCCATCGTCTTCTCCGGCACCCAGCTCAACTACGCCAACGTGGTGTCCCTCGTCTCCACGGGCATGGACGTCTCCCTCAACGGCGTCATCTCCGGCGCCATCTCCACCACCAGCCCGGGCCTCTCCCCCAACAACGGCACCCTCCGCCTCGGCGGCTCCTCACCCAACACCTGGACCGCCCCCGCCAACCTCCGCCTCAATACCGCCGGCACTATCGTCCTCGCCAAATCAGGCGCCCTCCCCGCCTCACGCGGCATCGACTTCCGCGCCGCCGCCACCGTCCGCCTTGGCGTTGAAGAAACCCTCACCGCACTTCACCGTCGGCGGCGCCGTCACCGGCAACGTAACCCTCGCCACCGCCCCCGAAGTCGCCGGCAACGTCACCCTCAACAGCACCACCGCCCTCGACTTCGCCAACGCCTCCACCGGCCTCACCCTCACCGCCACCACCGCAGGCTCCACCCTCACCGTGGCCACCCAGCTCACCGACGGCACCTCCACCCGCCCCGTCACCGCCTCCGGCGCAGGCACCCTCGCCCTCACCCGCGCCACCGGCAACACCTACGACGGCACCACCACCGTCTCCGGCACCTGCACCCTGCTCGCCCAAAACACCAGCGGCTCCGCCACAGGCACCGGCGCCGTCACCGTCGAAGCCGGCGCAGCCCTCGGCGGCACCGGCACCATCTCCGGCGCCGTCACCCTCGCCGACACCGCCCAGCTCGCCTTCACCCTCTCCACCACCCCCAACCTCCACGACTCCCTCAGCCTCGGCAGCACCCTCACCCTCCCCGGCACCTCCACCCTCACCATCACAGGGGCCGGCACCGAGCCCACCCCCGGCTCCTACCTCCTCCTCACCACCACCGGCGGCATCACCGGAAACCTCCCCGCCCTCACACTCCCCTCCGGCTGGACAGGCTCCCTCCAGAAAACCAACACCGACAAAGACCTCACCCTCGTCCTCACCGCCACCAAACCCATCCACACCTGGCGCCAGCTCCACTTTGGCGACTGGCGCGAAACCGGCACCAGCGCAAACGACGCCGACCCCGACAACGACGGCCTCAACAACCTCATGGAGTACGCCCTCGGCTGCTCCCCCACCGTCCCCACCGGCGGCTCCCGCCCCAAAAGCTCCATCACCACCATCGACGGCAGCAACTACGTCTACATCCAATACACCCGCCCCGACCCCGCTCCCGCCGACGTCGTTTACGACGTCCAAAGCTCCGCCGACCTCCAAACCTGGGCCTCCAACTCCGTCGTCACCCTCTCCACCGCCGTCGAAAACGGCGTCGCCACCGTCCGCGTACGCGCCACCCAAGACCTCAGCAGCTCGCAACGCTTCCTCCGCCTCAAAGTCCTCGCCCCCTGATTTCATCCATCCTTTCCCCCGGAAAGTCCATGGAACCCACGCCCTGATCTTGGTAAGATCGTAAACCGTGCAACAACCCGCAGGATTGTGGACTCCCCACCAATCCGCTTTCCTGTAGGCGCGAGCCCCTGCCGCACCCGCGGTAAGCCCCGCATCCCACGCTGTTTCCGGTCATGTCCAACCTCACCCTCCACGCCCTCTTTTCCTCCAACGCCGTCCTCCAGCGCGACGAACCCATCGCCATCTGGGGCACCGCCGAACCCGGCCTAAAAGTCTCCGTAACCCTCGGTAACGAGACCCTCATGGCCGAAGCCGCCCCCGACGGCGCCTGGAAAGCCGTCTTCGCCGCCCGCCCCGCTGGCGGCCCCTACACCCTCGTCGTCGCCATCGGCCACGCCCAAATCACCCGCACCGGCCTCTACGTCGGCGAAGTCTGGTTCTGCTCCGGCCAGTCCAACATGGAATGGGAACTCGCCCAGTCCGGTGAAGGCGAACGCGAAGTCCAAGGCGCACGCTTCCCCGAAATCCACCTCTTCAAAATCGACCGCAGACCCAGCCTCACCCCCCTCAAAGACCTCTCCTCCACCTGGACCCTCTGCACCCCAGAAAACGCCCGCACCTTCTCCGCCGTCGCCTATAACTTCGCCCGCCGCCTCCTCCCCGACCTCCCCGGCGTCCATATCGGCCTCATCCAGGCCGCCTGGGGCGGCACCGACGCCCTCCCCTGGACCCCCCGCGAAGAAATCGAAGCCGACCCCGCCTTCGCCCACGTCGCCCGCCGCCTCGCCAACGTAAAACGCTTCGTCCCCCCCGCCCAATTGCAGCCCCGCCCCGACGCCGGCAACAAAGGCGAAAGCCTCGGCTGGGCACGCCCCGACCACGACGACTCCACCTGGCCCCTCATGAAGCTGCCCACCCTCTGGCAGCACGCCGGCCTCGCCTGCAACGGCGCCGTCTGGTTCCGCCGCACCGTCGACATACCCGAAACCTGGGCAGGCCGCGACCTCATGCTCCACGTCGGCATCGTCGACGACTTTGACACCACCTACGTCAACGGCGTCCACGTCGGCGGCTACGGCCAGGAAACCCCCAACTGGTGGCAAACCCACCGCTGCCACCGCGTCCCCGGCAACCTCGTCCGCCCCGGCCCCCTCGTCATCGCCGTGCGCGCCTACGACTGGATGGGCGAAGGCGGCCTCATCGGCCCCAGCGCCATGATGAAACTCAACGTAGCCGACGGCCCCGAAGCCCCCATCCCCCTCGCCGGCAACTGGAAATACCAAGTCGACCAACCGCTGACACCGCGTCCCCCGCGCCCTCCCCCTCCCCGGCCCCCTCGACCCCAACTCCGGCGAAGCCGAAGGCCACACCGTCGGCGCCTCCCTCTTCAACGGCATGGTCGCGCCCGTCACCCCCTTCCCCGTCCGCGGCTACCTCTGGTACCAAGGCGAAAACGACGCACCCCGCGCCTACCTCTACCGCCGCATCCTCCCCGCCCTCATCCGCGGCTGGCGGCGCGCCTGGGGCGGCGCCGAACGCCCCTTCTTCCTCGTCCAGCTCGCCGGTTACAACCCCGTCGGCACCATGGGCGACGTCGAATGGGCCGAACTGCGTGAAGCCCAAGCCCACGCCGCCGAAACCATCCCCGCCGTCGATTACGCCACCGCCATCGACGTCGGCAACCCCTACGACATCCACCCCCGCGACAAACGCACCGTCGGCAACCGCCTCGCCCACCTCGCCCTCGCCAAAGTCTACGGCCTTGCCAAACTTCCCGCAGGCGGCCCGCGCTACCACCGCGCCGAACCCCTCAACGAAAGCCTCCGCCTCCACTTCACAAACGTAACCGGCGCCCTCCGCACACGCGACAGCGCGCCCGCCCGCGGCTTCGAACTCGCAGGCCCCGACGGCACCTACCACCCAGCCACAGCGGAAATCACCGGCGACACCCTCCTCCTGCGCAGCCCCGCCGTGCCCCCCCCCCGCCACCCCCCCCACGGCCTGGGCCCCCGCCCCCCCCCCCAACCCCTTTGCGC
>CAZQIE010000056.1:0-16930 GCA_964593675.1 uncultured Opitutales bacterium
AACAGCTCGGTCACAATCTGTACAGTCTAAAATGTCGATTGGCCCTAGGCTGCGCGTGGGGGGCGCAGGAGAAAGGGGTGCGTGTGCGGGAGATTATGGGCGATGGAAGGTCCTAAGGGGGCGAGGGCGTGGGTGTCGTTTATCCAGATGAACTCGTCGAACTGGTCGGGGAGTATGGCGTCGAAGTAGTGGGAGGTGGCTTCGGTTTCGGGGCGGTAGACGACGCCAATGGCGCGTTGGGGGCGAGGGACGCTGAGAAATTCGCGGACGCCTTCGACGTGGACTCGGCGCAGGGGGAGGAAGAAGCGGTCGACGCCGCTTTCGTGGAAGAGGCGTTCGTAACTGGAGGGTCGGGAGGGGCGCAGGGCCATGACGCGGCCGGGGGTGCCCCAGTCATTCGCGGCATAGACGGTGCCGGCGTGGGTGCCGAAGCCGATGCGGTAGCTGCGGTCGGCCCATTCACGGCGCGCGAGCTGGCCGAGGTTGAGTTCGCCGCGGAGGGTGAACTCGGTGGCGGAGGCGTCGCCAACGTGGGAGTTATGGGCCCAGACGACGGCTTTGGCGCCGAGGCGGTGGCGGCGGATGGCTTTTAGGGTTTCGAGCATGTGCTCGTCGCGGAGGTTCCAGCTTCGCGCGGCGCTGTGGAAGAGGAGTCGGTAGTAGCGTTCGGCGTTTTTGACGACGCGGGCGTTTTGCTCGGCTTCGAAGAGGTGGGGCTCGTCGGCGGTGTGTGTGGCGAGGCGTTTTTCGAGGATGGCGTGGAGGATCTCGGAGACTTCGACGGCGCAGTCTTCGAAGCGCTGGTTGATGAGGGAGGCTCCGTAGGCGGTGGGGTCGTCGCGGAAGGGGAAGAGGCAGCCGTAGCGTTGGCGCGCGAGGTCAGCCATGTGGGGGTCGGTATTTTCGAGGTAAGCGATGACTTCGTGGATGGAGCGGTAGAGGGAATAGACGTCGAGGCCGTAAAAGCCGACGCGCCGGTGTGCTTCGGGCTGGGTTTCGTTATGGGCGCGGAGCCAGGTGACGAAGTCGAGGACTTCGGTGTTGCGCCACATCCAGTCGGGGAAGCGTGAAAAAACGTCGGTGGGGGACTCGATGCGGGAGGGGCGGAGGCGAACGTAGTCGTCGAGGTGGGCGCAGTCGGGCCAGTCGGCTTCGGCGGCGACGATGGTGAAGCCTTTTTGTGTGATGAGGGCGCGGGTGATGGCGGCGCGCATGCGGTAAAACTCTGCGGTGCCGTGGGTGGCTTCGCCGATGAGGACGACTTCGGCGTCGCCTATGCGGTCGAGGAGTGGGGAGAGGTTGGCGGTGTCGAGTTCCAGGAAGGGTTCGAGGGCGGCGATGTGGAGGCCGGGCTTGAGGACGGACTTGGGGTCGGTGGGCTCCCCTACCCCGGGGCTCTTGGGGCTTCTGCGTGTCGGGGAGGGCTTGTCGTCTTGGTGCATGGGCTGCTTGGAGAGCGAGGGTTGGCGGGGCATCGGTGTGGTGCGTCGTAAGGTATGGGTACGCGTGGCAGGCGCACGCGCAAGAGTTGTGCGGGATTTGGGGCATAGACTTTGCCCGGAACGGGGAAACCCCGCACAGCGGGGGCCGATTCTGTGTGCTGCACAGGCTGGTCTGTCGCTACGCTTTTTTTGGGGCTACGGCACTTCTCCTTTACGTTGTCGCGTGCGCCGACGCTGCGGCGAGCGTGGACGCCCCATCTTCGCGTCGGCGCGGAGGGAAAAGTCAGGCCACTGGGTGCGACGGGCCTTCGAAAAAGGGGGGGGGCCGCAGGGCTGCGTGCGACAAAACCTGTGAGTGAGGATTTTGCGGGAATGCGTTTGCGCTGGAGGGGAAGTGTGCCCAAACTACCGCCCCGGTACATGGACGAAACGCGACATATTTCCGCCGAAGAGATCGCCAAGGCGGTTGACCGGATGGTGGCCGAGATGGCGGCGCGGCACCGCGACAGCATGCACTTGGCTGTTGCGGGCATCGCAAACGGGGGCATCGTGCTGGCGCGGCGTGTAGCGCGCGCGTTGATGCCGAAGCTCAATCGTCCGATCCCGTGCGGGGTGGTGAACATCACGTTTCATCGCGACGACATCGGGATGAAGCCGATTCCGCTGGATACGGCGCCGACGGATTTTCCTTTTGATATGGATGGGGTGTCGCTGATCCTGGTGGACGATGTCCTGTTCTCCGGGAGAACGGTGCGGGCGGCGCTTGAGGAGGTGTTCGACCAGGGGCGGCCGGAACGCGTGGAGCTCGCGGTGCTGTTTGACCGGGAGACGCGAAGCCTGCCCGTGAAAGCGGACTATGTTGGTTTCAGCGAGAAGGCGCCGCCGCCGAAGCGGGTGCAGGTGAGGCTGGACCTGAATCATCCCCAAAACGACGTGATTTCCCTTTTTAGCGCATGAGCTCCCCCACGCATTGGACCCGCAAAGACCTCATAGCGACCGAGGATCTGTCGCGGGAGGAGATCGAGGTGATTTTCAACACGGCTGACCAGTTCAAGCGGACGCTTGGGCGGACGGTGAAGAAGCTGCCATCGCTGCGGGGGCGCACGGTGGTGAACTTGTTCATGGAGCCGAGCACGCGCACGCGTATTGCCTTCGAGATCGCGGCGAAGCGGCTGAGCGCGGACGTGATTTCGATGACGGGCACGGCGAGCAGCCTTGTAAAGGGCGAGACGCTGCGTGACACGGCGATGAACATCCAGGCGCTGAATGCGGACATGATCGTGATTCGGCATTCGGCGGCGGGCTCGGCGGCGTATCTGAGCCGGGTGATCCGTATTCCGGTGGTGAACGCGGGGGATGGTGCGCACGAGCACCCGACGCAGGCGCTGCTGGATGCTTACACGCTGCGGGATCATTTTGGGCGGGACCTGAAGGGGCTGAAGGTGACGATCCTGGGCGACATCCTGTTCAGCCGGGTGGCGCGATCGAACATCTGGACACTCAAGAAGCTTGGGGCGGAGGTCACGCTGGCGGGGCCGTCGACTTTGGTGCCGCAGACGTTCGCGCGGTTCGGGGTGCGGGTGAGCCACAACCTGAAGGAGGCGCTGGCGGAGGCGGATGCTGTCATGCTTTTGCGGATACAGCACGAGCGTCAGACGTCGTCGCACTTCCCGTCGATTGGCGAGTACACGAGCATGTTCGGGTTGAACAAGCTGAGGGCGTCCTGGCTGAAGCCTGACGCGATCATCATGCACCCGGGGCCGATCAACCGCGGGGTGGAGCTGGACTCTGAGCTGGCGGATTCGGGGCGGTCGGTGATCCTCGAACAGGTGACGAACGGGATCGCGGTGAGGATGGCGTGCCTGTATTTGTGCGCGTCCGCCGCGCCGGCGCGGGATCAGGTGCCCGCGGAGCCGCTGCTGTAGGGTGGAAACCGACCGAAAAAATTTCCAGAAGAGACTTTCCGACATGTCCGCGACGCTTTGGATCAAGAACGGGCGGGTGATCGACCCGGCGAACGGCAGGGATGCCATGGGTGATGTTTTTGCGCACGAGGGCCGGATCGTTCCGGACCTCACGGAGGCGCAGCGGAAGGCCGCAAGGGTCGTGGATGCCGCGGGTCAGGTGGTGTGCCCGGGGTTCGTGGATCTGCACGTGCACTTGCGTGAGCCTGGGCAGACGCACAAGGAGACGATTGAGACGGGCTCCTGGGCTGCGGCGGCGGGCGGGTTCACGACGATTGTCTGCATGCCGAACACGGCGCCTGCGGCGGACAGCGTGGGGACGATCCAGTTGATCAACGACGTGATTGCGCGCAAGGCGGTGGTGCGGGTGTACCCGACGGGTGCGATCACGGTGGGCCGCGAGGGCAAGAAGCTTGCGCCGATCGGCTCGCTGAAAAAGGCGGGCGTGGTGGCGATTACGGACGACGGGGCGTGCATCCAGAACAATGAGATCATGCGCCGGGCGGTGGAGTACGCGAAGATGTTCGATCTCGTGGTGATGGACCACTGCGAGGACTCCAGCCTGACGGAGGGCGCGGTGATGAACGAGGGCGAGTGGTCGCTCCGGCTGGGTTTGAGGGGCTGGCCGTGCGCGGCGGAGGATGTGATGGTGGCGCGAAATGTCATCCTGTCTGCGCACACGGGCGCACACATCCATTTGCAGCATATCAGCTCCGCCTACTCGATCGACATGATCCGGCGCGCAAAGCAGCGGGGTGTGCGGGTTTCAGCGGAGGCGATGCCGCATCACATGGCGCTTACGGACGCGTGCATTGCGGGCTACAACACGAATTTCAAGATGAACCCGCCGCTGCGTACGGAGGAGGACCGGCTGGCGTTGATCGAGGGGCTGATTGATGGCACGATCGATGTGATCGCGACCGATCACGCGCCGCACACGGACTACGAGAAGGACGTGGAGTTCGACTACGCGCCGTTCGGGATCATCGGGCTTGAGACGTGCCTGCCGGTGTGTCTCGAGGAGCTCTACCACACCAAGCGGTGCGACTTGAGCCTGATTGTGAAGCGCATGACGTGCGACCCGGCGAAGATCTTGAAGCTGGCGGCAGGCACGTTGTCGGTGGGGGCTCCGGCGGACATCACGATTTTCGATCCGGAGGGGCCGGTGACGTTCACGCGTGATGGATTTTTCAGCCGCTCGTCGAACTCGCCGTGGATCGGCAAGACGCTGCGAGGGCGGGTGCGTGGCACGTTTGTGGGTGGGCAGATGGTGTTTGATGGAGACCGGGTGCATTCGCCGAAGGAGCCGGGGATGCCGATAGCGCCTGCCGGGCGCAGCGGAGCTGTCCGGGAGAGCACGCGTTAAGCGGGCGCGGCTGGGCACGTCATGGAGCTACGCGACCAGGTCCTGTCGTTCTACATCGCGGTTTTGCTGTGTGGTGGGGCGGTGGCGCTGGTGAGGGAGTTTCGTGGTGATGCAAGGGAGCCGGCGAACGGGGCCGTTCCGGCCTGGAAATGCGGGCTTCTGACGTTCGCGCAGTTTGCGTGGCTTGTGCTGACGTCCTTGCTGGTGACGCAGGCGGCGACGGCTCAGATTTTGCATGCGGCGGGCATTGAGGGAAGCGGCCCGTGGTTTGCGTGGCGTGTGGCTATAACGGGGGCGGTGACGCACCTTTCTGTGCTCGCGGTGTTCATCGTGGGGCGGCGGTTTGCGCCGGGGGTGCTTCCGTTACCGGCGAGTGAGGCGGGGACGGGCTGGGTGTGGGGGGTAGGTGCCGGGGTGCGGAACTTCCTGGCGGGGTTTCCGCTGGTCTGGTTGACGAGCTGGGGCTGGGCGAAGGCGTTCGATTTGTGGTCCAAAGCGGGGTTTCCGGCGGTGAGGGAGCCGCAGTTTGTGGTGAGGCTGCTGATGGAGACGGACTCGCCGGCGTTTTTCGGGTTTATGGCGATCGTGGCCATCGTGGTGGCACCGGTCACGGAGGAGCTGGTTTTTCGGGCGGGGCTGTACCGGTTTTTGAAGGGGAGGATGCGGGCGCGGTGGGCGTTGGTTGTGAGTGCGTTCGTTTTCGCGCTGATCCATTTCAACGGGCTGTCGTTTGTGCCGCTGCTGCTGCTGGGGATGCTGTTGGGCCGGGCTTACGAGCGTTCCCGAAGCCTGCTGGCGCCGATCACGTTCCACGCGCTTTTCAATGCAAACACGTTTCTTGTCATGCTGCTCAAGCCGGAGGCGCTTGAGCGTTTGACGCCGTAAAGCCATGAGCCTGTTTACGAGCGAGCCGGGGCAGTCTGTGGGAGCGCTGGGAGAGGTGGCGCTGATCGAGTGGATCGGGGCGTGGCTGGGGCCGGTGACGCCGCCCTCCCCTGCCGGGATCGGGGATGACTGCGCGGTGATCCCGCCGAGCGCTTGCGGAAAGGGCGGGATTCTTGCGACGACGGATGGGGTGCTGCTGGGGCGGCATTTCACAGAGGATGCGGAACCGGAGCGGGTGGCGGGCAAGTTGCTGAAGCGGAACTTGAGCGACATTGCGGCGATGGGCGGGTCGCCGGGGCCGGCGCTGGTGGCGCTGGTGTTGTCGCGCCGAACGCGCACGGCATGGCTCCAGCGGTTTTATGAGGGGCTCGCGGCGTGCGCGAAGCATTACGGGGTGCCTGTGGTGGGTGGGGATGTCGCGCAGGGACCGGATGATTTCTTTTCGGCCCATGTGTCGTTGCTGGGAGCGGCGCCGGGGCGGGTGCTGACGCGGCATGGGGCGCGCAAGGGCGATGCGCTTTTTGTCACCGGAGAGCTGGGCGGGAGCCTGCTGGGGCACCATTTCGATTTTCAACCACGGCTGGAGGAGGGGCGGTTCCTTGCGGAGCACGGGGCGGTGCGGTCGTGCATTGATGTGACGGACGGGTTGGCAAAGGACCTGCGGGCGTTGCTGCCGGGCGGAACGGACGCAGCGCTGGAGTCCGAAAAGCTACCGGTGGCCGAGGCGGCGCGGGAGCTGGCGCGGGGCTCGGGGCGTTCGCCGTTGGAGCACGCGCTGTGCGACGGGGAGGACTACGAGTTGCTTTTTACGCTGGATGCCCGGGCTGAGGAAGGTGCGTTTTTGCAGGAGTGGGAGAAGAGGTTCGCAACACGGCTGACGCGCATAGGGACGGTGTGCGAGTCCGTGGCTGGGCATGGGCAGCGGCTGCTGCGGGAGGGCCCGGGTGGGCGCGTTCTGTGCAAGGGTCGCGGTTACGAACACTTGAGGTAGGCCGGCATGAACTGGATTGAGGAACTGGAGCGTGGGGTGGAAACGGCGACGGCTGCGGACACGGAGGCTGCGGCTGCGGGGCTTGCCGCGGTGCTGCCGGTGGACGTGACGCTTGCGTTGTACGGGGACATGGGCTCGGGCAAGACGACGTTCGTGAAGGGGTTGGCAAAGGCGTGGGGTATTACGCAGCCTGTGACGAGCCCGACGTTTGCGATTCTTTCGCTTTACCGTGGGAAGCGCATGTTGCTGCACCTGGACGCCTACCGGCTGGAGAGCGCGGGTGCGGGCGAAGACTTGCTGATCGACGAATTTGCCGAGAGTCCGTTTTGCCTGTGTGTGGAGTGGCCCGAACGGCTGGGCTCCGCACTTCCGTCAAACGCGTGGAGGCTGTACTTCCACGTTACCGGAGAGACGCGGCGGCGCCTGCGGCTTGAACGCGGCGGAGCGTGAGCGCACCCTTGAGTGCACGCAGGTCAAGCTTTGCTCCGCGCCGGTGCGGAGGAAAGAGGGATATCCAACAGGTGCGACCTTTGAACTAGATGCGCTCCAAGGGGTGGGCGCGGGCTTTATTTGGGCGGTTCAGGCGTAGGGAAACAAAAAACCCCGCGAGGTTAAACCCGCGGGGTTTTTGTGAAGAGCGCGTCCGGTGTTAGCGGGCGGCGCGGATCTTGCAGACGTCAACGCGGCGGTCTTCCTGAGCCTGCTGGGAGTTCTTGTCCACGTTCGGGGTGGCGTCGATCTTGCCCATGGCGAGGATCTCGATGCGGTTGGCGTCAACACCGAGGTTCTGGAGGTAGGCCTTGACGCTGTTGGCGCGGCGGTCAGAGAGGTGGAGGTTGTACTCTTCGGTGCCGAACCAGTCGGTGCGGCCAACGGCGACGACTTTCAGGGTCGGGTCGGCCTTGAGGATGGCAGCGGCCTGATTGAGCTTTTCGCGCTGGTCGGCGCGAACGGTGTAGTCGTCAAAGTTGAAGAGGACGGAGACGACGATGTCTTCCTTGCGGAGGTTCTTGACGCGGTAGTCGTTCGCGTTGAGCGAGGTCCCATCGCGGCCAGCGAGGCCACTGCCGGCGCCGCCGAGTTCATCATAACCGGCCTTGCTGGGGTCAACAAAGCCCGAGCTAGGAGCACCAAGGCCGCCCATCGTATCGCTGGGAGTCGGCTTGGAGACGTTTTCGCAACCCGTCAGAGCAAAAACGGCGCTGAGGATAAGAATGCAGACAAACTTCTTCATGGGACAAAGGTTCGCTAGAACGCTTGGATTCCAGTTGAAAACGCCGAGGCACCGCAAGACATTTCGCAGCAGGGGGGAACTTCGAAAAAGATGCTCGCAAGCAGTGAAAAAGGCAAATGTCCGGAGGGGCCCGGGGTGCTTCTGGTGGATAACGGGTCGTTGCGGGCGGAAAGCACGTGGCAATTGCGGACGCTGGCTGAGGAAGTGTCCGTGCGGCTTGGTTGGCCGGTGGAGGCGGTGTCGCTGCTGCATTCGGCGAAGGTGCCGGAGGGTCTTTTGGGGGGCCGGGCGGCACGGTCGTTGGAGGGGACGTTGCGGGAAAGGGCGGAGGCGGGGCAAACGCGGTTCCTGCTGTTGCCGCTGTTTTTCGGACCAAGCGGTGCGGTTGTGGACTATATTCCTGAGCGCGTGAGGGCGCTTCAGCGGGAGTTTCCGGGTCTTGAGGCAAGGGTGGCGCCTTGCCTCGTGGATGCGGGGGCGCGGGAGGACCGGCGGGTAGCGGTGATGCTGGCGGACGGGGTGCGGGTGGTGATTCGCAGGGAGGGTTTGCTGCGGCCCCCGGTGGTGCTGGTGGACCACGGGACGCCTGCGCGGGCGGTAAACGCGGTGCGAAACGTGTTGGCGGTGCAGCTTGGGGAGGTTCTTGGGGAAGCGTGCGCGGGGGTGTGGCCGGCGTCGATGGAGCGTCGGGAGGGCGCGGAGTTTGATTTCAATGAGCCGTTGCTGGAGCGGGCGTTTGAGGGTCCGGCGCTGCGGGAGGGCACGGTGGTGCTGGCCATGCAGTTCCTGAGCCCGGGCAAGCACGCGGGGCCCGAGGGGGATGTCGCACGGATTTGCGCGGGGGTGATGGCGCGGCATCCGGGTCTGCGGATTGTGCAGACGCAGCTTCTGGGCGCCCACCCTGCCCTGCCCGACCTGTTGGCGGAGCGCTGCCGGGAAGGCCTGCGGGACGCAGGTTGGCGCCTGGGGGCATAGGGTGACCGCAGTGTAACGGGAAAACGTATACAGGCCCGGTGGGGCGCTTCAGGCTTTCGCACGGGCTTTGCGGCGGCGAAGCTCGACGATGACTTTGAGCTGCTGATCCTGGGCGCCTTTGTAGGTGCCGCGCATGGGAGCGACGTCGTTGTAGTCGCGGCCGGCTGCGATCTGGACGTGGCGTTCGCCGATGAGCTGGTTGTTGGTGGGGTCCAGGCCCCACCAGTGTCCGCCGGGTAGGAAGACTTCGACCCAGGCGTGGCTTGCGGCGGCACTTACGGCGCGGCCATTGGTATGGGCGGGGTCGCCGGCCTCAATGTAGCCGCTGACGTAGCGGGCGGGTATGCCGTTTGCGCGCAGGATGGAGAGCATGAGGTGCGCGAAGTCCTGACAGACGCCCTGGCGTTCGCGGACGACGAGGGAGAGGGGGGTGCCGACTTCGGTGGCACCGGGGCAGTAGCGGAAGCGTCCGTAGATCCAGGTATTGAGGGCGAGGAGGCTTGGTCCGAGGGCGTCGGCGTCGTGGAAACGGCGCCAGCGGAGGTTTTTGAGGGAGCTGGCGAGGGGGACGAAATCGGTGGGCTGGAGGAAGTCGAACACGCGGAGCATCTGGCTGTGATAGAGCTGGCGTGCTTCGCCGAGGGGTGTCTGGAGGAACTCGGAAAGGTCGGGGGCGGAGCGGGTTTCGACGTCGGCGGTGGCGCGGACGGTGAGCGAGTTATGGCGAAAGGGTACGGAGAAGAATTCGACGTTGTTGCCGAAGTAGTCGACGTAGTGGTCAACGGGGACAACGGGGTCGACTTCGAGGTCGCGGCGGAGAACGGTCTGGGTGCCACTGTCACGCGGCCACAGGCGGAGTTCAGCAAAGGACTCGGAGGCGGGATTGGTGTAGCGGTAGACGGTGCTGTGGGTGACGGTGAAGCGCATGGCGGCTTACAGGAGGTCGAGGGTGAATTGCTCCTCGGCCGCGTAGGGCTGCTGGTGGGAGAAATAGGTGTCTTCGAGGCGTTGGTGGAGGGTTTCGAGGTCGCGGCGCAGGGCGCGCAGGCGTTGTTCGCGTTCGGCAAGGGCGCTGGGAGCGGGCTTGCGTCCCGGATGTGGAAAGAGCGTCTGGAAGGGGAGCTGGTCGATGGCCGCAAGGATGTCTTCGGCGTGCGTGGCGAGAGGGGTGTGGAGGCCATGGTCGCGCCTGGCGAGGTCGCGTATGGCGCTGATGATGCAGCCGAGGCAGTAGGCGACGGAGGTGGGGTTGTGGGGGTTGTGGAGGATGAGGCGGGCGACGCGGTCGGAATAGGGTCGGGAGCGGTATTCGCGGCGATAGGCGTCGAGGGAGCAGAGGAGGCGCAGGAGTGCGGTGAGGTCGGCTTCTTCGCGGGCGCCGGGGCGGTGGGCCTTGAGGACGCATTCGAGAAGGATGAGGGTGGAGAGGGCGCGCTCTATGAAGGCGCCTATGCGGTAGAAGTGCCAGGCGTCGTCATGCAGGAGCGTGCGGTCCGCGGTGCCCGTAGCGCGTGCGACTTCGTCAACGACGGAGCGGGCGATTTCACTGAGGCCGGCGCGGTCGTCGGGCGGGTTGGCGGAGGTTTCGGCGAGGCGGGAGGACAGGCCGTGGAGGGCGTGCCAGAACTCGGGGGTGAGGTGGTCGCGGATGCTGTCGGCGTTGGCACAGGCTGCGCGTACGCAGGCGTGGACGGAGGCGGGCTCGGCGGCGTTGAGGATGAGGCGGCTGGTGAGGGCGGCGCCGGGGGTTGCGGCGGAGCTTCCGGTGGGCGCGGGCTGGCCGGTGGCGGCGGCGACACCGCGCCAGAGCGGGCTGAAGGAGAGGCGGGCGGCGTTGCCAAGCTGGTCCCAGCGGACGCTTTCAAGGATGTTGAGCTGGCGGGCGAGGTTTTCGGCGCGTTCGAGGTAGCGGCCGATCCAGTAGAAGGATTCGGCGACGCGGCTGCCGATGGAGAAGGCCTGGTTCTGGGGGACTTCGAGGGGCTCGTCCGTCGCGGGGGCGCCCTCCCCTGCCGCGGCGGGGAGCCAGGTATCTTTCATGCCGCCGGAAATGATGGTGATGCGGCGCTGGGGCCGGGGCTCAAGGGCGTGGCGGGTGAGGCCGCCGGGAAGCACCCAGGGCGTCTCGCCCATGAGGATGAAGGCGCGCATGGCGGCTTCGCGGGGGACGAGGCGTCCGCCTTTGAGCATGGGCAGGTGGGCGGTTTTCAGGATGGGTTGGCCGACGACGAGTTCAGGGCGTTCGCGCAGGAGGCGCACCATGTCGTCGTGTTTCCCGGCCCGGATAAGGTTGGGGTAGAACTTCCGGAGGGTGTTTACGTCGTGGATGGGCTTCACGACCATTTCACGGAGGTGCTGGCGGACGAAGGCGGCCTGATCGGCGTCGCGGCAGGCGTAGGTGGGGACGGTCTGAAGGAGGGGTTCTTCGCCGAGGTAGTAGCTGATGATGGCGTCGGTATGGCGGAGGATGGCCTTGTTGTCGGCGACACCGGAGCCAATGGCGTTGACGATGGAAACGGTCCCCTTGCGGACGCAGTTCACGAGACCGGGGACGCCGGAGAAGCGGGACTCGCCAAAGGCCACGGGGTCGCTGGCGGAGCTTTCGATGCGGCGGTAGATGACGTCCACGCGTTCAAGGCCGCGGATGGTGCGGAGGAAGACGTTGCCGCCGCGCACGAGGAGGTCTGCCGGGCGCACCATGTCGATGCCCATGTGGCGCGCGAGAAAGCTTTCCTCAAACTGGGGGTAGCGGATGTCTCCGCGCGCGAGGAGAACGGCGTGGGGGCTGTGGCGTGAGGCGTGGGTGCGGAGGGTTTCGGACATGCGGGCCGTAAAGGGGGCGACGGGCTCGACGGGCATGTCTTCAAAGATTTCGGGGAAGGCGTCGACAAGGAGCCGGCGGTTCTGGAGGGCGTAGGCGATGCCGAAGGGGGTTGAGAAATGGTTTTCGAGGACGAGCCATTGTCCCGATTCCGCGCGTACGAGGTCGGCGGCAGCGATGACGACGTAGAGGCCGCCGGGTGGCCGGGGAAGTCCTTTGAGGGGGCGGTGGAAGGCGGGATCGGAGAGTACGAGGTCGTAGGGGACGATTTTATCCCGCAGGATGCGCTGTTCGCCGTAGAGGTCTTCGATGTAACAGTTGAAGGCGCGGACGCGCTGGATGAGGCCTTCGGAGACGACCGCCCATTCGGCGGGGTTGAGCATGTGGGGGACGAGGTCCAGGGGCCATTCGAGTTCCGAGACTTCCTGGTCGTCAGCCACGGCGAACTGTACGCCCATTTCCCGCGCAGCGCGGGAGAGGCGGTCCTGGCGGGCGCGGAGTTCGCGGGCGGAATAACGCCCGAGGGCGGCGACGAGCCGCAGGGTCGGGTCCAGGGCCTCTGGGGGATGCGGCGAGGAGGCGGCAAGACGGCCGGTTTTCCGGCCAGTGGAGGTCTTGCGTTTTGCGGGCATAAGAATTGCGCGCGGGCGAGCGCCATCTAAGAAGAAGGTGTGCGTGTTGTCGAGGCAGGATGACCGGCGCTTAAGCGAGGCTTTCTGGTTTCAAAAAATGTGTGAGGGAAAGCCTCGGGTGGGACGTTCCTGTTCGTGCGAGCGGGATGACGTAACACCGTTTGCCCACCGAAGATTCCCCGATATGGTTCCAAGCACGATGAGCCCGATGTTCCGAAAGTGCCTCCTTCATTTTCCGTTGCTGGTTTCGCTCACGGCCTTGCTGACGTCATGCACGGGGCTGCAGACGGACGGGGAGAAGGCGGCGCGAGCGGACGCCGAGCAGGTGACGAAGCTGTACCGTCCGGGGGAGGCGAAGCCGGTGCTGCCGGATTTGTCGTCCGGGCCCGCGGTGCAGGAGTATTTGCGGTATGCGATGTTGAACCAGCCGATGGTGGAGGAGGCGTATTGGGAGTGGCTGGCGTCGGTGGAGAAGATCACGACGGAGCGGTCGTTACCGGACCCGAAGCTGACGTTTGAGACGGACATCACGGACATCGTGGAGAGCGTGATGCCGGGGCTGATGGTGGACCTGCCGGGGCCTGGGAAACTTGGGGCCCGTGCGGAAGTGGCGACAGCGGAGAGCGCAGCGAAGTATCGGGCGTTTGAAGCGGCGGTGCTGCGGAGCGCGGCGGAGTTCAAGGCGACGTATTACGAGCTGTATTTTCTGGACCGTAGGCTGGCGGTGATGCGCCGGGCGCTGGACATTGCACGTCAGGTGGAGCGCCAGACGCGGGCACAACTTGCGGGGGGCTCGGCATACCAGGACGCACTGCGGGCGCAGATTGAGCGTGAGGGCATGGAAACGGAGCTAGCGAACCTGGAGGACCAAAGGGGGCCGAAGGTGGAGCGCTTCAAGGCGGCGCTGGGGATTCCGCACAATGGGCAGGTTCCGCCGCTGCCAAGCACGTTTCAGGCAAGCGTGCTGCCGGTTCCAGCGGACAGGCTTCTGGACGAGGTGCTGGCGCGAAACCCCAAACTGCTGGCGCTGAAGGAGTCTGTAAAGCGGGCGGAGGCGGCGATCGAGGTGGCGTGGCGGGAGCGGATTCCGGATTTCTCGGTGGGGCTGGAGGCGGACGTAAAGGCGTCGCCCGTGATGTACAGGCCGCAGGCGGCGATGACGCTGCCGATCTGGCGGGACAAGCTGGCGGCGATGCTGGCGGAGTCGCAGGCGGACCACCGTATGGCGCAGGCGCGGCTTTCGGCTGAGCAGATCGCGATGGCGGTGGAGGTGGCCGAGCAATTGTACATGATTCGCGAGGCGCAGCGGACGTCAAAGTCGCTGGCGGAGCGGGTGGTGCCGAAAGCGAAGCAGGCCCTTGCGATCGCGCGTGGTGCTTACAGCGCGGGTTCGGGGATGTTCCTGGACCTTTTGGAAGCGGAGAACCGGCTTCTGGCATATGAGATGGACCTGGTGCAGATGGAACTGCAGCGGGAGCGGGCGCTGGTGATGTTGTCGCTGCTGGCGGCGGATGTGCCGTCGGGAGCGCCGGTCCTTACGAAGAACTGAGCTTTTAAAAACAGACCCCCTGAAATTTTCCGACGATGAAGAAAATCCTCCTTTTGATCCTTGTCCTGGTGGCGGTTGGAGCGGCTGTGGCCTTTTACGCGCAGCGCCAAAGCCATGCGTCGGCGCAGGCCCCGAAGCGCCTGTACACGTGTTCGATGCACCCGCAGATTGTGCAGGACAAGCCCGGGAACTGCCCCATTTGCGGTATGACGCTGACGCCGAAGGTCGAGGCGCCCAAACCGGTCGCGGCGAAGCAGCTCTACACGTGCGGAATGCACCCGCAGATTGTTCAGGACAAACCGGGGAATTGCCCGATCTGCGGGATGAAGCTCACGCCGTTGGCGCCGCAGGCCAGCGAACATGAGAACGCAATAGCGATAGACGGGGCAACGCGGCAGAAGATGAACCTGCGGGTGGACGCGGTTACGGAGGGGCCCGTTGTGCGCACGGTGCGGACGTTCGGGGCGCTGGAGGCTGCTGAGCCTTTGGTGTCGACGGTGACAACGAAAATTTCGGGGTGGATCGAAAAGCTCCTCGTGGCGTCAACAGGGGAGACCGTGAAGGCCGGGGCGCCGTTGTTCGAGATCTACTCGTCCGAGCTGTACGCGGCGCAGGTTGAGTACCTGACGGCGCTGCGGGCGGCGCGGGAGGCGGGCTTGAACGATCCGGAGCTTCTGGAGGGCGCGCGGCTGAAGCTTAAGTATTTTGACATTTCAGATGCCCAGATCGCAGCGCTGGAGAAGTCCGGGCAACCGACAAAGACGCTCCGTGTACATGCGCCGCGGGACGGGGTTGTGCTGGAGAAGATGGCGGTGGACGGGATGCGGGTGGACATGGGGATGCCGCTCTATCGTATTGCGTCTCTGGATACGCTTTGGCTGGTGGCGCAGGTGTATGAAAAAGATCTCCCGTTCGTGCACGCCGGACAGAGTGTGGAGCTGAGTTTTTCGGGGCACAAGGCGGGCGTGGCCGGGAAGGTGGAGTTTGTATATCCGACAGTGGACGAGGCGACGCGGACGGGTCGTGTGCGGGTGCGCGTGGAAAACGATGGCAGCCTGAGGCCGGGAATGTACGCGACGGCGGTCATCCGGGCCGAAGTGTCTCCGGAAGCGGTCCTTGTGCCGGACATGGCAGTGTTGAGGACGGGCGAGCGCAACGTGGTGTTTGTGGCGCTGGAGGACGGGCTGTTTGAGCCTCGCGACGTGAAACTGGGTGCGCGCACAGAGGGCGGGTTGTACCAGGTGCTCGGCGGGTTGTCCGCCGGGGAGCGGGTGGTGACGTCGGGCCAGTTCATGCTGGACTCGGAGAGCCAGTTGAGGGAGGCGCTTCGGAAGATGATGAAGCCGGGGACCGGGCCTGGCCACGAGGGCCACGGAGCGACGCCAAGCGGTGCGCCACAGGCGGGCGCAAGCGGGTCCGGGGCAACCATGGATGCGGGCCACGAGTGCTGCGCAGGGGAGGCGGGCGGCGGGACGGCTGGAACGTCGGCGCCTGCAACGGCGGCGCCTCCGCAGCCGAAGGCGTCTGCGAAACCCGCGTTGCCGGCCCACCAGCACTAACCCCCTGCCCTCCCCTGTTCCATGCTCAAGGGAATCATAGATTTTTCGCTAAAGAACCGGTTCTTCGTGCTGCTGCTCACGCTGGCGATCACGCTGGGCGGCATCTACGCGCTGCGGAACATTCCGCTGGACGCGATACCGGACCTGTCTGACACGCAGGTGATCCTGTATACAGAGTGGCCCGGGCAGGCGCCGCAAATCGTGCAGGACCAGGTGACGTACCCGATCACGACGAAGATGCTGTCGGTGCCTTCGGCAAAGGTCGTGCGCGGGTATTCGTTCTACGGGTTCTCGTTTGTGTATGTGATTTTCGACGACGGCACAGACCCGTATTGGGCGCGGAGCCGGGTGCTTGAGTATATGAGCGGGCTGACGTCGAGCCTGCCTAAGGGGGTGGCGCCCTCGCTGGGGCCGGACGCTACGGGCGTGGGCTGGGCGTTCATGTACACGCTGCACTCGAAGGAGCGGAACCTGGCGGAGCTGCGGTCGATCCAGGACTGGTATCTGAAGTACCAGCTGACGTCGGTGGACGGCGTGGCTGAGGTGGCGTCAGTGGGCGGGTTTGTGAAGCAGTACCAGGTGACGGTGGACCCGGTGAAGCTGCGGGCGTACAACCTGCCGCTGCGCGAGGTGGCGATGGCGGTGGAGCGCAGCAATGGGGAGGTGGGCGGGCGCTCCATTGAGATGGCGGAAAAGGAATTTATCCTGCGGGTGCGCGGGTATTTGAAGGGCGTGGAGGACCTGCGGAAGGTGCCGGTGGGCATGACGGGGCCGAACGGCACGCCTATTTTCCTGGAGGACGTGGCGACCGTTCAGCTTGGGCCGGACATGCGGCGGGGAATCGCGGAGTGGAACGGTGAGGGCGAGACGGTGGGCGGGGTGGTCGTTGTGCGTTATGGTGCAAATGCACGGCAGGTGATCATGGATGTGAAGGAACGGCTGGACACGGCGATGAAGGGTCTGCCGTCCGATGTGACTTATGAGATTGCGTACGACCGGACGGCGCTGATCGACCGCGCGGTCAAGACGCTTGAGGAGAAGCTGCTTGAGGAAAGTGCGGTGGTGGCGCTGGTGTGCCTGTTGTTCCTTATGCACCTGCGGAGCGCGGTCGTGGCGATCATGATCCTGCCGGTGGCTGTGCTTGCGTCGTTCGCGGTGATGCACGCGCAGGGAATCAGCTCGAACATCATGTCGCTCGGTGGCATTGCGATCGCGATTGGCGCGATGGTGGACGCGGTGATCATCATGATCGAGAACGCCCACAAGCATCTTGAGCATGACGGGGGGAAGAAGCCGCACTGGCAGATCATCCGGGACGCCGCGGTGGAGGTCGGTCCGACGCTGTTTTACTCGCTGCTGGTGATCACGGTGTCGTTTATTCCGGTGTTCACGCTGCAGGCGCAGGAGGGGCGTTTGTTCAAGCCGCTGGCGTTCACGAAGACGTATGCGATGGCGGCGGCGGCGCTGCTGTCGATCACGCTGGCACCGGTGCTGATGGGCTACCTGGCCCGG
>CAZQIE010000056.1:16941-20330 GCA_964593675.1 uncultured Opitutales bacterium
AGGAGAAGAATCCGGTGAATCGGTTTCTTATCTGGATCTACCATCCACTGATTGACCTGATTATCCGCTTCCGGTGGACGGTCATTGGGCTCGCGGCGCTGGCCATCGTCTGGACGTTCTTCCCGTGGGACTGGGCGGTGACGAGCCGACTGGCGGAAGGGAGCCGGGAGCGCGCGGTGGCGGAGTCCGTGGGCCGGGTGTTCCCGTTCCAGCGGCTGGGCTCGGAGTTCATGCCGCCGCTGTACGAGGGCGACTTGCTGTACATGCCGACGACGTTCCCGGGGATCTCGCCGACGAAGGCGCGGGAGATCCTGCAGCAGACGGACCGGATCATCCGGACGTTCCCGGAGGTGCACCATGTGTTCGGGAAAATCGGGCGTGCGGAGACGGCCACGGACCCGGCGCCGTTCGACATGATCGAAACGACGATCATGCTGAAGCCGGAGGCGGAGTGGCCGGCGGTGGACATCAAGGACCCGGAAGGGAAAGTGGTGGCACACCGGGCGCGCACGCCGGACGAGCTGGTCGAGGCGCTGAACGCGGCGGTGCAGATTCCGGGGCTGAACAATGCCTGGACGATGCCGATCAAAACGCGCATCGACATGCTGGCAACGGGCATCAAGACGCCTGTGGGCGTGAAAGTGGCAGGCCCGGATCTTGCGGAGCTTGAGCGTATCGCGGCGCAGCTTGAGGCGGTGATCCGGCAGGTTCCGGGCACGGCGAGCGTGTTCGCGGAGCGCGTGATGGGCGGCAATTACATCGAGTTTGAAATCGATCGCGTTGCGGCCGCGCGTTACGGGCTGACGACCGGGGATGTGCAACAGGTGCTTGAGGCGGCGTTGGGCGGGATGCCGCTGACGACGACGGTGGAGGGGCTGGAGCGTTACAGCGTGAACCTGCGTTACGACCGGGATTTCCGGGAAAACCTGGAGGCGCTGCGCGAGATCGTGATCCCGACGCCAGGGGGCGCGCAGGTGCCGCTGGGGCAACTTGCGGAAGTAAAGGTGGTGCAGGCGCCGATGGGCATCAAGAGCGAGGACGCCGTGCCGAATGCTTGGATCTACGTGGATGTGAAGAACGTGGACGTGGGCACGTATGTGCAGATGGCGCAGCGGGCGGTTAACGAGGCCGTGCAGGGGGGCGCGATCAAGGTGCCGAGTGGTTACAATATCTTCTGGAGCGGCCAGTATGAGTATATGCTGCGGGCAAAGGAACGGCTGATGATCGTGGTGCCGCTCACGCTGCTGATCATTGTGGTGATCATCTACCTGAACACGCAGTCGTTCATCAAAACGGCGATCGTGCTGCTGGCGGTGCCGTTCTCGCTCGTGGGGGCGTTTGGCGTGCTCTACTTGTTCGATTATAACCTGAGCGTCGCGGTGTGGATCGGCCTCATCGCGCTGGCGGGGCTGGACGCGGAGACGGGCGTGGTGATGCTGCTGTATCTGGACCTCGCGTACGACCGGTGGCGCAATGAGGGCAAGATGCGGAGCCCGGCAGACCTGCGGGATGCCATCTACCACGGTGCGGTGAAGCGTGTGCGCCCGAAGGCGATGACGGCCGCAGTGATCATCGCGGGCCTGCTGCCGATCATGTGGAGCACGGGGGCGGGCGCCGATGTGATGAAGCGCATCGCAGCGCCGATGATTGGCGGCGTGGTGACGTCCACGCTGATGGAACTGCTCGTGTATCCGGCAATCTTCTACATTTGGCGGCGGCGTCACATCGGGCGGGAAGAAAAGCCTGCGCATGATCTCTAACCGCGCACGCGTGGGCCGATTTGTTTCGCGGTTGGGGCGGTGTCCACAAGCCGACGCCCGGGCCGCGAAGCGAACGGCCACCGAGCCCAGCTGCCGAGGGGTGGCGGCCATAATCGCAGTGGTTGGCGGCACGGCCAGTCGATGCGGCAGTCCAAATTGGATTGTGGTTTTTGGCGTCCGCAGTCCTGCAAGTTTGCAGGCACGGCGGGCACCGCGCTTGACCGGAGGGCTGTGGTCGTCGTTCAATCCGTTACAGTTTCACTCCACACTCCACCATGTCTAATGCTCCCATGAAAGGCCTAGGCACCCGAGCGGTGCACGCCGGGCAGAGTCCCGACCCTGCAACCGGATCGCGCGCGGTCCCGCTGTATCAAACGACGAGCTACATGTTCCGCGACACGGAGCACGCGGCGAACCTGTTTGCGCTGAAGGAGCTCGGGTATATCTACACGCGGCTGCACAACCCGACGACCGATGTGCTGGAAACGCGCATTGCCGCGCTGGAAAGCGGCAGCGCGGCGCTGGCGCACTCGAGCGGCCAGGCGGCGATCACGAACGCGATCCTGAATATCGTGCAGCCGGGCGACAACATCGTGTCGGTTTCGCAGTTGTACGGCGGCACGTATAACCTTTTCCACTACACGCTGCCGAAGATGGGGATAAACGTGAAGTTCGTGAACGGGGACGACCCGGAGAACTTCCGCAAGGCGATCGACAGCCGCACGCGCGCGCTGTATGGCGAGACGCTCGGCAACCCGCGTCTGAACATCTTCCCGATCGAGGAGGTGGCGAAGATCGGGCGTGAAGCGGGCGTGCCGCTGATCCTGGACAGCACGTGCACGACGCCGATGCTGTGCCGGCCGATCGAGTGGGGCTGCAACGTGGTGGTCCACAGCACGACGAAGTTCATCGGCGGTCACGGGGTGGCGCTGGGCGGCATTGTCGTGGACGGCGGCAATTTTGATTGGGGCAACGGGAAGTTTCCGGGCTTCACGGAGGCCGACCCGAGTTACCACGGGGTCGTGCACTGGGAGGCGTTCAAGGCGTTCCCGCCCGCGGGTGGCAAGAACGTCGCCTACGCGCTGAAGATGCGCCTGCAGTTCATGCGCGACACGGGCGCGTGCCCGTCGCCGTTCAACAGTTGGGCGCAGATCCTGGGGTTGGAGACGCTGCACCTGCGCATGCAGAGGCACTGCGAGAACGCGCTCAAGGTGGCGCAGTTCCTGGAGTCGCACCCGCGTGTGGCGTGGGTAAACTACCCGGGCCTGAAATCGAGCGCGTACCACGGGCTCGCGAAAAAATACCTGAGCGGCGGGTATGGGGCGCTCCTGGGCTTTGGGGTGAAGGGCGGGCTGGACGCCGGGCGCCGGTTCATCGAGCGCGTGAAGCTGTTCAGCCACCTCGCGAACATCGGCGATGCAAAGTCGCTGGCGATCCACCCGGCGACGACGACGCACTCGCAGCTCACGCCGGACGAGCAGGTGGCAAGCGGGGTAAGCGACGACTACATTCGCCTGTGCGTGGGTATCGAGGACATCGAGGATATCCTCGCGGACCTCGACCAGGCGCTGACCTTCTAGGGCCAATCAACATATGGGTTACAGCCACAGGAGGGCGGAGGCGAGGTAG
>CAZQIE010000057.1:0-20183 GCA_964593675.1 uncultured Opitutales bacterium
CTAACCTCTTTGCCAACTCCAATTATGCGACAACTTAAAGTAGAAATGCTCTAGCGGGCGAGGCTGGGTTGACTACGTTTACGAAATGCCCGGTCAGCCGGGCATGTTCGAAAAGCTTACGTATTTTGAGCTTCGGGTCGGAAGCGACGGCAAGAAATACATCGTGTGCTCCGGCATGTACCGGCCGCTCACGAAGTTCTTCGAGTAACGCAAGGCGTTGCCCGGCCATACACGACCTCCTCGCCCCCAAGCCATCCCCTACGGCATTTCCACCCTGTCGTTTACGCCGACGCCGCGGCGAGCGTGGCCCCAGCCTCGCGTCGGCGCCGTGGGAAAAGCCCGGCCGCTTTGTGCGCGACCACCTTGAAGCAAACCGCGCTCCCGCCCCCCGTTCTGCCCAGCCCGCTTCGCCCCGGTGAGCTTCAGGCGGGATGCGGCAATGCAACCGCGCCGCCCCTCCCACGAGCCCGGGTGCCTTTCTACGCCAATGGCGCCGCAACGTCGGGTTGCGACGGCGGAGGCAGCGCAGACGTCCGCGAACCGGAGTCGAAATCGCCGGCCGCCGGGTTGTGCAGAAGCAGACGGTTCATGAAGTCCACATCCACCTTCAGGAACTCCGCCATCCGTTCGAGCTCCTTTACTTCGCGCGGGTCAATCTCACTGTCCGCCTTCACGATCTGCACAAGCGCCTGGAACAGCTCCCGCCGCTCAAAATCCGTAGTCGTCTGCTCAAACCGCACGGCCAGACGCCGCACGTCCATTTCCGACGCCTCCTTGCAGAGCGAAAGCATCGTCACCGTCTCCGCCCACTCGCGCGTCAGGTTCCACCGCTGCATCAGCAGATTGATCATTTCACGCGCCTCCTCCGGCAGCAGGATGCGGTCGATCATCACCATCCGCGCCATCAACCCGCCCATCAGGCACACACGCTCAAGCCAGCCCGCGTCGTGCTGCCACTTCAAATTCGTCTCGCGCATGAAGTGTTTCACGCGGAAAAGCACCTGGTTCTCCATGTACTCGTCGAGGTGAACCTCCCGGTTCGCAACGTTGCTCATCAGCTTCCGCCGCTTCTGGAAAATTTTCCGCAGCATGCGGATCACGTTCGAGGCGAAACCCAGCTTGGCCACCATCATCGACGTGCGCATGTCGCGCAACATGCGTTCTTCCGCCTTCGTGACCTTGCCGTCCGCCAGCACCATGCGCGTCAGGCCCTCGAGCGCAAATTCACGGTCCTGCGGATCGCTGAGGTGCAGCTTGAACTCACTGATAAGGAATTCCCGTTCCTCTTCCGTCACCGGGTATTCCATGTAAATGTTGAGCGACGCCCAGTCGCGCTCGCTGAGCATGGGCAACCGGAACAGGTAGTCCTTGAGGGTCTTGATCTCCTCCTCCTGGACCTTCCCGTCCGCCCAAGCGAGGGCGATAAATATCTTCCCCATGGCCAGAGCCAGGGGCTTTTTCTTCACGTTTTCCATTGGAACTCAGGCGACCGCCGTCGCTTCAACCGACGGCATCCGCGGCACATGCGCAACCGCCATCATCTCGCCTGCCGCCCCCGGCGTCAAGACCGCGACCAGACCTCCCCCCGCGCGAACACACTTAAATGATCCGCCAGGATCAAACAACTACGTCACGTCCTCCGTCTCGGCCGGCCGCTCATCCTGCGGCACGGGCACACGCGCTGGCCTTCCGTGGACCACGATGATCGGCGTGTCCTTCTTCTTCGGCGCCCGCCGCACCAAATCCTGGGCGCGCAGGCGGTCCGAGCGCTCCAGCAACCAGTCCTGCACGGAAAACGGCTCCTCATCCCGCGCCATCTGCACGGGTTGGTAGGCGCCGTTGTTGAGGAGCTGGGTGGTATACTGGTTGTCCCGCAAATACGCCGGCAGCACCTCGTCTATCAGGAACCGCCTCAGCTTCGGCTCCATGACCGGGAACACCGCCTCTACACGCCGGTACAGGTTTCGCGGCATCCAGTCGGCGCTGCCCAGGAAAAGCTCCGGCTCCGTGCCTTCTGCGTTTTCAAAGTAGTAGACGCGGCTGTGCTCAAGGAAGCGCCCCACAATGCTCCGAACCCGAATCGTCTCGGACAGCCCTTTCACGCCGGGAACGAGGCCACAGATCCCGCGCACGATCAGGTCGATCTGTACGCCCGCCTGCGAAGCCTCATACAGCTGGTCGATTGTCGGCTGGTCGATAAGGCTGTTGATCTTCGCGATGATGCGGGCGGGCTTGCCTTCCGCAGCCGCCTTCGCCTCACGGCGTATGCGCTCCAAAAGACCAACGTGCAGGTTGAAGGGCGCCACCAGCAGCTTCTCAAACTGCGGTGAGAGCGCGAAGCCCGTCAGCGTGTTGAAAAGCTGGGCGACCTCCTCCGTAAGGTCCGGGCGTGCCGTGAAAAGGGAAAAGTCCGTGTAGGCGCGGGCCGTTTTCGGGTTGTAGTTTCCCGTGCCCAGGTGCGCGTAGCGGCGCAAGCCGTCCTTCTCCTGCCGCACCACAAGGCATGCCTTGCAGTGCGTCTTCAGGCCGACCAGCCCGTACACCACATGCACGCCCGCTTCCTCCAGTTCGCGGGCCCACTGGATGTTGTTCGCCTCGTCAAACCGCGCCTTGATCTCAATCAGCGCCGTCACCTGCTTGCCGTTGTCCGAGGCCTCCTTCAGCGCCGCCACGATCGGGGAATCGCCGCTCGTGCGGTAGAGCGTCTGCTTGATCGCGAACACATGCGGGTCCCGCGCGGCCTCGCGGATGAAGTCCACGATCGGTGCAAACGAATCGTACGGGTGATGCAGGAGCTGGTCTTCCTGCCGTATCGACTCGAAAATCTGCGGGGGCCGGGCAAGCGCGGGCGGTGTGTACGACAGGAACGGCTTGAACTTGTGGTCCGGCCGGTCAACCAGGTCATAGACACTCGTCAGACGCAGCAGATTGATGGGGCCGTTTACGCGGAAGACATATTCTTCCGGCAGGTGGATGGCCTTCAGGAGGTTCGCCAGAAGCTGCTCGTTCACACCCTCGCGGATCTCAAGCCGCACCGCCGCACCCCGCCGGATCTTGTGCAACTCCTCCTCGATCTTGCGCAGCAGGTTGTCCGCTTCTTCCTCATCAATGTACAGGTCGCTGTTTCGCGTAATCCGGAAACCCCACGCACCGCGCACCGTGTAACCCGGGAACAACCGGTGTGCGAACATGCGCACAATGTCGCTCAGGAACACGTAGCTGTTCTCGCTGGAGCCCGTCTCGATCCGCAGCACGCGCGGCAGAATGCGCGGCACCGGGATGACGGCCATCATGTGCTCGATCTCCGGCGTCCGCGGGTTGTCGAGCCAGACGAGGATGTTCAGCGCCTTGTTGGTGAGCTGCGGGAACGGGTGCGCCGGGTCGATGGCCAGCGGCGTCAGCACCGGGTACACCTGTTCTTCAAAATACCCCTCAATCCACTGGAGCTCCTCCGGCGTCAGCTCCGTCTGCGTCTTGAAGAACACGTTCTCATTTCGCAGCGCCGGCACAAGCTGCTCATGCCAGCACGAATACTGGTCGGCAACCAGCGAGCCCGTGATGCTGTGGATGCGCCGCAGTTGCTCCTTCGGCCCCAGACCGTCCAGCCCCACCTCCACCACCCCCGAGTCCACCTGCTGGATCAGGCCCGCCACCCGGATCTCGAAAAACTCATCCAGATTCGAGCTCACGATCGACAGAAAGCGCAGACGCTCCAGCAGCGGCAGCTTGTCCGATTGCGCGAGATCCAGCACGCGCCGGTTGAACGCGAGCCAGCTCAGCTCACGGTTGAAATAAGCTTTTCCGGGAGGACGCGGAGACTTTTTCGCGGCGCGGGAGGGCATTGGAAGCGGTCTAGGTACGCCAGTTCACTGAAACACGGCAAGTGCGGCCCCAATCCAAAAGTGCCACGCCATTACCGGCTGGAAAGGCGACCAGGAAGCATGCGCGGGATTCGCGCGCCGCGCAAGGCCTATGCAGCCCGCCCCATGCAAACACACCGAAACCGGCTGCGTATCAGCAGGAAGCCTTGGGCCCGGATATAAACCGTTCCGGATAATCCGTTGTGAGGAACTGAAACCCCATGCTCTCAAGAGGCTTCGCAAGCTCCGGGTCATTCACCGTCCACGCGGACAACACACGGCAAAACCCCCGCAGCGGCGTGACGATATTCCCCTTCTTTGCCGCAGACACGCACATCCCCACGCCATCGAGCCTGCCCGCAAGCACATGCGCCTCAAGCGCCGGTATGAAGGCCGACGCGTGGTCCCCCTCCCACAACCACAGGACCGGTCTGTCCGGACAAGCCTTCTTCGCCGCCAGCGCTATCCGCTCATCAAAAGACATCAGCACCGCGTGCTCGGCCACCATCGGCCGGTCGTCCAGCGCCGTGGCCGTGAACGCCGTCAAACCCTGGGGATCTCCCGCCTTCAGCTCGATGAGCACACTCCGGCTGGCCGGTATGGAGTCCAGCGCTTCCTCCAGCGTCGGAATGCGCTCCCCCGTGTACCGCCCATCCTTCCAGCGCCCCACATCCAGCCGCTTCAGCTTCTCGCTCGACGTCTGGGCGACCACCGCTTTCACGCCCGCCACACGCGCCGTGTCATCGTCATGGATGACCACGGGCACCCCGTCCGAAGCCAGGTGCACGTCAAATTCGATACCGTGGGCTCCCAGTTTCCAGGCGAGCTGAAACGCGGCGAGCGTGTTTTCGGGCGCCATTCCCGACGCACCGCGGTGGGCAATGATCTGGATGCTCATGGGCGTGTGTAAGCGGGTCCGGACGGGACGAGACCCCCGTTCGCTCTTTCCTAACGCAGCCGGTAGCCGAAGCAAAACAATCTGTGCCGTTTAGATACCCGCCCAACGCCCCGAGTGGGCGGACTCTCCCAAAGCCGCGAGCACCCGCTGCACCGCCACGCCGTCCTTGAAGGACGGGTATTCGAAGTCCCCGGCACCGCGGATGAGGTCCACGATCAAACCCGGTGTCGCCGCCCGCTGGCAGTCGATGAAGCCGGTGGGCACAGCCACCAGCGGCAACGACGTCGTCCACGTCACGTGCCGGGAAAGGGCGTCACCGCACACGAGGCGGACGTTGCGCTCGTCCTCGGCCGAGACGATCACCGTCCCCCGCGTACCCGAAATCTCCACGCGGAAGTGGTTACCATAACCGGGCAGCACCTGCGACGTCTCGAACGTGCCAAGCACCTCGTTTTCAAACTCCGCAAGGAACGCGCCATTCGTATCCGTGGTCACGGGCTTGAGCTGGCAGTCCCAGTCAGGCTTCGCCGGAACCAGCGTCTGCACCTGCCCAAACACCCGCTCAAACTCCGTGCCCATGATGAAGCGCGCCGCGTCGATCATGTGCACACCCAGGTCTCCCATCGCGCCAAAACCCGCAAGCTCGCGGCTGTTGCGCCACGAAAACCGCGTGCCCTCACCGCCAAGGTGGCTTTGCAGGTATACCGCGTGGAACCGCAGCAGCCGGCCAAGCTCCCTCGACTGCACAAGCTCACGCGCAAACCGGAAAGCCGGTACGTTGCGATACGTGAAATTGATGAGCCCGATCCTCCCCGCAGCCGCACGCGCCCCCTCCATCTCCTCCGCCTCCGCGAGGCCCATTGCCATCGGCTTCTCGCAAACCACGTGGGCACCCGCCGCAAGCGCCGCCATCGTATACTCGTGGTGCCACTTGTTGGGCGTGCAGATCGACACCACATTCGGCTTCGCCGCTTTCAACATGCGCCTCGCATCCACATCCGCCACCGCCTTCGGGTAACGCGAAGCCGTGCGCGTGAGCGCATCCGGCCAACTGTCGCACAGCCCGACCACCTCGACACCGGGACGTCCCGCGATCCCCCGGAGGTGATCTCCCGCGATCCCTCCCGTTCCAATCACCGCATACCGGATGGTCTCCATAGCTCGAAGGCGGCTCCGCCGGAAGGCGGGCCACGCCAACGTACGAACAGGAGCCCGCAAACTCAACGGGCGCACCACGAATTTTCCCGCAGCGCATGCTCAGGACTTCCACCACCTGACCTCTAAGGAAAACCCTCAAGGCACAAGAGCTACAAGCTGCCGCATAAATCCGGGCCCCTCCTCTCCCCACGCCGTCACGAGGATGGGGCGTCCACGCTCGCCTTCCGCGTAACCCTGCCCGTCAAAACGAACGCACCCCGCAGATCCCGGAAAACCATCCGGTCCCTGCGAGGTGCTCGTTCCGCGAAAACGCGTCGCCTAGTAATGCTTGGTGTAAAGCGCCCCTGCGGCGTCCGTGAAGATCAGGCGCTTGCCCTCGGGCTCGATCTTGATCCACCGGATATTGAGCGTCGGTTCAACCGTCGCGCCGAGCGGGTAGAACGTTGTCCCGATCATGATGCGGGAGCCATCGCCACGAGACTGCACGGCCGTGAGCCGCAACCGTTGGAGCCATTCAATCACAGCCGGGTTCTGCGCCGCGGCAACTGGCTTTGCTGCGGGAGCGGGCTGCGTCGCAACAGGCGCCGCAGGTACTGGCGCGACCGCGGTGGGTGCGGGCGCGGCGACCGGAGCCGGCTGAGGCGGCGGAGCCACCGGAGCAGCCACCACCGGCGGCGGCGGCACAGGTTGCGGGCTTGCAGCCACGGGAGGTGCGGGCGGCGGTTCTACGGCAGCAGGTGCCGCAGGCGCCACCGGCGCAGAAGGCTTCGCCGCAGCAACGGGCGCGGACGAGGGCTTCGTCTCCGGAAGCGGCGTGCTGTCGAAAAACCCCAGGAAATACAGGGACGCGCCGACACCGATCAAAAACAGGAAGACAAGACCCACCGCGCCAAACAGCACGGGCTTGGGAATCTCCGGCGCCTTCTTCGGCGGCTTCGGCGCCGCAGCGGACGCTCCTGCCGCTACCGGAGTCGGGGCGGACGCAGGCGGCGCGCCCTCCGTCGCGGAACCCGCAGGGAGCGGCGGCGGAACTTCTTCAGCCCCGCCTTGAGGTTTGAGCTGCAGCTTCGCCGGCGCAGAAGACGCGCCTTCCGCAGCACTGGGCACCGCAGGCACCACAGGAGGCTGAGCCGACTCGGCCTCCCCCCCTGCCGGCTTCTTCAATGACAGGCCACCAGCCCCCGGAGCACCAGCCGGAACCGCGGCAGGCTTCGGGGCCTCTGGCGCCGCCCCACCCGCTGCCGCTGGCGCAGGAGGAGCCACCTTGACGGCCGATGCCGCAGGCTTCGGGGCCTCTGCCGGCGCAGCAGAAAGAACCGGGGGTTCGGCGGGAGCCGCAGCAGGTTCAGGCTTTTTCGCGAGAACCGGCTTCACGGGCGCCGCCGCAGCAGGAGCCGCAGGCCCAGCGGGAGCCGGAGCTTCAGCGGGCTTCGGCGCGGCCGGTTGCGCAGCGGGAGCAGGTTCCGCGGCCTTGGGAACGGAAAGGGTCGGTTTCGCGGGAGCTTCCGCAGGCTTTGCCGCGGGAACGCCCAGCTTCGGAGGCTCCGCGTGCGCGGGAGACGTGGGCGCGCCGGGCATCTTGAGCTTCGGAGGTTCAGCGCCTGCGCCAGCCTGCAACGGCATTTTGAGTTTCGGGACCTCCGCAGCCGGAGCGGCCTCCGCCTTTGGCGCGTCGCCTCCCGGAACTTTGAGCTTCGGCACCTGCAACTTCGGGGCCGCAGCATGCGCTTCCGGCGCTACCGGGGCCGCGGCGGGCACAGGAGCCGGGGCCGCAGGCGCGGCTGGCGTAGCGGGAGCCGCAGCAGCAGGCTCAGAGCCTGCCGCTTGCTTCTTCAGCGAAATCGACGGCTTCGGCCCAACTTCAGGCGCCGCTGCCGGAGCCAGCTCGGGCGCCGCGGGCGCAGCCGGGAGCGGTGTTGCTGCCGGTGCCGGAGCACCACCCAGTTTCAGACCGAGCTTGGGGCGCGGGGCTTCCGGCGTCGCAGCCGCAGGCGCGGGCTCCGCTGCGGGCGCGACCGCGGGCTCAGGGCTTGCCGGCGGCAGCGGAGCATCCCCCCCGCTGGCGCTCGTGCGCAGCTTGAGCCGCGGGCGGTTAGAAGCGCTTCCGGTATCGGACTCCTGAGTCATCGGCAAAAATGATTTCCCGACCCTGCACCTCCACCACACGCAGGCCGGTTTCCGGATGAACGACCTCATTCAACCGGAAGATCTGGTTGTTAAAGAGAATTCGGCTCTGCGAGCCCGCCTTGCGCACGCCACTCAGGCGCAAGCTGTCAAGGAAGGCCAAGACCTGTTGCTGTCGAGCCGCGTTAGTATCGGCGGGGGCCGCTGCGGTACCGGCTTGCGCCCCCGCCATCTGAGGGGGGACCGCTTGCGGCTGCGTCGGAATCTCGATTGCCGCCGGCATGACCGGCGGTACCGGCGCCGGAGGCGCTACCGGCGCGGAAGCAACCGGAGCCACCGGAGCAGGCGCCACAGGCGCCGCACTATCCATCACCGCAGTCGCCTCGCCCGCGCGGGCATTTGCCGTCGCGGTGACCGCCTTGGCCTGTTTCACCGAGCTTGTAAGATTCTGCGTGTAGCCCTGAAGACCTCCCGCAGGCGCAACCGCAACCCCACCTGCCGCGACCGTGGCCGGCTTGGCCACCTCAGGCTGCGGAACCGGTGCAGGAGCAGGCGTAACGGCGGGTGTCGCCGCAACAGCCGGCGCAGGCGGCGGAACTGTACCAGGTTGCACAGCCGGAGCCGGCTGCGTGGCTGGCTTCACCTCCACGAGCGACGGAGCCGGTGCCGGAGCTACCGGAGCAGACGGTTGCGCACTGGCCACCGCAGGCGCGGGGACGACAGCTGGCGACGCAGCCACCTCGCGCTTCGGGACCGCTGCAGCCGGGACGGGCGCCGGGGGCGGCACCGCCGGAGCAGGAGTCTCCGCCACCACAGGAATGCTGTTAATATCCAGCGGCACGCTGACCTCCGCCGGGGCCGTGGACTCTTGCGCCACGGGCGCCTCCTCTGGCTTCGCAGCCTGCGCCGTTGCCGGCTTCTTTGGCTCCGGCTCCTTCCCGCCGAGCACCACCGCCAGCACAAGACCGATAACCACAACGGCGACCATGCCCAGCCCACCGGCCAGCATGATCACCTTCCCCGGGACGTCCTTGCTCTTCGCAACGACGGGAGCCCCAGGGGCCGCCGCTGCCGCTCCGGGCGCCGGCGGCGGTGGTGGCGTCGAGGCAGGCGCCTTCGCGCCCTCGGCCAATACGGGGGGAACTGACGCGGGCGTCGCAGGCGTGGCTGCGCGCTCTTTCTGTGCCTTTTTCAAGGCTTCATTGATAAGGCTCATAACATCTCCGTGTCTCGGACGGCCCGGGAGGCGTCGCGGTAGGTTACCAGATCGGAATCGCGGATGAAGGCGGAAAGCAGGGCCTTGTCGCACAGGTTGTTTATCATGCGCGGAATGCCCCGGCTCTTGCTGTGGATCTTACGCAGCGCCCAGAACGAGAATCGCGGACGGCCACGGCTGCCCGCAAGGCTCAAACGGTGCTGTATGTAGGTACAAGTCTGCTGGAAAGATAACGGCTTGAGCTCGTAGAACACAAGGATGCGCTGCTTGAGCTGGCGCAGTTCCTTCTGCCGGATCTTCGCCTTGAGCTCAGGCTGGCCGATCAGGATGATCTGCAAGAGCTTTTGCGTGTCCGTCTCCAGGTTCGATATGAGGCGCAGCTGCTCCAGCACCTCAAAAGAAAGATTCTGGGCCTCGTCGATGATGAGGACGATGTTCTTGCCCGCCGCGATCCGCTTGAGCAGCGCCGCGTTCAGGCGGCCCGTCAGGTCCAGATTCGCGGACCGGTCCACCAGCAGCCCCTCGAGCTGGCGCAAAAGCCCGACCGCCGACGCACCCGTCGGACTCACCCCGTGCAACAGGTGCGGCTGGCCCTCATGCCCGGCAAGCACCGGCACCGGCGGCGGCGGCGCCTCTCCCGGCACTTCCTCCCCGAGCTCGCGCAAAATCGCCCGCAGAAGCTCCGTCTCCGTGATGCGCGGGTTCATGATGAGCGCGGTGTCCACGGTTTCGCGGTCCATCTCATCCAGCAGTGCCCGGCACAACGTCGTCTTCCCGCACCCCACCTCCCCGCAAAGCACGATGAAGCCCTTCTTCTGCTCAACCCCGTAGCGCAGGCTTGCCATCGCATCCTGGTGGGTCGGGCTAAGATAAAGGAAACGCGGGTCCGGCGTGACGTTGAACGGCATCGCCGTGAAACCGTAGTGCTCCTGGTACATCGGGGGGCGGCAAATAAAGCAGTCAGGCATCGCCGGACGCTTCCCCCGGGGAAAAGGCGCATCCTGCGAAGACGACCTCATTTTTGAAAGGCCGATTGAACGATGGCGAGTTTTTTCCCTTTTCTTTGCCAGCCCACCCCCGCTATTTTCCGGCAGCCGTTTCCACGCGGGCAGCCAGTCCGGCCCCGCGACGCGGAAACGGCATCCGAACGGCGGAACAATGCGATGATAAACCAGGGTTGGCAGAAGCTCATCCTGCTCGGGTTGTGCGGGCTGCTCGCCCTCATTTGCGGCGTGCTGACGACAGTTCTTGTGCAGACGCACCGCGAGTTTTCCGCCTTCAAGGCGCGCGAAGCGAAGCTCCAGGACCAGCTCACCGAAGTCCAGCAGCAGAACCAGGCCAGGGAGGAATACCTGAACCGCCTGCTCAGCGACCCCGAGTTTTTCGAACGCGTCGTCCGCCAGAGGCTCGGCTACTCAAAGCCCGATGAACTCGTCTTCCGGTTCGAGGCCGAAAAAAACCCGCCTCCGAACGCGCCAAAACGCTAACCTCTCTCCCACAGCGAGACCTTTACGACCATGACTCACCCCTCAGCCCAAGACCTTCGCAAAGCATTCGAACAGGCCGGCCAAGGCCAAGTGTTTGCATTCTACGAAAAGCTGACGCCAAAGCAGCAGGAGCACCTCGCCTCCCAGGCCGCCCAGATCGACCTCGCCGAAATCGCCCGCCTCAACGACAAGCTTGTGCGCGGCAGCAACGCCCAGTCCGTCGACCTCACCGACCTTGAGCCGCACCCCTACATCGCCCGCCCCGAAAAAGGCGGAGATGCCACCCTCTGGGCAAAAGCCCGTGAAGCCGGCGAAGCCGCCCTCCGCGCCGGCCGCGTGGCCGCGTTCGTCGTCGCAGGCGGCCAGGGCACGCGCCTCGGCTATGACGGTCCGAAGGGCACCTTCGCCGTCACCCCGGTAAAGAAAAAGTCCCTCTTCCAGATCTTCGCCGAGAAGATCAAGGCTGCGTCAGACCGCTACGGGAAAGTCATCCCCTGGTATATCATGACCAGCCACATCAACCACGCCGCCACCGTCGCGTTCTTTGAAGAGCACAAGTTCTTCGGCCTGGACACGGCCCGCGTGAAGTTCTTCCGCCAGGGCCTCATGCCCGCCGTCGATTTCAACGGCAAGATCCTCCTCGAAGAACCCGACACCATCGCCATGAGCCCCGACGGCCACGGCGGCTCCCTCCGCGCCCTCGTCCGCTCCGGCGCCATCGCGGAAATGGAAGCCGCGGGCATCGACGTGATCTCCTATTTCCAGGTGGACAACCCCCTCGTCCACTGCATCGACCCGGAGTTCATCGGCTTCCACCTCCAAGGCAAGTCCGAGATGTCCAGCAAGATGCTCCCCAAGGCTTACCCGAAGGAGAAACTCGGCCACTTCTGCCTCCAACGCGGCAAGCTCGTCGTCATCGAATACAGCGACATGCCCGACAGCCTCGTCGAACAGCGCGACGCCCAAGGCAACCTCCGCTACATCGCCGGCAGCATCGCCATCCACGTGCTCTCACGCGACTTCGTCAAGCGCCTCGGCGAAGGCCGCGACCACCGGTTCGCCCTCCCCTTCCACCGCGCCGACAAGAAGATCAAGACCGTTGACGCCCAGGGCCACGCCGTGAAGCCCGAAAAACCCAACGGCGTGAAGTTTGAAATGTTCGTGTTCGACGCACTCCCCTTCGCCGCGAATCCCGTCATCATCGAGACCCTCCGCGAAGACGATTTCAGCCCCGTCAAAAACGCCGAAGGCGTGGACTCCCCGCAAACCTGCCGGGACGACCAGCTCCGCCAGTTCGCACGCTGGCTGAAAGCCGTGAACGTCGCCGTTCCCACCGACCCCTCCGGCCTCCCACCCTTCGCCCTTGAGGTCAGCCCCCGCTTTGCAACGGACACCGAGAGCTTCCGCCGGTCCTGGCAGGCGCTCGAACCCAAGCCCGCCATCAAGGACGGCACCTACCTCGCCTAAACCCTTCCCCTCCCCCGTAATTCAAGCCCCCTCATCCAACATGACAACCGCAGTCAATAACCCCGCGTCGACCCAAGGGCTTCTCCAGAAGATCGAAGCCGCCGTCCGCGACGGCAAACTCATGGCGCCGGCCGGACAGAACCTGCGCACCTGGCTCACCGGCGGCTTCCTGCCCGCCTGGGCAACGTCCGGCATCGCCGAGCTCGTCAACGCCAACGAGTGGACCGAGCTCAACGACCGCTTCTACAAAAGCATGGCCTTCGGCACCGGCGGTATGCGCGGCCGCACCATCGGGCGCGTCACCGCCGCCAGCGAAGTCGGCAAGCCGGGCCCCCTCGGCACCCCCGAACACGCCAGCGTCGGCACCAACGTCCTGAACGACTTCAACGTCGTCAAAGCCACCATCGGCCTCTACCGCTACTGCGCGAAATACCTCGAGCAATGCTGCACCCGCGGCGACGTCCCCAAGCTCGTCATCGCGCATGACGTGCGCCACTTCTCCCGCCACTTCTGCGAGCTCGCGGCCTCCACCTGGACGAAGCTCGGCGGACGCGCGCTCATCTTCGACGGCCCCCGCTCCACGCCACAGCTCTCGTTCTCCGTGCGCTACCTC
Organism: uncultured Opitutales bacterium; assembly: GCA_964593675.1. Classification (GTDB taxonomy): domain Bacteria; phylum Verrucomicrobiota; class Verrucomicrobiia; order Opitutales; family CAZQIE01; genus CAZQIE01. The sequence continues at coordinate 12,824 of CAZQIE010000057.1, forward strand.
GGCGCCACGGCCGGCATCGTCATCAGCGCCAGCCACAACCCCCCGCACGACAACGGCCTCAAAGTCTATTTCGAAGACGGCGCGCAAGTCGTCTCCCCCCACGCGGAGGCCATCATCGCCGAAGTCAACCGCGTCGAACTGAAGGACCTGCCGCCCTTCCTGGAAAAAGACATTTCCAGAATCGTCACCGTCCCCAAGGCCGCCGAAGACGCCTACCTCAACGTCCTTGAGGACGTCGTCATCGACCCGGCGCTCCTGCGCTCCCAAAAGCCCAAGGTCGTCTTCACCCCCATCCACGGCACCGGCCAGGTCATGTCCGTGCCCATCATGCGCCGCTTCGGCCTCGAGCCCATCCTCGTCGACGAACAGATGTCGATGGACCCGCGGTTCCCGACCGTCAAGTCGCCCAACCCCGAATACGCCGAAGCCCTCTCCATGGCCATCGCCAAGGCCAAAGCCACGGGCGCGGACGTCGTCATGGCCACCGACCCGGACGACGACCGCATGGGCGTCGCCGTACGCAACCGCGCCGGAGACATGGAGCTTTTCACGGGCAACATGATCGGCTCCGTCCTCGCCGAATACCGCGTGAGCAAACTCAAAGACACCGGCCTCATCCCCGCCGAAGGCTCCGACGCCGTCGCCATCATCAAGACCTTCGTCACGACCCCCCTTCAGGAAGCCATCGCCCGTGCCCACGGCCTGAAAGTCGTCAACTGCCTCACCGGGTTCAAGTGGATCGGCGAAAAGCTCCGCATCTACGAAAGCCAGTTGCGGGACCGCCTGCTCGCCGCCGAAGGCATCGCGCTCGACTACGACGCCTGCCCCTACCGCGCGCGCGCCCTCCTGCTCCAGGAGTATTCGACCTTCTTCGTCTTCGGCGGTGAGGAAAGCTACGGCTACCTCTCCAGCGAAGCCGTGCGCGACAAAGACGGCAACGCCGCCGTCATCATGTTCTGCGAACTCGCCGCGCACCTGAAGAAGCAGGGCCTCACCTTCCCCGAGTACCTCGACTCCCTCTACGTGAAATACGGGTTCTACCTCGAGGACCTCGTGAACATCTACTACGAGGGCGCCGCCGGCGCGGCCAAAATCAAGCGCATCATCGACTCCTACCGCTCCAACCCGCCCACCGAACTCGCGGGCGTGCAGGTGGCGAAATTCACGGACTTCGGCCAGGAAGACCTGTTCGACGCCGACAACAAGCTCATCCCGAAGGAAAACTTCTACTTCCTTGAGCTCGCCAACGGCTACTCCTTCGCCGTCCGCGGCAGCGGCACCGAACCGAAAATCAAGTTCTACGTCTTCGCCAACGAGAAAGTCGGTGACGCCTCCAAGCTCCCGGCCGTCAAAGCCGAAACGCGCAAGAAGCTCAACGAACTCATGAAGGCCATCGAAGCGGACTCCGCCAAGCGCGCCGACGGCTAGAGCCGCGACGACCGTATTCAAAAAATACCTACAGCCCCACGGGGCTGGAATGAAAAAGGGCCCAGGCACACAAGCCTGGGCTCTTTTTTTCCCTCGCGCCAACGCGCGGATCGGACGGCCACGCCGCAGCGTCGGCGCAAGCAACAACTCGAAGTAAACGGCTCTAATTTCCGGCCTTCAACCGGCGCCGCAGCGCAAGACCCACCGCGCCCAGCGCGCCCGCCAGCCAGTAAGTGGACGGCTCCGGGACCATCGTGTAACCCAGGTCCTTCATGACACCCACTTCTATGGCCGAAAGTGTGCGGGCACCCGGCCCGGTTCCCGTCGCCGAAAGCATCATCATGCCGCTGTAGGCCGCGTACAAGTCGTCCAGGTGGCTCCCGCTGCTCCCCTCAGACCATGTCTCCGGTGTATACAGGCGCACGCGCCCGCCCGCGGCAGCCATCGCGTTCGCGCCGCTGAAATACAGGCCATCGCCAACCGCCGGCCCCGTGTTGCCCATCAGCGTGTTCTTCAGCGACTGGTCCGCAATGCCCGTCCCTGGAACGATGCGGTTCCCGTTCTTGTCCGTCACAAACGGATCAAAATTTGTCCAGGTATCCTGCTGGCCCGCCGCCGCGGACTGGCCGCCCGTGATCCTGAAATCCGACGCCGTCGTGATTGGCGCGCTCCCGCTGTTCAACACCGGGTCTATGTACGACACCCAGCCCAGCGCGTGGATCAGCTCGTGCATCATCGTTGACTTGAAGTCGTACGCACTCCCACCCACCGAATCCGTGAAGTCCCACGTCTGCCCGAAATTCACGTTCACCGTCCCGTGGAAACCGTCCTGCGTGGCCGCACTCCCCGTCAGGACCTGCTGCTGCACGTAGCCCTGCGAAAACGACCCCACCACCGACGCGTAGTGGCTACCCGCGCTCGCCAGCGTCTGGCTCGCCGGCTGGTTCGTCCACGTCACCTGCATCGCCACCGTCGATGTATAAGTCGGACTGAACCACGATGCCACCGTGTTTGCCGCGGATTCCAGCGCCGCCTTGTACGTGGCCCCATTCGTCGGGTCATTGAACCCGTCTGTCGTGGCCGTGGCATACGTGAAGTTCCAGACGAACGCAGACAGGCTCGAAGCCTGGATGGCGAGAATCGCCACTATCGCACCGACGCGTTTGGGGAGCTGCATGGAGGGATGCGCTGAGATATTGGAGGACGAACACAACTAGGCCCCAAGCCAGCCGTTCCCAGCCAGCCCGGGACAACCTGCCAATACGGAGGAAATTCCCTCTTATTAAGGGGCACAAATATTTTTTTTACCGATGACCGGATGATCAGGGATACACAGCCAGAGACCAATGCACCCATGCCGAGCGCAGGCTTTACAATGTCCTCCTGTCGAGTACGTTAGGACTATGAAAGCCCTCCTTTTCACACCCCTCGTTCTCGCCTGGATGTTTCTCTCCGGCTGCGCCACCACCGAAGAGCGCTTTGCGGAAACCCCCGCCGGGTCCGTCGTAACGGGCCGCACCACCAGCACCGACGAATACATTCAAAAAGTGCGCCAGCAGAACGAAACGCGCACAAACCAGGACGCCTGGCGCCCCGCTGGCCGTGACCAGTAGCAGCCCACCCCGGCTGCCTGCCCTGACCGTTCAGGCTTAACAGCCGCTCTTCACGGTAAAACAAAAAGGCCGGAGCCCCCATAAGGGCCTCCGGCCTTTTTCGTGTCCGCCTGCGTCGGCGCACGCGGCACCTATACCCCCAAGCGCTCTACGGCTTACGCTCCGTCCGCGCGAGCTCCTTCTGCGTGAGACTTTCCAGCACCTGCTGCGCCGTCAGCATCGCCGTGTAATTGGCAAGCTGCCCCGTCATCATCTTGAGCTCCGGGTTTTCAGGAGCAACCGGCTCGACCACCTTGTCCGTCACCAGCACAAAATAGCCATTCTCGCCCACCGTGATCATCGGCGACACCTTCCCCTTAGCCTGCTGGTTGAGCGCCATGATCACCGTCGGGCTCATCTTCGCCGGCGGGTTGTTCAGCGTAAAGTCCTTGTGGGACTCCACCGTCAGCCCGGCAGCCTTGGCCGTCTCCTCAAAGTTCTTCCCCTGCTCCACCGCCTCCGAAAGCGTCTTCTTCAGTTCCTCGCCACGTGCGGCAAAGAGCCTCTCCTTTTCGCGCATCAGGTAATCCGCCACCACCTTCTTGCGGATCTCCTCGAACGGCGGCACCGCCGACGGCTGCAGCCGGTCCAGCACGAGGACCACCGCGCCATCGTCCACCAGCAGCGCGTCCGAATAATACTTTTCAGCCGTAAGGTGGAACGCCTGACCCAGCACCTGCGCAGACAAGCCCGTGTTTTGCGGGAGCTGGTCGCGCCCAAACGGCGGCAACGCCTTCAGCTCGCCCCCCGACTGCTTGACAAGGTTGGCAAACGCGTCGCCAGACCGCTTCACGTGCTTGTCGAAAAGCTCATACGCAAACGAGTCCGCCGCCTTGGCGGCCAGACGGCGCTGCTGCGCACGGCGGAACTGCACCACCACATCCTGACGCGCCTCCTCAAACGTGCGGACTTTCCGTTCCGCCTTGGCGTCCGTCTGCGGCGGGTTGAAAAGCGCCTGGTTCGACTGGAAAAACGCCCTCAGCTCCGCCTCGCTCGGCTCACCCGAAGGCGCCGGGTACTTGTCCGCCGGAAACACCACATACGACACATGATACCGCGCGGGCTGCTCATACGCCGGCTTGTTCTGCTCGTAGAACTCCTTCAGCTTCGCGTCCTCCAGCGGAATCGCCGGGTTGAACGTGTCAATATTGAGCGTCGCAAGCGTAATGCTCCACTTCGCATTCCCGAACTGCAACTCCTGCTCAGCCTCGAACGGCACCACGTAACCGGGCCCCGCGAGCGCCTTCCGCACCTGCTCGTGGCGCCAGTCTTCCGCCATAACCGTCCCAAACGGAACGATCCGCCCCGAAGGCGAAGCGTCATACCGGTCCGCGAAACGCGTGTACGCGGTCTGGTCGAAACCACCCCGCCCCTGAAAAGCCGGGAGCCCCTTGATGTACTCCTCAAGCTGCTTGTCCGTCGGCTCAGGCACCTTCATCTCGTCCGCGAGGTGCGCGAGCACGATGCGGTGAAGCGCCGCCTGCTCAAGCCCCTGCTCGGTCCGCGGTGCCCGCCCCTGCAACTGCAGGCTCAGGCCCGTCGCCGTCAGCTCGCGGTCCATCTCGCGCTGCGAGTGCAGGTCCACGCCATAGAACTTGCGGGACCCGACTCCCCGTTCCTGCGTGCCCCGGGGAACGGACCCAATCGTGAACACGAAAGAGATGATGATAATCACCAGAAGCACGCCAAAGATGATGCGATGGTGCTTCTGCAGGGCATTTTGAAGCCACGAAATCATGGCCGCATTTTTCTGGTAGGCCTCCAAAGGTAAACACCAAAAATCGACCCATGCCCGCTTCCGACCCATAACGGTCCATCTCAAGCACATTCCGTTGAAGCCGCCGGGACCGACAGCCCGATGCCCCACCACCGCCCCCTCCGGGCCCGGCGACCCGCCTTTTTTCTTGAAGCTTCCCGGTCCCCGCCCGTACCGTACACGCCCCACTGCCCGTAACCTTGTCATGATCAGGAGCCTGTTTCTTCCCCTGTTGGCCTTTTCCCTCGCTACCGCCCCCCTTCCCGGGGAAGAGACCTCCCCGCGGCCCAACCCGGACGCAGCAGCCCCCACCACCACCCGCGCGCCAGCCCCCGCAGCCCAACCAGCCCCCGACCCGGCGCCCAAAACACCCCCTCCCGCCAAAAGCGCCCAAGGCACAGAAGCGCAGACCGCGGGCGCGTATGACATAAACCGGGTGATGCGCGAATACCAGCGCGCCTACGGCGGCATGCGCCGCATCGGCGAAATCCAAAGCATCCGGATCTGCGGCACCCTCGAGCAACAAGGGGACTCTTACACCCTCTCCGTCCTAAAAAAGCGCCCGAACCTCATCCGCGTCGACATCCAGAACGCCAACCTGCGCCTCACCCAGGCCTACAACGGCCGCCATGCCTGGCAGCAAAGCATCACCGGCGCCAAAGACCAGGTCCTGTATCTTTCATTCACCGAAGCGCGCACCCTCATCCGGCAGTCCCAGTTCGTGCCTGCCCTGCTCTCTTACGGCTCGCGCGGATCAGACATCGAGTTCGAAGGCGCCGAAACCACAGCCGGGCGCACGCTCCTCAAGCTCAAGGTCGGCCTGGGTCGCGGGTCCTACCATTACGTCTGGCTCGACTCGAATACCTATCTGGAAGCCCGCGCCATCGAGGAAACCCCGGGCCAACCCACCCTCGAAACCCGGTACGCCGAATACGCCCCCGAACAAGGACTCCCCGTGGCAAGGGCCGTGGAGCACTACATCGACGGCACCCTCGTCTCGCGCATGAAAATCAGCGAAGTGCAGCTGAATCTTGGGCTCGTCCGCGTACCTTTTGAACCACCGCGCAAGCCGGAAAATCCCGAGCCCACCCGCGAAATCGAACCCGGCGCACGCCGACGCGACTAGAGCAGTTCCCGTTTAAGTTCCGCACAATTCGACATCACGACTTGGCCCACGCCGACGCGAGGATGGGGCCCTCACTCCCGCCCACAGCTTCGGCGCTGATACAACTTGAAACAGAACTGCTTTAGACGGCCCGCAGGCCCGCGTCCGTACCGCGCCATCCTGCCGTGGACGCCACTTACCTCAGACATTCCGGACTGGGCATCGCCTCGATAGCGATGAGCCTCATCGCGGCCGCCGGAATCCTCCTCGCCAACACCCTCGGCACGTTCCTCGCCCTCCGCCTGCCCCAAGGCATGGAGAAACACCCGCTCTTCGGACTCCTCGGCGTCGTCATGATGCTCGCCGTCGGGCTGGACCTCTTCGCATTCGGTTTGGGCGTCGCCGGTTGTGCGCAACGCGATACCCGCAAAACCTTCGCCATCGCCGGCACAGCCCTCAGCACCCTCGTTTTCCTCGGCACCGTAACCGTGCTCATCGCCGCGAACCTCGCGCGTTAACGCCTGCCGCGCCCCGCCCCACCTACCGCTTCAGGCCCGTCCGCAACTCCCGCATCTTCTCCGCCAAAGCTCCCGGAATCTCCGCCCGGCGCTCCAGCCGCGAAGCGATCGTGTTCACCAGCGCACTGCCCACGACAACCCCGTCGCTCACCGCGCAAATCGCGCGGACATGCTCGGCCGCAGACACCCCGAACCCAACGACCACCGGCAAACTCGTGTGCTTGCGGATCTCCGCAACCTGCGACGCCAGATTCCCGGCGACATCCCTGCGCTCACCCGTCACCCCTTCCCGCGACACGTAATATATGAAGCCCTTTGCGTCGCGGGCGATCCGCGCCATGCGCGCCGGTGGCGTCGTCGGAGCTATAAGGAAAATGTTCTGCACCCCATTCGCGCGACTCGCCGCAAGCAGGTCTCCGGCCTCCTCGGGCGGACAATCAAGCGTCAGCAAACCATCCACCCCGGCCTCACGGCACCGCCGCAACGACACATCCAGCCCCGGCGCGAACAGCATATTATAATAGGCGTAGAAAACGATCGGTGCCTGCGAAAACTCCCGCACACGCCGCACAAGCTCAAACAACCGGTCCTGCGTCATCCCGGACTCCAGCGCACGCTGCGCCGCGAGCTGATTCGTCAACCCGTCCGCAAGCGGGTCCGAAAACGGAACGCCAAGCTCAAGCACATCCACGCCGTTCTCCAGGAGCGCACGACATGCCGCGACAGACGTCTCAAAATCCGGATCTCCGGCGCAGACGTAGGCGATGAAAGCGCCACGATTCTCCTCACGCGCGCGTGCGAAAGTGTCGGCAATGCGGTCCATCGCGCCAGCGTAGTGTCGTAAGGCTTTCCCGCAACCGGTTTTTCAGGATTCACCCCACCCCCGCCCACAACGCCCCCC
>CAZQIE010000058.1:0-19999 GCA_964593675.1 uncultured Opitutales bacterium
TTCAAACAGCTCGGTCACAATCTGTACAGTCTAAAATGTCGATTGGCCCTAGTCGAACAGGGAGCGGGCCGGCACACCCATCATCGTCGCTCCCGCAGGCACGGAGCCCATCGCGACGGAGCCCGCGCCTATTGTCGCGTAGGCGCCGACCTTGGTGCTCGGAATCACCGCCGCGTGTGTGCCCATGAATACGCCTTCCTCAAGGGCGGCGAACCCCGTGACATCGCAGTGGCCACTCAGCGTGCAGTAGGCCCCTATCCTGGCGTTGTGCCCCACGCTGCTGTTGACGTTGAGGAGGCAGAAATCCCCTAGCGCGACATCGCAAGTAACCACCGCCCCCGGGCAGATTGCCACGCCACGACCGAGGCGGACGTTCCGGCCCAGCGTGGCCCGCGGGTGAATGAGCGTCAGAAACTCCGCGCCACGCTGTAGGAGCAGCTCTACCACGGCCTTCTTGTTTTTCGGAAGACCGATGCCACAGAGCAAAAGGTCGCCCCCAGCCGGCTGATACTCGCGGATCGAGCCGACAATGCCCACGGGGTAGTCGTAACCCGAAAGCGCGTCAGGCCTGTCGTCCAGAAAGCCCGCAAGCGTCCACGCGCGGCCACAGTCGGGGTGTTGCGAGGCCCAACCGTAGAGCTCGCGCCCCAAGCCGCCCGCACCGACTACGAGGACTCTCTTCATAAGGCGCGAGGTTAGGAACAAGTATGCCCGCCGTCGAGCACGACACAGGTGCCGGTCATCCAGGAAGCCGCAGCGCTCAGGAGGAAACATACGGGCAAGGCGACCTGTTCCGGCGTTCCGATGCCGAGCGGGTATGCCTTTTCCTGCTCCGCCACCGCTTCCGACGTCATGCACTCCGTAACCCGCTCGTAGAGCGGCGTGCGCACGTAACCGGGCGCAACGCAGTTCACCCGGATTGCCTGCGGAGCGAGCTCCGCAGCCAGTGACCTTGCGAAGGCGGTCAACATCCCCTTGCTCGCGGAATAGAGCGTGTAGCCCTTCGCCCCCTGTTGCGCCGCAATGCTTGAGACAAAGACGATGGACGCGCCCGTGCTAATCTTACGTGCCTTGAAAAGCGCCTGGGTAAGCTCCATGGGGCTGCGCCCATTCACTGCCAGAACGCTGTCGTAGTCCTTCGCCTGCAACATCCGGAACGGCTTCACCGGCGAAATCCCCGCCGCATGCACGAGACCGTCCAGAGCTGGCACGGTGGCGGCGATGCGCTCCCGCGTCTCGGCACTCGTTACATCGCCCGGAAGCGACGCGTGCGCCCCGGCGGGCAGCGACGCCAGCGCCTGAGCCAGTCGCGCCTCGTTGCGTCCGTTCAGGAAGACCTGCGCCCCGAGCTCAGCCGCGCACCGTGCGACTTCGAGCCCGATGCCGGACGACGCCCCCGTAACCAGAAGCGTCTTGCCGTGCAGCGAAAATGCGTCCCGTGCGTTCACGCACCCGCCCTTTTGCGCATCACCAGATCCAGGATGTCCTGAAGCGTCTTGCACGCCACCAACTCCTTACCCTTCACCTCCACGCCGAACTGTTCGTCCACAAGAACGATGGTCGTGAGGATGGCCAGCGAGTCCCATTGCGGAATCGACGACAAGGCCGTGTCCGGGCGCAGGCCGGAGGTTTCCAGCCCTTCGATGTTTTCGCCCATCCCGTTGATCAAGCGGTTGAAATCGTCCATGCTCTAGTCCTTCTTCGGAGTGAATACGTCGATCCCGCACGAGCGCAGTGCCGGAAACCGTGTGAGCGCGGAGGCCCAAGACAGGCCAACGCCAAAGCCTGAAAACACCACCTGCTGCCCCGCCTTAAGCAGGCCGCGCTGGTGCAGGTCGCAAACGATGCCGGGAATTGAGGCGCTTGACTGGTTCCCGTATTTTTCGACCGCGTCGGACGGCGCCTTCTCCACCGGCAGCTTCAGCCGTCTCGCGATGTTCCCAATGATGTAGCGGTTCGCCTGGTGTAGCAGCACCCAGTCAATCTGGTCGATGGGAACGCCGGCGTAGGCCAGAATCTGGCGCAGCGCTTCGGGCTCTTCCTTGATCGAGAAATTGAACACCTCCGCGCCATTCATGCACAGGTTCGCAGGCGTGCGCGTGTTCCCGTCCTCGTCCGACGTTTCCACGGCACTCTCTGGTCCGATGGGCTTACGGAACCCGCCGTGAGGAACGCGGATAGCTTCGCTCCCGGAGCCGTCGGAATGGAGATCAAACGCCGTGGGTGCCGCGTCGTCATTTCGGACAAGAAGGGTGGCGCTTCCGGCATCACCAAAAAGCGGAGCAACGGCGCGGTCTCGCGGGTGTACGCACTGGCTGATCGTGTCGCCCGCAGCCAGGAGCACCTTTTTGCAGCCACCGGCCTCAATCATGAGCGACGCGATGTAGAGCCCATAAACCCACCCGGAACAGCCGAGATTGACGTCGAATGCCGCGCAGCTTTTCGGGAGTTTCAGTCGCCCATGCAGAAGCGCGGCGTTGCACGGCTGGAAATGATCGGGCGTCTGCGTAACGAAAAGGACCGCATCGAGACCTTCCGGAGCCTCTCCAGCCCCAGCCAGGGCTTTGCGCACGGCCTGTTCGCACAGGTCCAGGGCTGTCACCCCGACAGGCGCAACGTAGCGTTCGGAAAGCCCGATCGTCTTCTTGATGCGCTCAAGCTGGGCCGCATTTCCGCCATACAGCTCCACCTCGTCGTCCAAAGACTTCTTCACGGGGCCGAGCGTCGTGTGCAACGCGGCAAGGGAGGACTTGGATAAGGTCGCTTGGGGCATAGGGCGTGGAACTGGGTCGCAGTATGGGCGATCCGTACGCCCCGTTGCAACAAGGGACCTTCTGCAAAACAGGCGCGGTCAATCGGTCGGCAGGCGTTTCTTTTTGAAACGGTCGCTCCGCGCGGTCTGCTCAACAAAGCTCACCTGGGTCGGCACTTTGAACGGCGCCAGCTTCTCGCGGCAGAACCGCCGCATCTCCCGCTTGAACACCTCCGCGTCCGCCCCGGGTGCGAGGACGACCTGTGCACAAACCGTCTGACCTGTCAGCGCATTGGGACGCCCAAAGACCGTGCAATCGCTCACCTGCGGCATTTGCATGAGCACGGATTCCACTTCTGCGGGCAGCACCTTTTCCCCGCCCACGTTGATGACCTCCGACACGCGGCCCATGATGATCATGTAGCCGTCGCCCGTTTCGCGCACGAGGTCGCCCGTGCGGAACCAGCCGTCCTCGGTGAAACGTTCCATGCTCGCGTTCAGGTAGCCGAGCACCTGCGTCTTGCTGCGCAGCCACAGCTCCCCGTTCACGACCTTGTGCTCCACACGCGGGTCCTCAATCTTCATTTCGAGCGACGAAGACGAGCGACTCGTGGTCGTTGAAATTCCCGTTTCGCTGGTCCCGAAAGTCTGCAGGAATTTCACCTTCGGGAACGTGTCCCTCAGCCGAAGCAGCAAGCCCTCGGGCATCGGCTCGGTGCCATACGTGATGATGCGCAGCGAGGACAGGTCGTGGCGCTCCAGGGCGCCGCTCACGAGGAGCAGGTTCAGGAAAGTCGGCGAGGTGGGCAGGACAGCCACCTTGTGTTCCGCGATGAGCGCGGCCACTTCGTCCGGCAGACGCTGCGCGGGCACAACCAGCTTTGTCCCCGACGCCAGCGCGTTGAACAGCGTGTTGATGCCGCCGATATGGTCAAACATCAGGAACACGAGCAAGGTGAGCTGCCTCGACTTCTTTTCCCGGTAGCTGTCCAGCAGGTGGTCCAGGTCATGGATCATCGCCTTGGGCTTGCCGGTGCTGCCGCTGCTGAACAGCACAAGTCCGGAATGCCCTTGCCCGCGGATACGCTCAAGCATCTCGTGCGTCCCAACCGGGCCGCTCCTGCGTTCAGGCAGCAACGTCCCGTCAGGCCCGAAAGCCACCGTCACACCCACAAAAGCCTCTTCAAGGCGCACGCGGACGTCATCGGGGCTTCCCGTCGCAATGGGCACGACGATCGACTGCCGGTCATAGAGAGCAAGAAGCGCCGCAACAGCCGAGAAAGAGTAATCAGAAAGGATGGCGACCGCTTCCCCGGGGCGCAGCCCGAAGTCGTCAAGAGCCGCCCCATAGCTGTCGGCGGTCTCAATGAGCTGGGCATACGAATACGTTTTCCCGCGGTGCGCGAGAAAAGGACGATCCCCGAACTCCGCCAGCGCCTGCCGCAACCACGCGCGCCCTGTCCCCTCAGGCATGGATGCCTCCCAGGTAGATGCACTGGCCGGTCACGAACTCACTCTCGTCCCTCAGGAAAAAATCTATGACGTTCAGCACGTCCTCCATACGCCCAAACCGCTTGATCGCCTGGCGTTGCAGGAGCGCCTGAATTTTCTCCGGCGGAACCAGCGCGATCAGGTCTGTCTCAACCGGCGTCGGGCCAACCGCGTTGACGGTCACACCGAGAGCCCCCAGTTCCGCCGAGGCCACGCGCGTAAGCGTCTCCACGGCGCTCTTGCTGGCTGCGTACAGGGCTTCGCCTTCGAGCGTAAGCGGCACGGCCACGGTCGAGAAATTCACGATGCGCCCGCGTTTCGCGCGCCCCATGATTTTTGCGGCCTCGCGCAGGAACAGGAACGTTCCCAGAAAATTCGTATCGAACACCTGCCGGGCCGTCCGCGACGTGGACAGGAGGACGTGGTTCATTGAGGCGATACCCGCGTTGTTGATCAGCGCGTCCAGCCCGCGCTCGCGGCCAACCTCGCGCACCATGGCCACGACCTTTTCCTCGTCCGCCACGTCCAGCTCGTAGTGCTTGTAGGCGGGGTGCTTGATCTCCGCGGGCTTCCGGCTGCAACCCGCGACCGACCAGCCTTGCGACAGCAGGTGTTCCGCAATCGCCTTGCCAATGCCCTTACGCGTGCCCGTGACAATGGCGCTGCGGCCCATCACTTGGCTCCTTCAGTTTTGTTTTCGTCCAGCAGGCTCTCAATGTAATCCGCGAACGTGCCCACCCGCGCAAACGGGGAACGCCGCTGGCTCATGGCGCGCTCATCCGCGAGAATAACGTCCTTCCCGAATTCCCGACCCACCTTTTCCTCAACGTCGGCGATCAGGTTCACCAAGCCGATGCTGTCGAGCGGGCCCTTGCCCCCGTACAGCCGGGTTTCTTCATTCGCGTTATCGAGACCGGAAATCCCGGCGTCTTCGGAAAGCTCGGCCAAGCTCTTAAGAATTACGGCAACGATTCGTTCTCTTCGCATAAACTCGTGCCCCCAAGGCCTTCGTGGTTTGCAACTTGCGCCTTCGTAAAGCAGCCACACACCATGTCAACGCTTTACCGTCTGATGCACCACGCACACGCGGCAACGCCCTTCGTGGCCGCCCTGCCCCACAGCGTGCTCCTATGCCCGCCCCGCTCGTTTTTGTACGGCACGTTCCGCGGGCAAGGCACATTTCTGACGCGTTTTTAACGAGACCGCCGCAAACGTTAGAGCCGCTTTTTTTGCTTTAAAGCCCAAGGCCCCAATCCTAGCATCCCCGGCCATTATAGCCATACGCCTGCGGCTGGCACAGAGCCCTCAGATCTCCCGGCGGATCAGGCATTCCGTTCAGAGGTGACCGCGCTTGCACGCGGGAGCCAAAAGAAGGCGGCGCGGCGAATACATAAATGAATCCAGCAAGCTTCGATTTGAAAGGGCGCGTGGCGCTCGTTACAGGCGCGACTGGCTTTCTCGGGCAGGAACATTGCGACGCGCTCGCCGAGATCGGCGCCTCCGTTGTCGTCGTCGACCTCAATGCGGATGACTGCCGCAAACAGGCCGCGGAGCTGTCCAAGCGCCGCGGGGTGAAAGCGCTCGGCTTGGGCGTGGACATCACCGACGCCGCTGCCGTAAAGCGCATGATGGCCCACATTCTTGCCGAATTTAGCCGGGTTGACGTGCTTATAAACAACGCTCAACTCAAGCTCCAGGCCACCTACGTCCCCTTCTCCGAGCTTAAACTCGAGGACTGGAACCGCGTGTTTGAGGTCAACCTGACGGGCGCCTTTCTCTGCTGCCAGGCGGTCGAAGCCCCGATGAAGGCCCAAGGCGGCGGCAGCGTCATCAACATGGGCTCGATCTATGGCGTGGTGGCACCCGACCAGCGCATCTATGAAGGCACGCCCTTCAACACCCCCGTCACCTACCCCGTAACCAAAGCCGGGATGTACGGGCTCATGCGGTACCTTGCGACGTACTGGGCCAAGGACCGCATCCGCGTGAACGCCATCACCCCGGGTGGTGTCTTCAACAACCACACCGATCCTTTCCACAGCGCCTACTGCAACCGCGTCCCGATGGGCCGCATGGGAGAGCGCCACGAGTTGCGCGGGGCCGTCCAGTATCTTGCCTCGGACGCCTCAAGCTACGTCACCGGACATAACCTGGTCGTCGACGGAGGATGGACCGTATGGTAAAGACTGTGAACATCGGGGGCAGCGAAATCGGCCCCGGCCAGCCTTGCTTCATCATTGCGGAAGCGGGCGTAAACCACAACGGCGACCCCGCGCTTGCACGCGAGCTTGTCCTTAAGGCAAAAGCCGCTGGTGCGAACTGCGTGAAGTTCCAGACTTTCGCGGCAGAACGCGTCGTCACGCGCGCCGCGCCAAAGGCGAAGTACCAGCTCCAGGTCACGGACCCGGCGGAATCGCAGTTTGCGATGCTCAAGAAGCTTGAGCTGTCCGTCGACGCCCACCGCGACCTGCTCGCGCTGTGCAAGAAGGAAGGCATCGTCTTCATGTCCACGCCCTACAGCGTGGAAGACGCCCGCATGCTCGCGGAAATCGGTGTGCCCGGCTTCAAGATCGCCTCGGGGCAGATCATTGAGACGCCGTTCCTAGAGGAAATCGCGCGCATGGGCCTGCCGATTATCCTGTCCACCGGCATGGCCACCCTTGCCGAGGTTGACGAAGCGGTGCGCTGCATCCTGGCCACGGGCAACGACAAGCTCGTGCTGCTCCAGTGCACAACAAATTACCCGTCCGCCGCAGACGACGCCAACCTGCGGGTGATGGATACCCTTTCGCAGGCCTTCGGGCTGCCCGTTGGCTATTCCGACCACACGGAAGGTATCACTGTTTGCTTCGGAGCCGTGGGTCGCGGCGCCACTGTCATTGAAAAGCACTTCACGCTCGACCGCAAGATGCCGGGGCCAGACCACTCCAGCTCAGCGGAACCCGCGGACCTCGAAGCCCTCGTTCGCGGAGTGCGCGACGTGGAGGCTGCCTTGGGCAGCCCGGTGAAACGCCCGACAGCACGGGAATCCGGGAACATCGCAGGCATGCGGCGCAGCATCGTTGCGGCAGGCGAAATTCCGGCGGGCACGGTGCTCACGCGTGAAATGTTCCGGTTCAAGCGACCCGCCACAGGCATCGCACCCGCGCGCCTGGGTGAACTCGTTGGCCGAAAGGCCCGCCGCACTATAGCGCCGGACGCGATGCTGTCGTGGGCAGACGTGGAATGAACCGGCCGCTCCTCATTCTTGGCGCAGGGGGACACTCTCGCGTCGTGGTCTCCGTCGCCCTGCAAGAGGGCCGCTGGGAGCTCGTGGGCGTGCTCGACCAATCCCCGAAATTCATCGGTGAGCGCATTTTGAGCACGAGCGTCGTGGGCACACTCGACGATCTCGCCGCACACCACGCCCGCGGCGTTCGCCATGTCGCCATTGCTGTCGGCGATAACCGGAACCGCGCACGCCTGTTTGAGTTGGTCCGCGGCATGGGCTTTGAAGTCCCCACCCTTTGCCATGCCACTGCGCACGTTGAACCCTCCGCCCAAATTTCCCGGGAAGGAGCCCTGATCTGTGCGCGCGCCGTTGTTGGCGTCTATGTTGAGATCGGGGCGAACACGATTATCAACACGAACGCCCTGATCGATCACGAAGGCCAGATTGGCACACACGCCCATATCGCGCCTAGCTCCTGCCTGGCGGGTCGCGTAAAGGTTGGCGAAGGCACCATGATCGGCGCGAACGCAACGGTGCGTAACAACACAAGCGTAGGTGCGTGGTCCCTCGTCGGCGCCGGGTCTGTCGTCGTCTCAAACATCCCCGACGGAGTGGTCGCCTTCGGTGTGCCGGCCCGCGTCCAACGCAAACTGGAGACCGCCCATTGAGCGCACGCGCCATCTACGCCTCCACCGCCTGCCTTGCCAGCGCGTTTGACTGCCTCGAAGCCCAACTGGACGCCTACCAGCAAGCCGGGCTCACGCGCATTGAGCTCGGCCACAGCCGCCCGCACCGCACAGCAGACCTCCAGTCCGAACTCGCTTCACGACGCGCCTCCTTCCTCGTCCATAATTATTTTCCGCCCCCTGCGGAACCCTTCGTGCTCAACCTCGCCTCGGCTGATCCGAAAATACTCGGCCAGTCGCGCGAGCTCGTTTACCGCGCCCTGGACCTTTGCGCCGCGCTCGGTGCCCCGTTCTATAGCGTCCACTCCGGCTTCCGCGGCAGCATTTCCGCGGAAACCCTCGGGCGCGAACTCTCGTTCCGCGATGTCGAGGACACCGCGCCATCCCTGCGCCGCTTCCGCGAAACCGTCATCGCCTGCGCGGATCGCGCAAAAACGTTAGGCTTGCGCTTGTTGTTGGAGCCCAATGTCCTTGCCCCCTTCAACCTTGCGAAAGACGGGTCACATATCCTCCTTATGACGGAACCTGAGGAGGTTTCTGCGTTTCTCCGTGAGGTAGAACATCCAGCTTTGGGGCTTCTGCTTGATACCGGCCACCTTCATGTTACCGCTCGTACGCTCGGTTTTTCGCGCGACGCCTTCCTCCGCGCCACGACCCCCTGGATCGAAGCCTTTCACCTTCATGATAACGACGGCTCAGCGGACCAGCACAACCCCGTCACCGCGGAAAGCTGGGTCTGGCCGGTCCTCAACGACCCGCGCCATGCGGCCGCCCCCGTAATCGTCGAAGCGAAATTCCCCACCGTGGGCGAACTTGCCGCCCACGTGCGCTGGCTCGAAACCCGACTTTGTTCTCCACAATGAAAGACAGAATTCCCGGCATCTCCGTTCCCGCGTCCGCAACCATCCGGCAGGCCATGCTGGTCATTGACCGGGGGGCCATAGGCACCGCGTTCGTGGTGAACGAGGAACGCGTCCTCGTCGGCCTCGTGACTGACGGCGACCTGCGGCGCGCGCTCCTCGCGGGCCTTGGCCTGGAGAGCCCCCTCACCCTGCTTCACCTCAAGCGCCCGATCACCGCGCGCCAAGGCCTAAGCATGGACGAGATCGCCGGCCTGTTCAGCGAACCTGTCCGCGTCGTGCCCATCGTGGACGATGCCGGGCGCGCCGTGGACATCGCCCTCTTCGACAAGCGGGCGCACCTGCCCGTCGCTCAGCCCATCCTCGGTGAAAAGGAACTCACCTACGTCTCCGAGTGCGTCCTGACGGGCTGGGTGTCCTCCACCGGCAAATTTGTCACCCGCTTCGAAGAAGCCTTTGGCGAATTCTGCTGCGTCCCCTACGCCGTCTCCGCGGCCAACGGCACCGTCGCCCTTCACCTGGCCCTGATTGCCCTCGGCATCGGCCCCGGTGACGAGGTCATCGTGCCCACCCTCACCTTTGTCGCCAGTGCAAACACCGTCGTCTACACCGGCGCGAAACCCGTCTTCGTGGACAGCCACCCGAAAACGTGGAACCTGGACCCGAACGCCGTCGAGGCCGCCATCACGCCGCGCACGAAGGCGATCATGGCCGTGCACCTCTACGGGCACCCGGCGGACATGGACGCGCTGAAGGACATCTGCGAGCGCCACAACCTCAAGCTCATTGAGGACGCCGCCGAGGCCCACGGCGCCTGCTACAACGGCATGCGCGTCGGCTCCTTCGGGGACGTCTCCTGCTTCAGCTTTTACGGAAACAAGATTGTGACCACCGGCGAAGGCGGCATGATCGTCACGCCCCACCGCGAGATCGCGGAAAAGTGCCGCATCCTGCGCGACCACGGCATGTCGCCGGAACGCCGCTACTGGCACCCTGTCCTTGGCTACAACTACCGCATGACGAACCTGCAAGCCGCACTCGGTGTGGCCCAGATGGAGCGCATCGACGGCATACTTGAGGCCAAGCGGCGCATCGCCGAACAGTATCACAAGGCCCTCGCCGGCATTCCGGGCATCGAGCCCCTCGTCGAGCCCCCCAAAGCCTGGAGCGTGTACTGGCTCTACTCGATCCTCGTAGACGAAGCCCGCCTCGGCATGAACCGCGACGCCCTTTCCGCGTTCCTCAAGGAACGGGGCGTGGACACCCGGCCCGTCTTCCCTGTCCTGCACAAGCAGCCCATCTACATGACCGGTCAGTCCCTGCCCGTGGCCGAAGACATTTCCGCCCGCGGCCTGAGCCTGCCTTCTGACCCCACTTTGAACGCGAGCGAGATCGCGCATATCGCCAAAGCGCTGCGTGAAGCTGCGCAGCAACCCGCGCACGCCCGCTCCTGAACCCCTCCCACGCCCATCAGTCCCCCATGAACGTCCTCGCCGTCGTCATTGCCCGCGGTGGATCAAAAGGCATTCCCGGGAAAAACCTGCGCCCGCTCGGGGGCATCCCGCTTGTCGCCTTCAAAATCATCTCCGCGCTCCGTTGCAAATACGTCAGCCGCGTCATCCTGTCCACCGACAGCCCGGAGATCCAGGAAGTAGGTCGCCGTTACGGCGCTGACGTCCCCTTCACGCGCCCCGCCGAACTGGCGACGGACACGGCCTCGTCCGACGACGTTGCCCTCCACGCGATGGACTGGGTCGAGAAGGAAGGCCGCGCGAAATACGACGCCCTCATGCTCCTCGAGCCCTCGACGCCGTTCGCGACGGCTGCCGACTACGACGCAGGCGTCGAGCTCATGCAGCGCGAGAAAGCGAAGATGGTCGTGGCCATGGTCGAGCACAAGATCCACCGCGTGTTCATTGGCGAAATGGACGACCGCGGCGGCATCGGAACCATTGTCCGCCAGATGGACTCCCTCCGCCGTCTCGACCGCCAGGCCCAGCGCAAAAATTACACGATGAGCGGCGGGTTCTACCTGATGGACTGGACCCACTTCCGCCAGGCCAAGCGCCGCTACGTCGATGCCGACGGAAGCTACGGCGTCGCCACCGACCCGTACCGGTCCATCGAACTCGACGAGCCCATTGACCTTGCCTGGGCCCAATTCCTGATCGACCACGGACACATTGATCTCGCGCCCTGGAAGTAACCCCGATATTTCCAAACGCACTTTCCGGAAGCCCCAGAGCTCTCCCGGCCAGCCATCCCAGAGCGACAGCCATGCAAAAAGTCTCCTCCAGCACCACCGGCCAAAAGCTTTACCAGAAGGCCAAAAAGCTGATCCCCGGCGGCACGCAGCTCCTCTCCAAGCGGCCCGAAATGTTCCTGCCCGACCTTTGGCCCGCGTACTACGACCGCGCCAAAGGCTGCGAAGTCTACGACCTCGACGGCAACCGCTATTATGACTTTGCCCAGATGGGCGTGGGCTCCTGCACGCTCGGCTACGCCGACGAAGACGTGAACCGCGCCGCCATGGACGCCGTCAGCCGCGGTTCCATGTGCTCCCTCAACGCGCCGGAGGAAGTCGCGCTCGCCGAAAAGCTCATCGAAATCCACCCGTGGGCCGAAATGGTCCGCTTCTCCCGCACCGGCGGTGAAGCGTGCTCCATCGCCATCCGCATCGGGCGTGCGGCAAGCGGCCGCGCCAAAGTCGCCTTCTGCGGCTACCACGGCTGGCATGACTGGTACCTTGCCGCAAACCTCGCGGCGGACTCCAACCTCGACGGCCAGCTCCTCCCAGGGCTCCAGCCGAAAGGCGTCGCCCGTGGCCTGCGGGACACCGCCCTCCCCTTCAACTACAACAAGCCCGAGGAACTCGAAGCCCTCGCCAATAAGCACCCCGGCGAAATCGGCGTCATCATGATGGAGCCCCAGCGCGGCGTGCCGCCCGCACCCGGCTTCCTCCAGCGCGTGCGCGAAATCGCCACCCGCATCGGCGCCGTCCTCATCTTCGACGAAATCACGTCCGGCTTCCGCGTGAACTACGGCGGTATCCACCTCACCCACGCGGTTGAGCCGGACATCGCCGTGTTTGGCAAGGCCCTCGGCAACGGGTTCGCCTGCTCCGCCATCATCGGCCGCGCCTCCGTCATGCAGGCCGCCCAGGAGACCTTTATCAGCTCCACGTACTGGACGGAGCGCGTCGGCTCCGCAGCCGCCCTCGCCACCCTGCAAAAAATGCAGCGCGTGCGTTCGTGGGAACAGCTTGTCCACCACGGCAAGCGCCTCCTCGACGGCTGGACCGCCCTCGGCAAGAAGCACGGCGTCGCCCTGCATGCCGGCGGCATCCCGCCGCTCGCACACATCGGCTTCGACGCACCCAAGCCCCTCGAAGTCCAGACCCTCTACACGCAGGAAATGTTTGAACGCGGCTACCTCCTTGGCGCCGCCGTCTACACCACCGTCGCCTACACCGACGCCATCATCGACCGTTTCCTCGCCGACAGCGACGAAGTCTTCCCGACCATCAGGAAGGCAGTCGACTCCGGCGACGTCCGCAGTTTCCTCAAGGCCTCGCCGCGTCACTCCGGCTTCGCCCGCCTGTCCTCCTAAAATCTTAGCCTCCCTTTACGGAACCCATGAGCAGCAGCAACCTCGTCCGGTGCGTCAAATGCGGACTCCCGGAAACCTACGAAACCATCGAGTTCGACGAAAACGGCGTGTGCAACATCTGCCGCTCCGCCGAGTACAAGAACAAGAACATCAACTGGGGCGAGCGTAAGGAGCTTCTCGACAAGCTCGTCGAGAAGTACCGCGGCAAGTACGACTACGACTGCATCGTTCCCTTCAGCGGTGGCAAGGACAGCACGTTCCAGCTCTACTACCTGATGAAGGAGTACAAGCTGAAGCCCCTCGTTGTCCGCTTCAACCACGGGTTCATGCGCCCCGTCGTCGCGCAGAACAACCAGCGCACCTTCAAAAAGCTCGGCTGCGACGTCATCGAGTTCACGCCCAACTGGCGCATCGTGAAGCGCCTCATGCTCGAGGCCTTCAAGCGCAAGACCGACTTCTGCTGGCACTGCCACTGCGGCATCTACTCCTACCCGCTCCGCATCGCGTCGAAGTTCAAAGTGCCCCTCCTCTTCTGGGGTGAGCCCATCGCAGAAATCACAGCCTATTACGACTACCTCAACGACGAGGTCGAGTACGAGGACGAACGCAAGTTCAACATGTTCCGCAATCTCGGCATCTCGGCCGATGACATGTACGGCATGATCAACTCCCCGGACTTCCCGGTGGACCGCCGTGACCTCCTCCCCTACACCTACCCGAGCGCCCAGGAGCTCCGCGAGCTTCGCGCCTGCTCCATCTGCCTCGGCAGCTTCATCCCGTGGGACTACGTGAAGAACACCGAGCTCATCAAGAAAGAGCTCGGCTGGCAGGCGGACGTCCTTGAAGGCGTCCCCGGCAAGATCAACCCCCACGGCGAAAAGACCGAGTGCTTCATGCAGGGCGTGCGCGACTACATCAAGTTCTGCAAGCGCGGCTACTCCCGCATTTCCCAGATCAACGCCTTCCACCTCCGCGCCGGCCGCATGGAGAAAGCGGAAGCCGACGAACTCCAGAAGCTCGAAGGCCGCAAGCCGCCCTCGCTCGATATCTTCCTCGAATACATGGGCCTCACGGAAAGCGAATTCAACGAGATCGTTAAGCGCACGGCCGTCCCGCCCTACGAGCACGATTACGACAACAACGAATCCGCGGAAAAGACCTGGGACTTCGACACTTGGTACCGCGAGGACAATCGCCCGAAGAAGTAGTTCGGATGGGCACCTGCCTGCAAAACGAGGCGCTCTGGTCTGAATTCCAGAAGGACCCGGGCGTGTTCGAAGTCACGCGTCCCCGCCAGACGCTCCTGGCGAAGCACGTGCCCGACGGTGCCTCCGTGCTCAATCTCGGCGCGAGTGGCGGCATCCTGGAGGAACTGCTCCTCGCACAAGGCGTTTCCGTCAGCGTCCTCGGCCCAGACGCCGAGGCGCTGACGCGCCTGCGCAACCGCTTCAACCTCGGCGACCGCGCCAAAGTCGGCGCGCTCGAAGCACTCCCGTTTCCCGACGCCGCGTTCGACGCCGTGCTTTGCTCGGAGGTCTTTGAGCACCTCGAAGACCCCGCGCTCCAGGGTGTCTTGCGCGAATGCGCACGCGTCCTCAAGCCCGGTGGCATGCTCCTTGGCACCGTTCCCGCGCAGGAAAATCTCGCCGCCGCGATCGTATTCTGCCCGCACTGCCGGAAACACTTCCACCCGTTCGGCCATGTCCGGAGCTTCACGAAACACACCCTCGTGCAAGCCCTTTCGACAACCTTCACCGTTGAGAAACTCGAACAGCACCTCCTGCTCGATACCCGGAAGCTCGGCTTGATGAACAAAATCAAGATCAGCTTGCGCCGGCTTCTCCTGCGCCTCGGTCGCCACACCGCGTGCAGCAACTTCTTCTTCATCGCCAGGAAACGGACCTAAAGGCATCCTACTTCGGCGGCCCCCTGCCCGCCGCACTTCGCATGATCGGGATCTTAGACTATGGAATGGGAAACCTGCGTTCCGTCCGCAACGCGGTGTATTCACTCGGCCATGACGTCGCCCTGGTAACGACGCCCCAAGAGCTCGCGGGCGTGAACGCTCTCATTGTCCCGGGCGTCGGCGCCTACGCCAAGGCCATGGAAAACCTCCGCGAGCGCGGGTTCATCCCCGCCATCCGCGCTTACGTCGAGGCCGGGAAACCCCTCCTCGGCATCTGCCTTGGCATGCAAATCCTTTCCACCTCCGGCACCGAGCCCGTTGACGCCGAGGGCCTGAATGTCATCCCTGGCCGAGTGGACAAGTTGCCCGTCCAGGCGCCCCTCCGCCTCCCCCACGTCGGCTGGAACAACCCCACCTTCGTCCGCAAGCACCCCGTTTTCGCCCGCGTGAAACCCAACGCGGACTTCTACTTCGTCCACAGCTACCACTTCACGCCGGACAACAAGGACGACGCCCTCGCCACCTCCGTTTACGGCCTCGAGTTCACCTGCGTCGTCGGTCGCAAGAACGTCCTTGGCGTGCAGTTCCACCCTGAAAAGAGCCAGGAAAGCGGCCTGCGCCTCCTGGATAATTTCTGCAACTGGGACGGCCAATGCTGAAGACCCGACTCATTCCCGTGCTGCTCCTCAAAAATGGCCGCATGGTCAAAGGGAAGCAGTTCAAAGATTTCCGCGATACCGGCGACCCCGTCTCCGCCGCCCGGATCTACAACGCTCAGAAGGCCGACGAACTCGCCTTCCTTGACATCGACGCCACCACCGAAGGCCGCGGCACCTTCCTCCACGTCATCGAGCGAGTCTCGGAGGAATGCTTCATGCCCTTCACCGTCGGCGGCGGCGTGCAGACCATCGAGGCGATCCGCGAAGTCCTCAAGGCTGGCGCCGACAAGGTCCTCGTAAACACCGCAGTCGTCGAAAACCCCACTTTCCTCGCCCGCGCGGCGGACATCTTCGGCCGCCAGTGCATGGTCGTCGGTGTGGACGTGCGCCGCAAAGACGACGGCTACGAAGTCTGGACCCACAGCGGCAAAACCCAGACCCGCGTAGACCTGGCCCAGCACCTCGAAAACGTCCAAAAACTCGGTGCCGGCGAGATTTTCATCAACTCCATCGACGAAGACGGGATGATGAATGGTTACGACAAACGGTTGTTGCATCTGGTCCGCAGCCTGTGCAGCATTCCCGTCATCGCCTGCGGCGGCGCCGGCCACTTCCAGCACCTTGCTGAAGCCATTGAAGAATGCGGCGTGGATGCCGTTGCATGCGCCAGCCTGTTCCACTTTGGGGACAACAATCCCATACGAGCCCGGGCGTTCCTGAAAAACCGGAACATACCCGTTAAGAACATCTAACAGTTACCGCCCTCAGCAAAATGGAAGTTAAGGACTATCAGAAGTACGTCGCCATCTACGACAGCCACGAGTCTTCGGACCCGAAGCGCAAGAACTACCGCTACAGCCCGCGCCAGAGCGACAAGATCCTCATGGGTCTCGTGGCCGAAAAGACCGCGTCCATCGCGCAGCCCCGCCTCCTCGACCTCTGCTGCGGTTATGGCAACTGGCTGACCAACCTGCGCCGCAGCGTGCCGAACCTCGCCATCCACGGCATGGACCTCGCCGCCGGCATCATCGCCCAGGACCAGAAGGACCCCGAGCTCGCGGGCATCACCTTTGAAGTCGGCGACGTTACCGATGCCGCCGCGTTCAAGAAGCACGCCGGCCAGTTTGACGTCGTCACCATCAACGCGGCCACCCAGATGCTCGACCCCGACAGCTTCTGGAGGCTCGTCGCCAATATCGGCACCGTCCTCAAGAGCGGCGGCCACTTCATCAACTTCGACTGCTACCAGCCGTACCACCGGGACCTGATCATCATCTCGAAGACGGACCGTCACCCCGACGGCACCGTGAAGCACTTCTACCACACCGAGCAGGTGAAGCAGAAGTTCGCTGAAAACGGCTTCTCGAACTGCGACATCCAGCCGTTCGAAATCGACATCGACATCCCCGAGGCCGCAACCGAAAAGGGCGACATCACCCGCACGGAAAAGCTTGCCGATGGCCGCCGCTACATGATGCTCGGCGCCGTCTACCAGCCGTGGGCGTTCCTCGTCGCACGTAAGCGCTAGGCATCCGAGCCGCCCGTGAAGCTGCGTTGCTCTCTGGAGAGCATTGGCCTGGCCCGCTATTTTGCGAGCCAGGCCAACGCCTTTTTTCCCGACGGGGACGTCGTGTCGGCTGACGACCTCAAGCCCGCCGTCGACGAAACCCTGGAACGCGTGCGCGCGTGCTTCGCAGGCATTCGCCGGAAGTACTACCGCGAAGGGGAAGATGCGGTCTTCAATCATCGAATGGGAGACCACTACACCGCCTTCCTTTACCTCCTCGGCAACACCCTCCACCAGCGCAAGGCACCCGCCTCCGTCTGCGAAAAAACGTTCCTGCTGAACAAGGCGCTCCACGGGCTTGACCTGTTCTACAGCGTCCGTCTGCCCGAAGTCTTCCTCTTCATCCATCCCGTCGGCACCGTCCTCGGCAACGCCACTTACGGGAACCACCTCGTCGTTTACCAAAACGTGAGCGTCGGAGCCACGGAAGATAACCGGTATCCCTGCTTCGAAGGCGGCACCGTCCTGTTCTCCCGCGCCGCTGTCATTGGCGGCGTCCGCGTTGGCCCCGATGTCGTCTTCGGCGCAAATGCCTTTGTGCTCGGCGCGGAAGTCCCCGCAAATTCCATCGTCGTCGGCCAGTATCCCCAGCACCGCGTGCTGAAGACCGACGGCCGAACCGTTCGCGAACGATTCTTCACGCTAATCTAACGACGATGAACGAGATCAACCGCAGGCTTTGGGAAGCTTCTGACTGGGTGACCGCGCTCGCGAACGCGCGCCTCCCGGACGGCTCCACCCTGCGCGAAGCCCTCACCTTTGACGGCATCTCCCTCTACGATGCCGCCGCGCCCGATCTCGCCATCTACCTCTTTCCGGAAGCGATGCAAGGCCGCCAGGCACACCCTGTCGCCCATCACCTCCGGTGCTGGCTCGGCCCCGTTCGCGCACGCCTCCGCGCACGCCGGAATCCCGAGACAAAGCCCCTGCCCGCCCCCGGCCACTGGCTTCTCCTCGGCTTTTCGGAGTACATGCGTCGCGACGTGCTTGAGCCCTTCGCCGCCTCCCTCAAGCGTCACGAACGAGGCTTGCCCGTGACGGTCCAGGACACACCGGAAAATGAAGGAGCCGCCCTTAGCGTCTGGCAGGCCTGGGACGAGCACGCTGCCAGGACGGCCGCTGACCTCAGGCGCATGCTTGAGCGCGTGCGCAGCCTCGCCCTCGCCAAAGACGGCCTGCCCCAGACCGCCCGCAGCCCGCAGGGTAAGCCCCTCTGGCCCGAAATCGGCCAGACGCTCCAGCAACTCCTCATAAACCGACTTCCCACACAGGCTGCCCTCGTCGCCCTGGCGGAAACATGGATGCGCCGCGCCAAGCCCGCTGCCGTCCTTTGCCCGGACGTCGCCGACCCGCGCGCCCGCATCTTTGTCCTCGTCGCAAAAAAACACGGCGTGCCGACCATCGAAGTTCAGTTTGGCAACTGTGGCGACGAGGCCGTCGAGTGGCGCTTCTCACTCGCCCACCACATTGCCGCCTGGGGAACCGCCTCCGCCGAAGTCATGGGCAAACACGGCGCCCCGGCGGACCGCATCGTCTGCACCGGCTCCCCGCGCCATGACGCCCTCCTGCACGGCAGCGCCGAAGCACGCCGCCTCGTCCGCGATGCCCTCGGCCTGCCCGCGGACGCCCGCATGGTCCTTTTCGCGTCCTCCGTCGCAGACCTGAAATATGGCGATGGCAAAGATCTCGAGGCACTCCAGCGCACACAGAAAGCCATCGTCGAAGCCGCCGCCCAAGCCCGTGGCTGGCACCTGGTTTACAAGCCGCATCCCCTTGAGGACCCCGAAGACGTGCAACGCGTTGCCGAGCACAAGGCCAACGTAACCCTCCTCGGCCGCCAGCATGACATCCGGCAGCTCGTGCAGGCCTGCGACGTCTTTGTTTCCCTCGGTTCCACCGCAACGCTTGACGCCATCATGCTCGGCAAGCCGACACTTTGCGCCGTGCTTCCCGGCTGGATCTGGGCCCAGAATTACGAACAGAGCGGCGCCGTCGTCGTTGCCCGCTCGGAATCCGAGCTCGAAGACGCGGTCAGCAGGCTCGCGGAACCCGCCACCTGCACCGTCCTTCAAGCCGGGCTTGCGCCCGCCCGCCAAAGCTTTCTGCAGCGTTACGTGCACGCCGCCGACGGACGCGCCAGTGAACGCATCGCCGAAACCTGCCTCGCCCAGCCCCAAAAAACCACACGCTAACCGTCTCTAATCTTTTAACATGGCTATGGATACCTCCTCGAAATCGGACCTCTCAGACGTCCAGAAGGCAGAAGCGGAATTTTTCAACGAGAGCGCACGCCGCCGCTCCAAACACGGACGCATCCCCTTTCAGGCAGACATCCGCCGCGCCACACGCGTCGTCTACCGCGAGACAGGTGACGAGCCCGTGGACCCGAAGATGTACAACATCCAGCAGAAGCGCTTCCGCGACCGCTACCTCACACAGTGCGCCCACACGCCCGGCGGCCGCGTGCTGGATATCTGCTGCGGCCCCGGCTGGCTCGCGCTCGAGCTTGGCCGTCGCGGTCAGCACGTCGACGCCTATGACATTTCGCCGGACGCCATCTCGCTCGCCAGGCAGATGCTCGACGAGAACCCCTATAAGGAAGGCTTCGGCAGCGTGACCTACCACCTTGAGGACGTCTCAAAAGTCGACCTCGGCGTGGAAACCCTCGACGCCATCTCCGGCTGGTCTGCCTTCCATCACCTTCCGGACCTCGAGGCCTTCATTGAAAAGGCCTACCGCGCCCTCAAGCCCGGCGGCATCATCGCAACCGTCGACGACTACGAACAAGGCGCCCTCGAAAACTGGCTCCTGCGCCTGTCCCTCCTGGCCGTGCCCACCTACGACCGCTCCTACGCCGACAAGGCGAAGGCCTGCTGGAACCGCCTCCTCGGACGCAGCCCGCAGCCCGTCGAAATCTTCTCCCCGGCTGAAATGGCCAAATACAGCACCGTGTGGGACATCAACCGCATCTGGCGCACAAAGTTCGAGCTCATCGAGTCCTACTCGTTCAATGCCTTTGCCATCACGCCAATGCAGCTCCTGGCCGGCCCTGACTGGTTCCGTTACCCCGTGGCACACCTGCTTGACGCCTTTGACCAGACACTCCTGAAGACGCGCATCTGCAAGCCGAACATCCGCATGCTGATCGCCCGCAAACCGCTTCGCTAACAAGTTTCTTTTCCTCCAAAACCCGCCGCCCAATCCCGATGAACAAATACCAAGAGATCACCCGGTGCCGCATCAGTGGCAGCGCGAACC
>CAZQIE010000059.1:0-19284 GCA_964593675.1 uncultured Opitutales bacterium
GCCTCCGCCCTCCTGTGGCTGTAACCCATATGTCGATTGGCCCTAGGGCGTGTTCCAGCAACCAGGCGCGCAGGGTTTGTTTGCAACACGGCTGCCGTCGCCGGTGGGTTCTCCTGAGCCCATCCGCGGCGGCAGCGCTGTTTCAGGAGCCCTGGTAGCGCAGTGCGTGTAACCGCCGTTCGTGATCGCAGCGTTGGCGCACGCGACAACTTGAAGTAAGACCGCTCTGGAAGTTTCGTTTCGGGACCGCGCCGTAGTGTTGGCGCCAGCCCGAGAGTTATGTTGCGACGCGTTGCGCTGCCTACGGAGCGATGTCCCGGGCCTCACGCAAGGCGCGCGGTGAGGCCTGAAAGGCCTTCCTTACGCACTTGTTGAAAGCCTGGAGATCCGGCACGCCCACGTTTGCCGCAACGACTTTGATGGGGAGCGTGCTATTTTCGAGCAGGTGACGCGCACGCTGCATCCGGCGGTCCCGGATGTAGGCGGCGGGGGAGACCTTGAAGGCGGCCTTGAAAAGCCGGTCGAGGTGGTTGTGGGAAAGGCCGAGGCGCCGGGCCAGCTCACGCACGCGGAGTTCGCCGGAGAGCTCGCGCTCTATCATCTGGCACGCGGCCTCAAGCCTCGGGTGCGGCGCAGAGACAGGCCGCGAGGCGGCCGGGATGGCCTCTGTCAGGCGCCAGAGGAGCTCCCAAAGGGCGGCGTCCGCCCGCCGTGGCCGCAAGGCGCCGGCGTCAATGGCGGACCGGAACAGCTTTTCGGCTTCGCGCACACGCTCGCCGAGTTGCACGAGCAACGGCACATGCACGCGGTCGGCATCCGCTACCTGCCCGGTGAAGCGGAAATGGGCGTAGAGGTGCCGCGATGGCCCCTCGAAGCGGTAAACCTGCCGGACGCCCGGTGGGATGATGCCGGCGCAACCGGGCTCAATGTGCATGAGGCGGCCGTCGAGCTCGAGACGCGCCTCGTACGTGTAGAGGTGCAGGCACCACAGGTGGGGCATGTAGAAACGCTCCTCGCGCTCAACGTGCTGCCCGATGCCCGCCTGCACGAGCTCCGGTTCCAGGCCAAGGGGCATCAGGACGCCGGCAGCCGCGCCCCCTGCCCCTTCCATGTCAGCCGCGCTTTTCACGGGCTCATTATGGTGAAAATAAACCAGCCTTGGCGAGCTCCTTCCACCGGCACCCTATTTTGTTTGGGACCATTTTCGGCGATAATACCGGCATGCAAAACGCGCCCGCCATGAATCGCACCACCGAAACCGCCCCGTCGCCCTCCACGCCGCTCGCAGAGCGCCCTCAGCCTACGCAGGCCCAGCGCGCGTGGCGCGATTTGCGCTATGGTCTTTTCGTGCATTTCGGCCCGAACACAATCGCGGGACGCATGTGGGGCGACGGGAAATTCGCGCGTGAAGACTTCCAGCTCGGGGGTCTCGAAACGGACCAGTGGGCGGAGGTCGCGGCCGCCGCGGGCATGCGTTACGGCGTGCTCACGGCTAAGCACCATGACGGGTTCTGCCTGTGGCCTTCGCGCCACACGGGCTACCACGTTGGCAATTCGCCTTTCCGCCGCGACATTGTGGGCGCGTTCGCCGAATCCTTCCGCAAGGCCGGGCTGAAGGTCGGCCTGTATTATTCCCTCTGGGACCTGAATTGCGCGTTCTACAACGACGACGCCCGGTATGCCGCCTACATGCGGGCGCAGCTCACGGAGCTTCTCAGCGACTACGGCGACATCGTGGAACTGTGGTTCGACGGCGGCTGGGACAAGGAGTACCCGACGGGCAAGCCGTTCTTCAACCCGGCCTGGAAGACCGACCGCAGCAGCGGGTTCCGTCAGGGCGAGGCCTGGGAATGGGAGGCCCTGTACAACACGATCCACAGCATCCAGAAGGATACGATCGTCATCAACAACTCAAGTTGCGACCGCCCTGGCCACGTCCGCTACTGGCCGGTGGACGCCCGCGTGCAGGAAGACTTCAATTACGTTTACGACGACCGGCTCCACGAGACACTCGTCGAGCCCGTCCATGAGGACCCGGCAGGCCACAATGTGTACCTGCCGCTTGAGCACGCCACGACGCTTATCCCGACCTGGTTCTGGAACGCGGGCGCTGAGATCCGTTACCCGTTCCCCGAAACCATCGCGGCGATGTACCGGACGGCGCAGCGCAACGACGCGAACCTGCTGCTCAACGTTGGGCCGGACAACAAGGGACGCCTGCCCGACTACAACCGGCGCTTCCTAACGGCCGCCGCCCGCCAGCTCGGCCTCTAAGCGCAGTTTCGCTTCAAGTTGCTCACATCACGACCTAGCACGCGACGACGCGAGGATGGGGGCGTCCTATTCCCGCATCCCAGCGCAGCAGCATATCAAGCCCGTGCAGCCGAACGAAACGGCCCCAAGTCGAACGTAGCCGAAGCGTCGGCGCGGGTGGAGGAGGGAGTTCCAACAGGTGCGACAACTTGAGCCGTATGCGCCAGGATGCCTGCGCGCTCCGATGCAGGGGGGGGCGAAGAGGGTAACGTAGGCCAAAAGAGTCTTCCTCCTTGACCGTAACCACCCGAGACACGAAATTCGTCGGCACGTCATGAATGACAAGCCAACGCGTATGAGTTTCGGAAAGAAAGCGGCGATCCTGATGCTGGGGGCAACGCTCCTCGTCGCCTGCGAAAAGGCAGACAAGGCAGAGGCGCAGACCAAAGCTACAGCCGCAGCCAAAGCTCAGGCCGAAACGCCGGAAGCCCGTTTCAAACGGGAAACGGATGCGGCCGTGGCGGCGGCGAACGCAAAAGCGGAGGCACTCCTCACCGTGATCAGGAAAAACCCCTCGTTGTCGGATTACCTTACGACAACGAGCGCGGAAATCCGGGCTCAACGCTATGCGAGAGCCAAGGAGTCGCTGAGCAAATCAGCCAAGGAAATCGAGTCGCTGAAAGTGCCGGCCAGCCCGACCTCCCTTGGGCTGGAGATGGGGACACCGCGCCTTCTCTTCTATACGAGCGGTTTGCACGAGTTCCAAAAGGCGATTGAGACGGAGCAGGAGGCGGTAATCTTCCTGACGAAACCGGCAGCCAGCGCAAAGGCGGTAAAGGAGAAGCTGGATGACCTGCGCGAGCGTGCGCGTTCCAGCCTGGGCATGGAGCGCACGACGATGCCTCCGGGAACGATCCTGGCGATCGAACAGAAGATCCTGGACACGATCCGGAATGTGGAGCCGTCGAACGTCGCCAGCGCGTATACGGAACTGAAGTTCGTTTCCGAAGACCTTCACCGGATCGCCACGACGAACATGATCGGCTCCACAACCGTGAAGTCTGCGGCAGAAACTTTGTGGGTAACAACGCGGCCTTACGTGGAGGAACTGCGCCTGATTGCCGAATCGGCAGATCCCGCGGCGAGAAAGGCGACCTGGGACGAGTTTTTGCAGTCCCGGGAATACAGCCTTATCCAGGCGCTGCGCAGCGTGCCGCGGCATGAGGTAAGGTTGACCCATGGGACGTTCGACGTTCCGAAAGATTTCGTCCAGGCCGTGAATGCCCACCGCTACGGGCTCAACACGATCAACGCGGCCTACGCCAGCGGTAACAAGATGACGGGCATTTTCTCGCAGGAGAAACTCGCCATCCTGGTGGCCTTTGGGGACAAGGATGAAGAGCTCTTCTTTTTCCCGGACAAGCAGCCCTACGTCACTTTCGGGGACTTCGTGATCAAGTACAAGAACGAGGAGCCGACTATCGACGACAATTTCCATTTCGTCGTGAAGGCAAAATGGAAGCGTGGCGGTGACACGTTCTGGAAGGAACGCAACGTGGGCGGCACGCCGCTGACAGCCAGTTACACGAGCCCTGAAATCACGTACATCAGCGTGACCGAGCCTGTAACGAGGCGTGAGTGGATGCTGGCGTGCACCGGGAAGGAACTTTCAGCCATCGCAGCCGGAGACAAGCTGCCCGAGGCCGTCTATACGAAGCTCCACCTCGTCAATATCGAGCACAACATTGAGGGACCTGTCGGGTTCGGCAGGCTCTAGACCACATTCGGTTCCAGGTGTCGCACCTGCTGGATGCCCCCATTCCCCCGCGCCTACGCGAGGATGGGGGCGTCCTATTCCGGCATCCCAGCGCAGCGGCAGATTAGAACACTTCTACTTTAAGTTGTCGCGTGCGCCGACGCGAAAGGGAACTGCTAAGGCTTCCGAAGGCCAACGGCACTGGTATCTGCTTCAACGCCCTTTTCGAGGCTGCGCAGGTGCTTGCTTTGGCGCATCTGAAGAAGCTCGATGGCCAGGCAGAAGCCGAGCGGCATGTAGATCAGGTGCTTGGGCACGTGCTGATGCATGCCTTCCATGATGATCGTCACGCCGACAACAACGAGGAAGGCCAAGGCGAGCACTTTCAGGCCCGGGTTGCACTGGACAAAGCGGATGATGGGGCCGGAGACGGTGAGGATGAGGACGACGGAGGCGAGCACGGCGGCAATCATGACCCAAAGGGTCGTGGTGAGGCCGACGGCCGTGATCACGGAGTCGATGGAAAACACGAGGTCGAGAAGGAGCATCTGGATGACCGCGCTGAAAACAGTGGTGTGGCCTCCCGGGGGCGTTTCGATGGAGTCCACCGGGTGCTCGACGGCGTGGTGAATTTCTTTGACGGCCTTAGCCAGGAGGAACAGGCCGCCCGCGAGGAGCCCGATGTCCTTCCACGAAAAGGCGCGGTCCATGACCGTCACTACCGGCTCGGTGAGTCTGAGCACCCACGTGATGCTCGCGAGAAGCATGATGCGCCCGGCCGCCGCCAGCCCCAGGCCCAGCTTCTGCACGAGGGCGCGCCGCTTCGGGTCACAACGGGAGCTGACCATCATCACCATGATGATGTTATCAACGCCGAGAACGAGCTCGAGACCAACGAGGAGGAAGAAGGTAGCGATGAGTGAGAAGTCCATGGCACGCACACCACTCAGGGTGCTCCGGGGAAGCGTGAAAATGCGGCAGGGGGATCGCAAGTGCACATTGGTTCCGGCAGGGGGCGAAAACATCGAAATCGTTCGACGCCCCCTGCGAAACCACCCCCCAAACACGTAGTTTTCAGACTGTTACGAACAACAACCGACCGAGTCAGCCTTTGCCGCCAGGAACCCTACTACTTGGCAGAGGTCGTCGGGGCGGAGCCTGTCGGGGTGGCGGGAGTCTCCGGACGGGAGGCACGTTCCGAGGCTATCCGGAGTTTCGCGAGGGCATCCACCGGGATGTCCATATGGTACTCTACGTGCGCTTCGGGAGAAGTGGTCAGGCTCAGGGAGATGGGTTCGGGAGCCAGCGCACGGTAGGCTTCGGAAAGACGGCGCATCTTCTCGACGCCCGCCCCTGTGGGATCCATGCCAGCCTCGGAGGCCAGCATTATTTCCGGGATTCGAATATAGGCTTTTACGGCTTCACCTTCTTTGAGCTGAATCGTTGTGGCGACGTTCCCTTCGACAGGCTTGCCGGCCTTGACGGCTGCGATGGACGCCCGCATCTGGTCCTGCTTGGAAGCGAGTATCGTGTAGCCGCCGAGGGAGGTGACGAAATAGTTTCCGGAATTGAGGATCTGTTTCGTGCCTGCGATCTCGTAGCTTTGCTCCGTCGCGCCGCTCTGCGGTTTCTGGCCGTCGGGCGTGGGTACGGGGGCGGTTACGGTAGAGACGATCTGGTGAACGGGCGTGCCGTCCACGGAAAAGGCGTTTTCCTTGAGCGCGGTGCGCATATCAAGTTCAGGGAGGCCCTTTTGGAAGGCCTTCAAGTGTCTGCCGAAGAATGTGTTTGTGCTGTCGGCCTGAGCGCGCAGGGACTCCAGGAGCTTTTCGTTACCCTGCGCACCTCCGCAGAGTGAGACCGTGACAGGGATGCCGTTCTCGTAGGTGATGGAGCCGGCGGTGGTGCCGTCCATATTTTTGAGTTGGAGATCCGCAGTCTTCAGGAGTTCGTCAAAGCTCCGGGAGAAGTCCGCAAGACCCGCCTTGCTCGCCGTGGCGGAGAGGTGGCGCAGGTAGCCGACGAACGACTGCGCATCATAGCGGCTCGCAAATACAATGGCCCCTTTGTTTTGCACGAATTGAGCGGCGGGAACGGGGCCGCCTGATTTTGTGGAGAACACGGCGCCAAGGGGCGAGCGGGGGGCGGCTTTGGCGGAGAGGCTGAAGGAGATGGCGTCCTTGCCGAAATCCAGGCTAAGGCCGAGGTCCTGCAAGGCGTCGAACTCGGTGAGAAGGAGGTCCAGAGCCTCTTTACGGATCTTTTGGTCCGCGGCGTCGCTCGCGGCAGCCAGTTGCTCGCGGAGCAAGACTTTCACGCCATCGAGCTGCACCTTCAGTTCAAGGTCGTGGCCGCGCGGCTTGCGGGCGACGGCGATCATGGAATCGAGGGCGGAGGGCGGCAGTTTCAGGCCGCCCTGTTGGATGAGAGTCCAGCCACCGGGGATGTCCTGAACCGCGTACATTTGGGCGAGCTGGGCGCGCACGGGGCTGTCCGCCGACATGCGGGCGAGGAAGGCGACGGAAACGGGACCGGCCTCGTTCTTGAAAAGGTGGATGACAACGGGGTCTTCGGCAGAGAAGCCGTTGAAGGCGGGGTAACCGAACTGCCCGAGCAGGAACATGGGCATCATTTCCGTCTGCGGCCCCGGCATGATCTTCCGCGCCACGGTCATGAACTTCTCGGACAGCACAGCGGGGGGCGGCAGCGTCACCACGGCCAGCGGCTGCACCTGTGCTGCTGCCACCGGCGCGGACGCACTGGCGGCAAGCTCGGAGACCTCGGCAGGTTCCGCAAAGGCGGGCGCATTGAACGCCAAAAACACCGCGGCCACGGTCGCGATTCGACGCGTGCGTGAGAGAATACGGCGGGTAATCATAAGGGATAGATAACGGCAAAGGGTGCCTTTGCAAATACGCATATTTGACACTAATTTTGAAATCGAAAAAGCCAAGGCCATAGGAAACGGGGGTGCTACGGGGTCAAAAAAAGATCCGCCTCCGAAAGAAGGCGGACTCGCATATACACTCCCTATCCAAGCGAGCACGGGGCGCCAACTCTGCGCCCGGTACCGCGTAGGCGGTTGAGGGCCGTTTTTAACGCACAGCCGCGACGGCGGTAACCGCTTTCACGCGGAAACCGTCGCGCAGGGCGGCGAGGCCCGAGGCATCGGCATCTTTTGCGTCCGAGTACACGGTTTCCGTGATGAGGACGGTCTGGCCGTTGAGGGATGCCACGAAAACGGTGATTTCGCCGTCAAAGCAGTCCAGGATTTTGCCGCGAAGGAGCTTGCCGGAGCCCTGCATGCTGCCCCACGCCGTGAAGGAGTTTTTGCGCTTGGCCGTGATGGCGGGGCCGTCAATGGAACCGAGGGCGGCAGTGAGCACCGCGTCCACGTCCTCAGCACCCGGATCAATACGGAAGGTGACAATGGTGCCGCGCTCGCTGACGACAGCGAAGTTATTGTCCGCATTGAAGTCAGGGGCGGCGGTGTCAACCTTCCAGGAGTTGGGCAGGCGGATGGAGAACGTGGAGCGGTCTATGTTCGTTTCCGCTGCCATGGCGGGTATGCCAGCGAAGCAGAGAGCGAGGAGGGCGAAGAGGGCAGCGGCGGTCTTCATGGCGGAGACAGGGTGAGCTTCGAGAACGTCCCCAGTATCGCCTACCGCGCCGCAAAGGTCCAGCAGCACCAACCCGTTGCGGTAATATTCGTGTAAAGAATACAGGGTTCTACGTAGGCGTTTTCAACCTCCTTTGACCTGGCGCCCGGGACGGCCAGAGGGGGCCCTGCACCGGCGGCTCCTGAGGGCCTGTCGAGGGAGGGTCTTCGGTAGCAAAAAAGGGGCTACGGGAGGGGAACCTCAGGGGAAGGCTGAACCTCCACGCGTGCGCGCACTTGTAGAAACACGGCAACGCCGCATACAGATTGCCCGCGACGGCGGTCCTAACGCTGGCCACCATAGCGCACCCTAAGCGGACGAGACTGGTTTGCGGGCGGGGTGGATTCCTCGGCGGCGTCGGACTTGAACACGAAGGTCTGGCGCACGGTTTCCACGCCCTCGGCGTCCGCGGCAGCCGCTTCGGCGAAGACGGTCTCGGTGACCATAAGGCAGACGCGGCCATTACGGGCGGCGAACACGGTCATGCGGCCCGGGTAAATACTTAGTATATAACCGTCCATTTCTTTGCCGAGGCCCGGAGTCGCCCCCCAGCTATAGATTTCGCGACTGCGTACGGGCGTGACGCCGAGTCCCTCAAGCGCTTGCAGCGCGTTGCCCAGCAGCTGCTCGTCCGTCATCGGGGTCTGGTCGATGCTGAAGGTTATAATGGAGCCCCTTTCACTGATGAGCGCGAAGTTCGAATCAGGAGCGTAGTCGCTGGCTGAGGTATCGACGCGCCACTGTGGCGGGACTTCCACCGAGAACATCTCCCGGTCGTAAACGAAGGCTGACGAGGTGGTGGGCAGTGCCAGGGCTGCCACGAAGACGAGCGCTTTGGTGCAGAATTTCATGGTTTTGCGGTGATCGCGGGGAGGGTTCAGATGATGGGGCAATATAGACGCGCGCACGGGGTCGCGGGGAATCGCTGGTACGATTGCGCGAAGTTTCGGCAACGCCCTGATGGGGCAGCCTCGTAAAGGTTCCCGCGGGCGCGGCAAAATCGCCCCAGCTAAAGGGAAATTGCCGGAGTGGGATGGCGCCTGAACGCCGAGGGGCTCGCCCACCCCGCGGCGTAAAGCATGGCGCGTCGCGGCACAGCGAGCAGCCCTCTCCCGTGTTGGTGGGGCGAACGTTCGCGCAGCAGGTGAGGTGCTTTGCAGCTTTTCAAGCAACGGGGCGCGCCCTAAAGTCGCACCCCATGTCGCAGCAGCAACCCACTCAGGCCACCTGGGGCGGACGGTTTGGCGAAGGCCCCGCCGCCCTCATGCTCCGCTTCAGCGAGTCCGTCTCGTTCGACCGCCGGCTTGCCCCGTTTGACGTGCAGGGCAGCAAGGCGCAGGCGGCGATGCTTTGCCACATCGGGCTCATCACGGCGGCGGAGCGTGATGCGATCCACGCGGGGCTGGACGCGATATTGAAGGAGATCGAGGCGGGCGCGTTTGTGTGGGAGGAGCGGCTTGAGGACGTGCACATGAACATTGAGCAGGCTTTGCTCAAGCGCACGCCGGCGGCCGCCAAGCTCCACACGGCCCGGAGCCGCAATGACCAGGTGGCGACGGACATGCGGTTGTTCTTCAAGGCGGCGTGCGATGCCGTCAGCTTCAGGCTCGTGGCGCTGCTGCGGGCGCTGGTTACGTTGGCGGAGGCCAACCAGCAGACGTATATACCCGGCTACACGCACCTCCAGCGCGCCCAGCCGGTCTCGCTCGCGCACCATTTGCTGGCGTATGTCGAGATGTTCCACCGCGACCTGGGCCGCTTCGGTGCCGTGCGCGACCACGCCAACTGGTGCCCGCTGGGCTCCGGGGCGATCGCCGGTACGACGCTGCCGATCGACCGCGAGTTTTCCGCGCGGTACCTGGGTTTCGTTGATGAGGCCGGGAACGCGCGGGTGACGCCGAATTCGATGGATGCGGTCGCGGACCGTGACCTGTTCGTTGAGTTCGCCGGGGCCTGCGCCCTGTGTGGCACGCATTTCTCGCGTGTGGCGGAAGACGTGATTTTGTGGAGCTCGGCGGAATTCGGTTTTGTCACGCTTCCGGATGCTTTCACCACGGGTTCCAGCCTGATGCCGCAGAAGAAGAACCCGGACTCGATGGAGCTTCTGCGCGGCAAGGCGGCGCGCCTGCAGGGGCACCTACAGATGCTCCTGACACTCGTGAAGGGCCTGCCGCTCACGTACAACCGGGACCTTCAGGAAGACAAGCCGCCGGTGTTCGACGCGCTGGACCAGACGCTGATCTGCCTGGAGGTGCTGGAACGCTCGCTCGCCGGCATGCGCGTGAACGCCGGGGCCTGCGCGGCGGCGGTCAAGGACCCGCTCCTGCTGGCGACGGATCTCGCGGACTACCTCGTTGAACGTGGGGTGCCGTTCCGCGACGCCCATCACCGCATCGGCGCGCTCGTGGCGCTTGCGGAGAAAAAGCGGGTGCCGCTGAACCAGCTTCCCTACGAAGACGTGAAGGCGGTTGACGCGCACTTTGAAACGGACTGGGTGCAGGTGTTCGATGTCGCGCGGGCGATGAGCCGACGAGAGCGGCCAGGCATGCCGGGGCCGGGCGAGGTGCGGAAGCAAATTGCGCGCTGGCAGCAGGTGCTCGGTTAGGCGCGAACGGAGATTTTGAAGGCCACAGATCCAGACGCCCGGACGCGCGCCCTCGTGCGGCACGGGCTCAGTTTCAGCTTCTACAACGGGCTGACGTGGCTGATTGCGCTCGGCACGCCGATGGTGCTGCTTGGGCAGCAACTGGGCGCAAGCACGACGCAAGTGGGCCTGCTGTACGCGTTCGTCTTCCTGGTGCTGCCGTTGCAAGTGATGGCGACGTCCCTCCTGCGCGTGCTGGGCTACCGGCGCCAGATGGTCATTGGGTGGACGTTGCGATCGGTGTTCCTGCTCGTGCCGCTGGCGCTCGCGCTGAAGGCGCCGCAGACGCCGCAACCGTGGATGCTGACGGCTTTCGTCTGGAGCGTGTTCTTCTTTTGCATCTTCCGCGCGATTGGCGGAACGGCACATGTGCCGTGGCTCTATGCGCTCTTGCCCGCCCATACGCGGGGGCGCTTCTTCGCACGGGACCAGGTGGTGAGCGGGGTGTGCGGGGTGCTGACCTTGCTGACGTGCGCGGCGCTCTTTCGCGTGCTGCCGACGTATGAGGCGTTCGCGGTGCAATATGGGGTGGCGATCCTCGGCTCAGCACTGTCGATCTACTGCCTCACCCGGATGCCCGATGCCCCGAAGCCCAAGATGATTCCGCTCGGGCGCGTGTTTTCCGAAGCGCCGGCGTTGTGCCTGCGCAAGGGGCCGTTCCGGTTCTACCTGACGCTGTGCCTGCTCACCGCGGTGATCGATTACGGCTTTGTCGCGTTCCTCACCTATTACCTCAAGACGGAGGTGCGGATGGGCAGCGATTTCGTGCTGCTGCTGGCGGCGATCCAGTACGGCGGGAGCTTGATCGGCGGGTGGCTGATCGGGCGCTGGATAGACCGGCACGGGGTGAGGCCGTTTTTCAAGGTGCCCATTCTTGTAATGATTGGCGTGCAGCTCTACTGGGTGGGCTTCGTGACGGGCCACTTGCCGGCGGGGCTGCCGCTGGCGCTGACGTTCGCGGCCGTGGGGTTTGCGGGGAGCTGCACGGCGATAGCGCACCTGAAGTATCTGCCTTGTCTCGCGCAGGACGAGGACCGCCCGCTCATGGTTTCGGTGCAGACGGCGGTCGTGGGTTTCCTGGGCGGGCTCTCGCCGGTCCTTTGGGGCTTGCTGCTCAAGGACGCCGATGCGACGGGGGGGCCGCGCATGAATGTGGGTGCGTTCGTGGGCTACCTGACGTTCGCCTGCGCGATGAAGATCGGGCTGTTCAGCTTCTACGGGCGCCTGCGCGATGAGCGTGACGTGCCGAGGCTCCAGCTACCGGGCGGAGTGCTGCAGCGGCCTTTCCGGTATCTTGCTTCCCTGATCGACCTCGTTGAGCCCCCGGCGCCGGAACAAAAGCGTGCGCCCGGAGACCTGCCATAGATTTCTCAGGGTTACTATCTGTGCGGCCTGCGGCAGATGCGTGCGCCCCGGCCTCGCGCCGGCGCTCCGGCAATTGATTCCAACAACCAAAACTGGATTGGGCTCTAGAGCAGTTCCATTTCAAGCTGTCGCATGCGCCGACGCTGCGGCGAGCGTGGACGCCCCATCCTCGCGTCGGCGCGGGCGGAAAAGTGATTTAAGGAGGTGCGACAGCTTAAAGTAGAAGTGCGCTAAGCCGGAATGGTGCTCCCGGCTCGAGGGCCGGAGGGCGTGCGCGAGCACGGGGTCCCGCGGGACCTCTGGCCAACAAAAAACCCGAGGTCGCGGGGACCCCGGGTTTTATTCCCGACGTGTAGCGTCGGAGTCTGTTTTAGACGCGGCCCAGGTAGGAGCCGTCTTCGGTGCTGACCTTGATGACGTCGCCCGTCTTGATGAACAGGGGAACGCGGACAACCTTGCCCGTTTCCACCGTGACGGACTTCTGCACGTTGCCGGAGGTGTCACCACGGATGCCTTCAGGAGCGTCCGTGACCTTCATCTCGACCGTGGAGGCCAGGTTGATGGCGAGGGGGCGCTGGTTCACAAAGAACACTTCGTACACCTGGTTGGGAACGAGGTAGTCCTTGACGTCCTCAATGAGCTCCTTGTTGAGGTCGTAGTTCTCGAAGGTCTCCGGATCCATGAACGTGTAGACGCCCTGGTTCTCGTAGCTGTATTCGAGCTTGCGCACGTCCGTCTGCAAGATGTCGTACGTGTCGCCCACGTTCGTGCGGACGTGAATGACCTTGCCTGACACGAGGTTGCGCAAGGACATCTGCGCGAAAGAGCGCATGTTCGGCGGGGTGCGAATCTGGCACTCCAACACGAGGCAAGGCTCGTTGTTGTAACTGATGACGTTCTTTTTGCGGATTTGAGAGACGGTAGCCATCGCTTATCCCCTATCTTTTAAAGGCAGGAAAACCGTGGACGGTGTTGAAAATCGCCGCCCCTGTCAACGGCGGAAACGCCCACGGCGGAG
Organism: uncultured Opitutales bacterium; assembly: GCA_964593675.1. Classification (GTDB taxonomy): domain Bacteria; phylum Verrucomicrobiota; class Verrucomicrobiia; order Opitutales; family CAZQIE01; genus CAZQIE01. Next base: position 12,696 of record CAZQIE010000059.1, read on the forward strand.
CGGAGGGAACGGGGTCGCCGGAGGAGGGGTTACGGCAAATCACGAGCGCCTATTTCACACCGGCGGCGATGAGGGTCAGGTTGTTGCGGGCAGCGGGGGAACCTTCCCAATACAGGTAATACTCGCGGACCTCCCCGGTCAGGCTGCCGAGGATCATGGCGGCTGGCATGACTTTGCGGTAGGCTTTGCAGATGCTTTCCAGGGGGCCCCGGTAAACGGTCGTCACGCAGGGGAATGGCTCGGTCTTGCGGATTTTGTAGGGCGCGAGCGCGGGGGCGGCGTCGGGCACCATGAGGCCCATCTCGACGGTGAAGGGCTTGGACATGTCGGAGGACATGTTGCGGTAGATGAACACGGGCGGGCCCATCATCGGGATCTGCGCTTTCACGAGCGCCGCAACCTGGGCTTCCAGCACCTTGTCTGCGACCCCCGGGAGCTTTTCCAGCGTCGTCTCGACCGTTTCATACAGAAAGGAGAAGGGGCAAAGGGTCTGCGCTTCGGGCTGGCCGACGCTCACGGGCTTTTCCAGACGCCGCCGCCAGAGGGACGAGAGAAGCTGTCGCATAACGGCCTGAACGTAGTCAGGCGAGACCTGGGGTCAAGGCATTGCAGGCTGCACGTGGCGCCTTCGGCATTACAAGACATTTACGCACGACCCGGCAGCCCCCGGTGTCGCTGTCGGTGCAGGCCCTAAGAGCGTAGTGGAGGGCGTAGCCAAAGGCTTATGGATGCGGGGGGCGAATGTGGCACGCCCTATGGTAATTACAGCACAACGAACCCAAGCGAGGAGACTTTGAAATGAACCTCAACAACCTTCATGACCTTTACGTGGAGCAGCTCCGCGACCTATACAGCGCCGAGACACAGCTCCTGGACGCCCTGCCAAAGATGGCCTTTGCGGCCTCGAGCGACGAGCTCAGAGACGCCTTCAACGAGCACCTGAACGAGACCCGGGGGCACGTGGAAAGGCTGAACGACATTTTTGCCGACATCGGGGTATCGCCGCTCGGTGAGCGGTGTCCAGCGATGGAAGGCCTGATACGCGAAGCGGAGGAAATGATCGCGAAGCAGGCGGACCCGATCGTGCGCGACGCGGGCCTGATTGCGGCGGCGCAACGTGTGGAACACTACGAGATTGCGGGCTACGGCACGGTGGTGACGTTCGCCAAGAATCTGGATTTGGACAACCACGCCGACAGCCTCCAGAACACGCTGGATGAGGAGAGCTCGGCGGACAAGAAGCTTACCCGGATCGCCACAGGCGGCCTGTTCAACAAGGGCATCAACAAGAAGGCCGTGTAGCGAGGTAACGAGTTGAGGCCGGCCGGCGGGCGAAACAAGCAATGGGGGGCAGGCGCCCGACCGGCCGGCTCGGTTTTTCATAGCCCCTTTGCCGGGGGAGTGCCCGCCACGCCATCCGCGCAGGCGTCCCGGGTGCTCCCCCGGTTCTGTTATACACGCCGCTAACCTCATTCCGCGCTAAACCATGGATTTTCTTCGCATCATTTTCGCCATCCTGCTCCCACCGTTGGGCGTGTTTCTCCAAGTGGGGTTTGGCCTGCACTTCTGGCTTAACATCCTCCTGACGTTGCTCGGGTACATTCCGGGCATCATCCACGCGATCTACATCATCCTCACGCGCAAGTAGCGAGCAGCGCGGGATTGATTTTCCCCGTCATTTGGGAATCCTTTGACGGGATGACGGACATACTCCACGTCGAGCTGGGCGAACGCCGGTATCCGATCCATATTGGGGCTGACCTGTGGGACCTGTACGGTCAGGTGCTGGGCGAGTTGCGCGAGGGCAAACGGCCTTTCGCGGTCGTCACGGACGAGAACCTGCACGCGTGCAAGACGGAGTATCTGGTGCGCATCCACGGCAAGGACGCGACGCTTGTCTTGCCCGCGGGTGAGAAGACCAAGAGCCTGAGCTACCTGGGCGAGGTGTATGAGCACCTGGCCCGCAGCAAAGTGGACCGCAGCGGGGCGCTCATCGCAATCGGTGGAGGCGTGATAGGCGACTTGGCCGGGTTTGCGGCGGCAAGCTACCTGCGTGGCGTGGACTTTTACCAGGTGCCGACGACGCTGCTGGCGATGGTGGACAGTTCGGTGGGCGGGAAGACGGGTATCAACATCGAGGCCGGAAAGAACCTGGTTGGCGCGTTCCACCAGCCGAAGGCGGTGTTCATCGACACAAGCTTCCTGGATACGCTGCCGCCGCGTGAGTTCAACGCCGGCATGGCTGAGATCATCAAATACGGGATGCTGGCGGACCGGGCTTTGTTTCAAAAGCTGCTGGACCTCCCCCGGATTGACGGGCGGCACCCCGAGCTTCCTTTCATCATCCGCACGTGCTGCTCCATCAAGGCCGATGTGGTGCGCAGCGATGAACGCGAGACGGCGAAGAGCGGCGGGCGTGCCCTGCTCAACCTCGGGCACACCTTTGGCCACGCGGTGGAGAATGCCGCCGGGTACGGCGAGTACCTGCATGGCGAAGCGGTGGCCCTCGGGCTGGTCATGGCGACGCGGCTTTCCCAGCGCCTCGGCCATCTGGACGACAGCGCCTTGAACGCGGTGCGCAACCTCGTCGGGCGCTATGACCTGCCCACGAAGCTGTGGTCCCCCCTGCCGGTGGACGCGCTGCTTGGAGCGATGAAGCACGACAAGAAGGTGCGGCATGGCCGGATGCGCTTTGTCGCGATGGAGCAACTGGGCCGGGCGGTGACGGTGGACGGGGTGCCCGAAGAATGGGTCGTCGAGCTTTGGCGCGAATTTGGGGCGGTGTAAGGCGGCGCCCCGTGGCTGACGGCGCTTCTCAACGCGGGAACTGTTACGGTTGATTGCCACCGGGCTTGCGCAACCCTGAGGGTTCCTTGTACCCTGTCCGGGCTCCAAATGGACCCTGCGCATCAGCCACCTCCCACTTTGCGCCAGATCGGTGCCGCTGCCGGCGTCTCCGCCAGCACGGTGTCGCTGGCCCTGCGTGACCACCCGAGCATCTCGCAGAGCACGCGTGAGCGCATCCGGGAGCTCGCGCAAAAGATGGGCTACCGTTCGGACGCCGTGCTCGCAAAGGCCATGGCCCACTTGCAGCGGTCGCGAGAGAAGAAGGGCGTAGTCGTATTGGGGATTGTGAACGGGTTTCCGTGGCGTCTTCCGCACAAGACGATTCCGCAGTTTGGGGATTTTTGGCAGCCGGCGTTCGCGCACGCCGATGCCCACGGGTACAAGCTGGAGGAGTTTTGGGTGCATGAGCCTGGCATGACGCTCCAGCGCCTGCGTGAAATCCTCAAGGCCCGTGGGATCGAGGGCTTGCTGGTTACAACGGCCACGGGGGGCGCGGGCTATCTTGATTTCGACCTCACCGGGTTCTCGGCGGTGTGCGTGGGCCCCTGTCTGTGGAGTCCGGCCATCCATTCGGTCGCCACGGACCATTCCCAGGCCATGCGGCTCGCGCTGGACGAGGTATTGAGCCTAGGCTACCAGCGGATCGGGCTCGCGCTGCCGGGAGGCATGTCCCGCATGACGGGCGGGGATTCGGTGGCGGTTTATCACGACTATGTGGTGCGCGGCCGGATCGTTTCGCCCGTACGGGTTTACGACGCGGAGCATCATGATCTGAAACCGTTCGTGAAGTGGTACGAACGTGAAAAACCGGAAGTGATCATCGGGCACCCGATCACCCTGGGATGGCTCAAGGAGGCGGGTGTGAAGGTGCCGGATGCGTGCGGGTTCGCCGGGATCGGCATTATTTCCGCGCACGACCGGTGTTCGGGGGTGGACCGGCGCCTGGGTGCGCAGGCGGTCGCGTGCGTGGACCTCCTGATTTCGCTGTTGCACAACAACGCGCGCGGTGCGCCGACGGTGCCGATGCGCCTGCTTGTGGGCGGGATGTGGTGCCCTGGAAACACGTTGCGGCGCCTGTAGGGTTACAGGCGGGATGCGGACGGGCCTACATCTGTATCCACAAACGCATTACCGCGAAGAGACGCTCCGGCTCCACGGGCTTGGAGAGGTAGTCGTTGGCGCCGGCGGCAAGGCAGGCTTCGCGGTCGCCCCGGGTGGCCTTCGCGGTGAGCGCAACGACCGGGAGCCGCCGCAGTTCGAGGTCTTCACGGATGTGGCGGATGGCTTCAAGGCCGTCCATTTCCGGCATCATGATGTCCATGAGCACAAGGTCGATGTCCGGCTCCGCGCGCAGGCGCTCAAGCGCCTCTTTGCCGTTGATTGCGACAGAGGTCTGCACGTGCAGCTCCTCAAGCAGGCTGCACAGGGAAAACACGTTGCGCATGTCGTCATCGACGACAAGGACCTTGCGCCCGGCAAGCGCGTGCTCATAGCCGTGGGCGAGAGCGATGAGCTTCTGCTTATCGGCGGGCATGGAGCTTGGGGGGAGGTGGAGGAACAGGGTGACTTCGTCCAGCAGACGCTCGCGGGACCGCACGCCTTTGACGACGATACTGTCGGAGCAACGGCGGAGACGCGCCTCCTCCTCGCGCGTCAGTTGGCGCGCGGTGTGTATGATGACGGGGATGGTCCGGTAGGCGGGTTCTTTGCGGATGGTCTCGAGCAGGTCGAAGCCCGACATATCGGCAAGCCCAAGGTCGAGCACGATGCAGTCCACGGTCTCGTCCTTGAGCTTTTGGATTGCGGCGGCCCCGGTTTGGGCGACGACCGTCTCCACCTTCTGGCCGCCCAGCAGGTCCTGCACATCGGCGATCTCCGCGACGCTGTCTTCGACGAGGAGGAGCCGTTTCACTTCCCGCGACGCGACGGTTTCGATGCGCTTGATGGCCTCATCAATGCCGGTTTCGTCGGCTGGTTTTACGAGGTACCCGACGGCGCCCATGCGGTAGCCCTGATTCGGGTGGTTGACGCAGGTGATGAAGTGTACGGGAACGTGCCGGGTAGCGGGGTTATCCTTGAGGCGCTGCATGACGGCCCAGCCGCTCATGTCCGGCAGTTTTACGGAAAGGATGATGCCTGCGGGGACGTGGCGCTGCGCCCAGGAGAGCGCCTCCTCACCCGTGGCCGCCAGGAGGCAGCGGTAGCCGCGGGCACGCGCGACAGACATGACCTGGCGGGAGAAGGCTTCCTCGTTTTCGACGATCAGCATGACCTTGTCTCCGGCGAGCAACTTCTCCCGGTCGTCGGGAGCAGGGGAGGCGGCCTTGGGTTCCGCGTTGTCCGTCGCCGGCCGCGGCGCGGCCTCGGCAGCGGGCGCGGAGGCTGCGGAGGGCGCGGTAAAGGTCGCGGTGTTGAAGGCAGCCATACCGCCGTCGGCGGGGGCCGCAGCGGGCAGGTACAGGGTGAAGCGGCTCCCCTTCCCTTCCTCACTTGCGAACCGGATGTCGCCGCCCAGTTTCAGGGCCAACTGGCGGGAAATGGAAAGGCCGAGCCCTGTGCCGCCAAATTTCCGCGCGGTCCCACCATCGACCTGGCGGAACGCCTGGAACAGGCCCTCGTGGTGCTTCTTCGCGATGCCGATGCCCGTGTCCACGACATCGAACGCGACGGCGGCCTGAATTTCGGCGATTTCGCCAGCCTCAGGCACGCGCAGGCGCAGCCGCACGGAGCCGTGGTTGGTGAACTTGAAGGCGTTCCCGAGGAGGTTTTTGAGAATCTGGGCCAGCCGGGCCGCGTCGGTCTTGACCGCCTCGGGGACGGCCTCCGCCCGCTCCACCGCGAATTCGAGCCGTTTATCCTGAGCGACGTGCAGGAACATGCCCTCGAGGTCCTGGCAGACGTCCGCGAGCCGCACGGAATCCATATGGAACTCCATGCGTCCGGCTTCGACCTTCGAAAGGTCGAGGATGTCGTTGATCAGCGTAAGCAGGTCTGAACCGGCCTTGTTGATCGTGCGCGCAAAGTCCACCTGCTTTGCCGTGAGGTTGCCGTCCTTGTTGTCGGCGAGCAGGCGGGAAAGGATGAGGAGGCTATTGAGCGGGGTGCGGAGCTCGTGGGACATGTTGGCCAGGAACTCCGACTTGTAGCGGCTGGCCACTTCGAGCGCCCGGGCCTTTTCCTCGAGGGACCGGCGGGCGGTTTCAAGTTCCTCGTTTTGTCGCTGAATCTCCGCCTGCTGGCGCTGCTGGATCTGCGTCCTGCGTTCAAGCTCCTGATAACTTTCCCGCAACTGTTCCTGGCCGCGCTGCAACTCCTCATTGGTCTGGCGCAGTTCTTCCTGTTGCTGCTGGAGTTCCTCGTTGGTCTGGCGCAGCTCTTCCTGTTGCTGCTGGAGCTCCCTGGCCTGGTTCTGGGTCTTGCGCAGAAGCTCGTCCACACGCGCACGGGACCTTGCGGTCATCAGGGCGACGGTAACGGGCTCGACGGCCTGTTGGAGGAGCTCAGCCTGCCGGGCCGACAGGGTCCGGACGGCGGCCATTTCGACCACGCCCAAAACTTCCTGACCATGCACGAGGGGGATGATGGCGAGGTGACGCGGCACGGAGTCGGTGGTGCCGGTCGAAATGGTCATGTAATCTTCGGGCGGCTCCGTCAGGATGACTGGCTTGCGCTCCGAGGCGACCTGCCCGACTAGGGCCAATCGACATTTTAGACTGTACAGATTGTGACCGAGCTGTTTGAA
>CAZQIE010000060.1:0-18585 GCA_964593675.1 uncultured Opitutales bacterium
ACCTCGCCTCCGCCCTCCTGTGGCTGTAACCCATATGTCGATTGGCCCTAAGCCCGGTGAGACATTACACGGCGGCGCGTTTGCACAACACGCCGGCGGCAAAGGCGCAAATCAAGCCGTTGCCGCTGCCCGGGCGGGGGCCGCTGTTGTCTTCATTGGTGCCCGTGGGGACGACGCCTACGGAAAGGCCGCGTTGGCAGGCCTCCGTGCAGAAGGCATCAACACGCGCTGGTTCCGATGCAAAGAAGGCACTTCCAGCGGTGTGGCTTTGATTATGATTGGAGGCCGTGAACGTGAAAATGCAATCGCCGTCGCCACCTCGGCCAACGATACAGTTTCTGCGGCAGATGTGCATGCTGCTCAAGCCGCCTTCGGAAAAAGTGGAGTCGCGGTCGCGCAACTTGAAGTGCCGCTTGATGCCGTTCAGGCAACCGCATCACTCGCCAAAGACTCAAACATGCTGTTTGTGCTCAACCCGGCACCCGCGCGCAAGCTGCCAAAGAGCCTCCTTGCGCTTGTTGACGTTATTGTGCCGAACGAGCACGAAGCTGTCCTCCTTACGGGGGAAAAGGATGTCGAGCGCGCGGCCGCAGCCTTGCTCAAAGCCGGGTGCAAGACCGTGGTCGTCACGTGTGGCGCCCGCGGCGCCCTTGTTTGCGACGCCGCTGGTTCCCGCACCGTATCCGCCCCTAAAGTGAAACCCGTGGACACCGTGGGCGCCGGCGACTGTTTTACCGGCTGGCTCGCTGTGGGCCTCGCCGAAGGGCTAAGTGTGGACGCCGCAGCCTCGCGGGCCGTAAAAGCCGCTTCCATCGCCGTCACCCGCCCGGGCGCCCAGAGCGCCATGCCCCGGCGAACCGAAGTGGTCTGACCTGACAGGACTGTCGCCCGACATCGCTTAAACGCCCCCCAAACCGAGTGAAAAAGCGCAGGGGAACCTTGTATGAATCCGGAACCTGCCGCATGTTCTCCCCGAAAACGCCTATGAAGATTCGCGCCTACCTTAAGCCCTACTGCGGTTGGAGCAACGGTGTCCGCGCCGTTTTGCGCAAATACGGACTCGAATACGACGACAAGGACATCATCAATAGCCCCGAAAATTACGCGGAGATGGTGAAAAAGTCGGGCCAGACGCTCTCACCCTGCGTTGAAGTTGACGGCGTAATGCTCGCCGACGTTAGCGGCGAGGAAGTCGAGAACTACCTGCTCTCCCAGCAACTCGTCGAACGCAACGATGTGCTGCCCGAGGTGCCAATCAATCGTGCGTGCAGTGACGAGGAACACGCGCGCATGAATTCGAAGACCATCCGCTTTTTCTAGAGCGGTTCCACTTCAGGTTGTTGCACCAAGCGGCCTGGCTGATGCCTTCGCGCCGACCCGAGGATGGGGCCACCCACGCTCGCCGCAGCGTCGGCGTGTGACCAAGTCGTGGTTTCCGTTTGTGCGGCGGCTTAAACTGGAACGGCTCGAGCGGCAACGCCCCGCAGTTCTTCCAGACAAACCGTCCCGAGGCCGCGGTCCGACGGGCCCGCCTCACGCAACCGGAGCCCTACGCTGAGGCCCGCGTGGCCGATACCATGTTGCGCGTCGACACCATCCAGTGCGCGACGGCGGACAGATGCCCCTGTATGGCGTTGCGCGACGTCCCAGCTCGCGTCACCACCGTCGGAGGCAGCACGGCCTTTTCGAACGGATGCGCTGAAGCATCTAGCACCGAAGGCACGCACAGGCGGCACAGGTGCAACATGCACGCGCGGCGCGTAAAAGCCACCGGCGCGAGCAGCGGCAGAATTTGGTGCCGCACGGGCCCGACGATCTCCGCCGGAAACGCCCACAGCTCAAGCAAATCTCCACCCGCGCGAACGTGGTCAATACCGCCCGCTTCCGCGCGCTCCCACTGGATCTGCTCGGCAAGCTCCTCCTTTATGGGCGCCCGCTTGGCCGGCTTTACCTTCCCCAGCAGACCTGCAATCGGGAAGCGCCCAACCGCGTGAACGAGCCCCAGCAGGTAGCAGACGGCCGGGTTTTCGCCAACATCGTGCGCCAGATACTCCATCATGATCGCCGTCGCCAGCGACTGTTCCCAGAATGCTTCGCACGTGGTGTCGCTGTACGTCGTCAGATTGTGGTTCTCCCACACCTGCGTTGCGGCCAGGGACACCAGCTTGAAGACCTCCGTGAAACCGAGCCGGTCTATGGCCTCGTCCACCGTCGTTACCGGGCAACGGCCCGCAAAGAAAGCGGTGTTGCTCATCCGCACGACCGACGATGATAGGCCTGGGTCAACCTTGATCAGTCCCGAGACGTCGCCCACGCTTGCAAAGTCATCCCGGAGCACACGGCACAGCTTGGTGAGGACGGAGAATGCTGGCGGAATCGTCTGAAAATCGCGAAGAGGACTTGTGGACATAGAACGGGGAAACTCAGTGCCACGCCCGGGTGATTGGCGGCAGCCTTGATGGGTTTCGGGGTTGTGGCGGCGCACCCGTCCGGATGAAAAGCAGTGGTGGGTCCGAACGGGTCGACGCCGTTGATGATACCCCTTTCCAACCCCGCAACTCAAGAGAGAGTCGCACAGTAAACCCTCGTTCAATAACTATTTCCGGCGTTCTGGGGAGGTTCCCCCAGGTCCAAAAGGCGCCAAACGCGCCTAAGCCAAGCGGTGCCTGGCAGCCGTGCCAATCAAACCGCTATACCGCCCTGCGTGTTCCAATTACTGCCGCTCCAGATAAAGCGTCATCGTAACCTGGGCTGATACGGCCTCCAGGATTTCAGCACTCGGGTATGAAGGGTCGCTGATTAGCATTCGCCCACGTGCAATTCGGTCCTGCCGGCTTTCCTTTAAAGACTGCGGGGGCCTCGTCGCCATGCACAGCGAGCATCTGGCGCGGCAATAAGCACACGCCGTCTGTCCGCGCGAACCGCATCCGGCGGGGGAAGCTTGCACACGAATCGGTTTCACAAGATTCGAAATCGGAAAATCACCCGATGGCTTAAGAACGAAAACATCAGGATTTCTGCACGGCAACGTGGTACCGATAAGCTTGGCTTATGCGGAATCTGCGGCTTACGGGGTCGGAAGCCAAAGAATAAAACCGGCCCCATTTCGCGCCTAGCGGCCTGAAAACAAGAAACCCCGAACCGCTTGTAACGGCCGGGGTTTCTGGACGGTTTTGGCTGTCCGCTCCGGAGGTGGCCAAAGTGGTGACCTCTTTGGGCGGCGACAGAGCACTGCGGCTCGCTAAAACACAAACTTGTAGGGCGACAAGCGGCGCTTGAGCTCCTGCAGCACCTTGGCTTCGGCCTCCGCGCCCCCTTGAGCCTCGAACGTCACCGAGAAGCGCACATACGCTCCGGCGTCGTCCCACGGCACCGTGCTTACGAGCTGCTCCATGATCAGCCACTGGCTGAACGCCTCGGCAGACTCAAAAGTTGTGCGCTTGCCGTCGCGTTCCGCGGCCTTCGGCGCCGGTGCGATGAGGAAGAAGCTCGCCTTCGGCTTCTTCACCGCAAAGCCCGAAGCCTGCAACAGCGAAACCAGCGCGTCCATGCGCCGTGAATACTTCGCAGCGATCTGGCGCGTGATGTCCGGGTTGTCCAGCCCCGCGGCCGCAGCCTTCTGGATGGCGAGGAACTGGCCGGAGTCCGTGTTGTCTTTCACATCGCCGTAGGCCTTCACGATGAGCGGGTTGCCGCACACCCAGCCGATGCGCCACCCCGTCATGTTGTAGCTCTTCGACAGCGAATGGAGTTCCACGGCAACGTCCTTCGCACCCGGCACTTGCAGGATGGACACGGGCTGCCCCTCGTAAACGAGCGCCGAGTACGCGGCGTCCTGGATGACCACCAGGTTGTGCTTCTTCGCAAACGCCACCACTTCCTCGAAAAACGCCAGCGTCGCGGATGCGCCCGTCGGGTTGTTTGGGTAATTGATGACCAGCACCTTCGCCTTCTTCAGGAAGTCCGCCGGAACGTCACCGAGCTTGGGCAAAAAGTTGTTTTCGGCCCGCAGCGGCAGGTTGTGCACCACGCCCCCATAGTATTTTGCGTGGGTGCCAAAAACCGGGTAGCCCGGGACCGTCATGATGACCCCGTCGCCCGGGTTGATGAAGCACGCGGGCAGGATGGACAGCGCGGCCTTGCTGCCCAGCGAGTGCAGCACCTCCGTCGCCGGGTCCACCGTCACACCGAACACGTTCTTCATGTAACGTGCCACAGCCTCCCTGAAAGTCGGACCGCCGTTGTCGGCATACCCGCGGTTTTCCGGCCGCGCCGCCTCGTCCTGAAGCTTCTTCACAACCTCCGGAAACGCCATCTCGTCAGGTTCGCCCACGCCCAGGTCGATCAACGGCAGCTCCGGCCGGGCCTGCCGCGCCGCCGCCTTCGCGCGCTTGATTTTCTCGAACTTGTAAATGGCGGTCGACTTACCGTAATTGCTGCCGCCAATACGCTCGGCAAACAGGTTCTGGATGTAGGAATCGCTCATGTGGTGACGTTCTGGAAATGTGAGACGGGGGCCTGTGCTCCTGCGGACTGGCGCTTGGTGTCATACGGTCCTTTCCAGGCTGCGCCCGTCCTGAGGAAAAGCAGAAGCTTGGGAATTTGGGGGACGCTGCGGGGCTCCTGCAAGCCCATTTGCGGTCCAGCCACCTTCCACCCAACACCGTGTAAGCGCTCGTCAGGTTTTGGAAAAAAAATCACTGGTTTTGGAAAAACCCGATGATTTGCAGGCCGAATTGCAAACGCGTTTCCAAACCTCGGCAATGCCAGTGAAAGCCGCCTGAAAAGTCAGGGCAAACCAGCCTGAAATGACATCTCCCAGCGCGCAGGCCACCCAGCAATGCCGACGTGGCTTATAGGGTGCATACCGACATTCGAAACGCCCATAACGGGCGTCGCAGACGGAAAAAGAATGGCGTGCGGCAACAGGTCCACGTAGGCGACAGGGCCATCAAAAACAACAACCGGCGGGGTATAATACCCGTTTTCGTCCATCGGGGTCGTCTCCGGCAAGCAGTCGGGATTGAATGAGACCTCAAGCTGACTCCCAACGTAACCAAAACTCCCGGCATAATAGGGAACGCCTGGACGGTGTCCTGGTTGATTCCCAGAAGCTATATCTGAAGCAAGGCCCCAAGTCCGACCAGACATCTGAGGCAAATGGAATGTCGTGTAAGGCAACTCGCTCCCGTAACCGTAGGCTAGCAAATAAACCTTGAGGCGCAAAACCAGCCTGTAAATTGGCAGCTGGGTGCTGAGGGACGCCCAAAACGTGGCGTCCGTCTGATCACCGTAAGTTTTGGTTCCGCCTGTTATCCGAAATGCGTCATCGTCGGGAAAATATGTAGGAGCGTCATGGGTGAGCTGAGGCGCAGCAGCAACCCAACCAGGAGGCGCAATGACCGTCCCGCCAATAAAAAGCTGGTCGTCCATTAAGTGGCGTGAGCCCCGTATGAGGTTCGCTCGAGTGTAAGACGAACTTGAACAGGGTTCGTCCCGTCAATCGCGTTCGCGTTGGCGACCAACAGAAGCGATCCGCCCTCAGCAATCGTGTCGTTTGCGGCCGGAAAATTCGAAAACACGCTGTTCGAGCAATACGAGTCGATGACCTTCAGGGCGTATTCGGAGTTCACGATGACCGGGTATTTCCAGCCTGAAATGATGATCTGCCACCCGCCCGTGATCTGAAACCGTCCGTTTTTGAAAAGCTCCTTTTTGATGCTGTAGCTGAGCGACCCGACAGCCGAAGCTAGAGCCGTAAAGTCGAGCGTCACGACCTTGCCCACGGCGGCTTCAAGGTCGGTGATCTCGGCCTTGTTTATGACCGCCCGGCCGATAAGCGCAGTGTGGGCGACCAGAACGGCCGTGCCAATGTGCGTCTTGCCGTCGAACGCCCCGTCGCTCTCGGCCTGACGCAAGATGTTTTGCACGACGGTCGAGGAATACTCAGCCCACGCGGCTCCGTCCCAACGGTAGAGCCCGTGAAGCTCCGTGTCGTAGTAGTAATCGTCCGTAGTCCATGTCCCGACCGGAGGCGTTGCGGCGAGAGGCACGTCGTCCAAATCGGTTGGGAACTGCGAGTCGCCCTGAGTCGTCACCGCCGCCCTGGCGACGCCCGCCGTGTCCGCAGGGTGGAACGCAGAAAGCGTCCCATTTGTTCCACGATGCCGCACCCAGAAATAATGGGTGATGGATGTCGTGGTAGCGTAGCTCCAGAACGTTCCGAAAGATTCGCCAACCTTTTCAGCAACCCTCCGATCGTTAATTGTCTTTGACACCCAAATCTCCGTATGGGTGATGCTCGCGGGGTTGTTCTCGACGTCGAGGGTGGCATTGGTCCAGTCCAACCAGATGGCATTGTATCCAGTGCGAGTGCCCAGCGCGCTAGGAGGCATTGGCGGAACGCCCATAGAGGGAATGTTGACCTGGAACGAATCCTCAACAAACCCATCGCCCGTGCTGCGCGCGTCGGTAGCCCGCACGATGACCAAGTGGTTGCCCGACGTAGTCAGCGTAACCGGCACCGAAAAGGCAAATCGGTCATCGACGAGATCCACGGCGGCGGCGCCGCTCTGATGGATAACTTCCGCGCCAGTCGCTATGTGGCGCGTCAGCAGTGTCCACCCGGTCAAGTCGTGGTCTTTGTCCTCGATGTAGCCTGAGACAACAAACGGAAGCCCGAGCGAACCAGATCCCGGAGACGCGGTAAACGCAATGCGCGGCGCGAACAGACGGGAAGTCGGAAAAACAAACTCGGTAGGCGTATCAGACGACACGTCCCGCGTCGTAAAAAGGTTGAATGGAACAGCCTTGAAGTAGCACGAGTCTTGGCTCGCCGCGGCGGCCTCAAAGTCCGCGTGCGTGTGGATGCCGAGGGACTTGCGGAGGACAAGCCAGACCTCCGTGGTCGCCACCTGAAACGCCCGTTCAGGCGTGTTGAAACGGCCGCGCAAGACCGTTAGAGCCCGCTGGTTTGCGCCGGGGGTCGTCACGCTCGCAACGGAGCATACCTCGACCAGCGGAAAGCCATCCGCGTCCTCTGCGATTTGGCCGTCGCCGGCGACTTTGACAAGGAACGCCAGAAGCACGTCATCACGCGCGGCCGTCTCGCCCACGTCGTCGTCTATGTTTTCAAGGTCGCGGGTGTGCGCGCTCGCCGTCGAACAGAGGATGCTCGTCGCGTCCGCGGCGAGATCCGAAGCAAGCCCAAGCTTGACTGAAAAATTCCTCTGGTCCCCGATTTTTGGGAACGTCCCATCGAGGGCGGAATCATAGAGCAGCGAGAAGCCCACCGTTAGGTTGTCGCCACGCTGCGCCAGCGCGATCAGCCCGTAGTTGACGCCGCCTGCCATACGCGGCGGAGGCTCAACAAAACGCAAGGCTGACAAGGCCGCTGGCTGCGGGAGCTCACCAGACGGACCGGACGGCATGTCTGGGTTCCAGGGCACCGGGATGTGCGAGGTGTCGGCCTCAACGCGCAACGTGACGTCACCGGTGGCCGCAGTCGATCGCTCCACGACCTGCACGACCTGCCGTAGTTGAGACCCTCCAGGCTCTGGATCTATGTCGAGTCGCACCAGCATTCCAGGGCGCAGGGCCGCGCCCTTGGACGCCCGCACCGTTAGGCTGGCCTTAAGCCCGGGCACCGCGTTTCGGCGCGCATACTCGGCGGCGTAGCGGCGCGCCTGGTCTCGGCGTGTAATGTGGGGCCGACGCAGGGTCTGAGCACGCACCTCCCGAAGCTGGGCAAGGAGCGCGAGATCACTGTAGCGCTCAGACGAGTCTTTATAGGCTCGATCCCGGTCCGGGAAAATGACCGTCCACTCGTTGTCGGCAGAGCCCCAATCGCCCGGCGTGGTGCGAGGCGCATCCAAAAGGTCGTCAGCCGTGATCAGCGGTAGGTCGTCGGTGGACGTGTAGGTCGTGAGCGTTAGGGGGTCGGTCCAAGGAAATGCCTGCGGACTGTAGCCGAGCTGCACCTTCCCGAGCGTCTCGTTGTAAGCGAGAAAAACCCCACTCATGAGAGCAAGGTCAGCGCAAACCTCGCGAACGCTCTTCTGCTGGTTGAGCAGCGGCGAAATGTAGCTGACATCGGCCTTCGCCTCGAGGGCGTTTGCCGTCTCTTGCCAGCTTGGTAGGTCAAACATGCTGACGGGGAGCCCGAGGCCATGCCTGGGCGACGTAAGCAGTTCCGCCAGCACGCATGCCGGGTTGACCTGGTTGTCGACCGCAACAGCCGCCGAGCCCGTGACGATGCTCTGCACGGGCGTTCGTCGCACCACAACCTCGATGTTGGGGGCTGAGGTTTTTTCGCGGCCGAAGAGGAAGTCTCGCAGCTCGATGAACGCGACACCGCGGTATGGCGGATGGTCCTCGCCGGCGTCGTTAACCGAAGCGCGCAGAACAGAGTCCCCCTCAAGCACCTGATTGTCGCCGCCCCAGTAGAACGTGAACGCACCAAAGCCCTCGATGACGTCGATAAATGCGTTCTGGCCCGGCGGGCGTGAAATGGGGCCAGTCCAAACCTCTTTCCCGTCGATCGTTATTGCGACAAGCTGATCAACCGGACCTACGCAAACGGCTGCCGCTATGCTGCCGAAATAGTCGTAGGTCGGCATTCCGCCGCCGCCTGATTTTCCGCCGTCGCTCATGGCTATTTCTTGCCGGGGCGCTGCTGGGGCGCCTCACGGGTATATTGGTTATAGACGCGCGAGATCCAGCGGACCGCGATTTTGCGCTCGCCGGCGATGTAAGGCAGCGGGCGGGCTTCCTGAGCGGTCGAGACGCTCTCGCTCTCCATGGCTGTCGGCTCAGGCGCCGGCGCCGGCACGTCGTTGCGGCTCCCGAAGCTCATTGCGCCGGCCTCCAGATCCGCGCGAGGCGCGTCTTAAACGCGGGGCTCTCGATCGGCAGGATGACAGTGCGCGCGTTGCGGAGCACGTGGACCATGCGCCGACCCGTGAGCGCCACGCCCAAATGGTGGATGCAGGAGTTGATCCGGAAGCCCAAGACGTCGCCTGGCTGCGGCTCCTCCTGCCACGACACCGGAAAAAAACGGTCCACAAGCCCGTCCATGTGCGGCTCGATAATGCTCGAGCTCTGCACCGCGCCCCAGCGCATCGGGCCGGTCGGCACAGAAAAGTCGATCGGGAACCCGGCATCGCAAAGCACTGCCGCCGCAAGGAAGTGGCAGCACACTCCTCCGTGAGGCCCACGCGCAGAGGAGTTCGGCGCGAACGGCGTCCCAACCCAAGCGGCGGCGGCGGCGTCCACGGCGGCGATGCGTTCAGGAGTCGAGAAAAACGGCGTCACTTTTTGCCTCCGGATGAGTTGTTCTTGGCGACCTTTATGAGAGAGGGATTCCCGATCGGGAGGAACGGAAACCCGCCGAAATTCAGGTCATTATCGAAGCGCTCGATAGACGTTTGATACTGCCCGTCGTAGCCAGGCCAAACGGTCACCGTTTCCGGGTTCGTCGAAAGCGGCATCCGCAAGGTCAGAACGATATTCCCGGCCGACAGCGCGGAATCCATGATGCCGCGCGCTTCACGCGCCGTGCCGATGCCCGCTTCTAGGCGGCCGCCAGCAAACGTCTTTGCCTCGATGACGAAGCCTGGGTGCGCTGTAGGGCCGGCGGTGGGCTGGCCGATGATGAGTTGCGTCGAGCCGCCTGTCCATTGCACGACCGGGCAAGTCATCGCCCAGGCCTCGGCAGTGTCCCCGTCCTGCGCAAACGGCATTGAGTAGGCCGCATAGCAGTCCGTTGGCTGCATGAGCATGCGCGGCACGCGCTGCGAAAACAGCGACGCCACGTTCTTAGCGCGGAAAGAAACAATGGGCCCCTCGAACTCCGGCTTGATCACCTCGCCGCCGAAGATGCGCTGAGCAGAGGCGACGTAGCCGTTGGCGTCCGGGCTGCACTCATAGACCTCGATGCGCAAAGGCGCCTCCAACACGAACGGCTGGAACAGCCCGATAGGGTGCCGCTTGTCGAAATCGGTTTCGTGCCAGAAGTAGCGCGTCGAAAACTGCACCTCCGTGCTCTCGAGATTCAGCGTGAGCCCGATCTCCTTGTGCGAAATCGAGGCGACCTTGTAAGTAGATCCCGACCAGTTGATGTCGCGCTCGTAGCTGGTCATGCGCCAGTCCGGGTAGCCCGCGAGCGTGAACTTGTAGAGGTAGGCGAGGCGTGACTTTGCGCCCAGCGTGACGCCGAGCGTCTCGCCGGCCGGCGCCGCGTATTCGGGAGGCGTCTCGGAAAAAGCGAGGTTCACTTCCGCGACCTCAGAACTCGTCCAAGCGATCGTGAGCTCCGGCTTCGCGAACCTCATCAAAAGCTGCGGCTCCTCCTCGGATACGTCGCCCAACCAGAAGGTCTGCAGGTCGCCGAAGTGGTCGGCGAAGAAGCGAAGAAGCTGCGCAGTCTCGCCCCAGCCATCGAGGGTGTAGGAGGCCTCGAACTGGCGCCGCGCGTCTTGCGGGTAGCGCACCTCGGCGGGTTCGCGGCTGTTACCAATCTGCGTCCGCTGGACGTCCGACAGCGCGCGGCCGGCGCTCACCTGGCTCACCCAGTTGGGAATGACGGGAAACACCTTGACCACGCGGCCTGCGATTGGGGCGCCGTTCTGGAACGTCTGCGCGGCGATGACAAGGGCCTCGTCAGCAGCGCTCGACTCGACAAACGAGATGTGGACCGTTGCGACAGCCCCGGAAATATAGTCGATCGACGGTGCCTCCGAGAAATAGCCGCGCAGCACAGGCACGGCGACGTTGTCAGGGGTAAAGCTGACACCGCCAGTGACCAAGCCTATGGACGCCGATTCGGCCGGCCAGAAAGGCACCAGGATTGGCTTGTCGCCAGCTGTCCGCAGCGCTTCGCGGAACGTGTCGATCGCCTCGCCCTCGAGCGTCAACATGAACCGCAGCGTCCGCACGCGGAGAGCCTGCGACAGCGCCACGCGCTCTTCGCGGCCCGTCAGGCTCTGCTGCCGCTCCGTGACGACGCCGAACGTGGCCTGCACCCGACGAGCCCAGTTTGGCTCGTCATCAAGGAGCAGCGCTGGCCGGCCTTTATAGGTGACCTCGATCATACGGCAAATTCGTGCTGCATGCCCGAGAACATGTCCCGGATTGTGGCGCGGCCTTCGGAGTCGCGCAGTGCCCGGAGCGCGTCACGCCGGTTGTCCACGAGAATGAGAGTAGAGCGCCCTGAAGAACCGGCCGCCATCGGCTCGGACTGCGTTCGCGATGAGGCCGATACAAAGCCGCCGCTGGCGTAGCCCATGACCGGAGAGCGCGCAAAGCGCAGACCCTCGATGGCGTCCACGCCGATGCGGTCCACGTCGGCCTTGGGTATGACGTATTCGCCGCGGTGCACGACGCCGGCGACGTCCCATTTGTTGCCCTCGCCGGTGTAGCCGCCCTCAGCAAAGCCAGCCAGCGCGGTGCCCATCGTGCCCGATATCGCCCCGCCGATCTGGAACGGTGCCGCGATCGCCGCGCCGCCGTAGCTTGCAATGGTCGCGAGAGTCGCGGGCGCCGCCCAGATCTGCGAGAGGGTAAGCGCCTCGGACACCGCGGTCGCGAGGAACGCTTTACCCAGCGCCATGCGGAGAATGAACATCATGATCTGCTGCGCAATGAACTCAGCAACCACCCTGATAAACGTGTCCAGAATGACCTGGCCAACGTGCACAAACGCCTCGCCCCACGTCATGGTCCCGCGAATCAGGCCCTCGATCGAGTCTGACAGCCCGCGGACTGCCCCCTGAATGGTGTTGGTGATGACGTTCGCGATGCGTGCAGCCGTGTCTTCCCATTGGCTCATGAGGTCCGTCAGGTCCGCCCTCATCCGGTCTGAAAAGCCGAGCGAGGTGTTCGCCGTCATCTCGCCTTGCAGGTCGACCTGATCGGTCTCGAGGGACTTCAGGCGCTGCTGCGCCAGCTCGCGCGTGGCCGGGTCGAGGTTCGGGTCTGCCAGCTGCTTTTCCCGGATGAGCCGGATGCTCTCCTCGATGAGCTGGTTCTCCTTTTCCAGCAGCGGTAGGATCTCGGCCTGCTTCTCGAGCTTGGTCTTGTAGGGGTCGTCCTGGATCGCCTTAACCTGCAGCCGGTATTTCTGAAGCTCGGCATCGAGCAAGTCCTGCTGAGCCTTAAACTGGTCGCGCTCCACCGCCGCGATCTTGGCCTCGATGTCGAGTGTCTTTGCCCGTGCGGCCTGGTGCGCCAGCGCCTCGGCCTTCTGGTCGTGGATCGGCTCGAGGACCTTTAACTGGCTTTGCAACTGGGCTTCAACCTCGCTGCGCTGCGCTTGCAAGATCTCAAGCTTTTGCTCGTTCGTCGATCGATCAAACTCAGCTTGCGCAATCGAATCCTTTGCGGCCTTCGACCCCTTCTCGAGCTCGGCCTTCAGGTCGTAGGCCGCCTTTGTCCTCTCATCTACAGAAGCTGCCTTGCCCTGTCCTTCGACGATTATCTTTCTCGGCTTGTCCAAACCCGCCGCGTCTGCGGCTTGTCTGTAGATTGCAGCTTGCTGGTCCCAGTCCTTGGTTATGCCCGCAATTGCAGCGGACGTCGCGCGATCTCTGGCCTGTCGCTTCCCATCGAGCTCAGCATCCAACGCGTTGACTTCGCTGATGAGCTTGTCCTTTGCTTCCGCAAGCGCACTCGTGTCGATTCTGAAACGCGACGGTAAGGCCTTGTTCAGTTTCTCCGCAGTATCCAGGGTCGACTGCAGGATGGTAGCCTGCGCTGTCTTCCACGCCCCGACAAACGTCGTCGTCAAGTAGTCATAGAAGCCCTGAAATACGTTTTTCGTGCGTTCCCACCAGATAAGCGGGTGCTTTGCCGCTTCTGTAAATACGGACTGAGAAAGCAGGATAAACGAAGCAAGCCATTGCTTTATACTGGCCCCATAAAGCTCCAGCTCAGCTATCTGATTCCCAAAACCGTAGGAAAAATACAGGGTCGCCGCTGCCGAAAGAGCTCCCGATATTGCCGCAATTTTTGGCCCAAGACTGACCAAAACCTTAGCGGCGGTCGAAACCATCGCCTCGACAGCCGTCTTGACAGCAAAGGCGCCAACCTCGAGCGCAACCCAGAAGGGACGCAAGTTCTGAATGGCTGCCTTAACAGCAACAGCAGAAATGACCAGTGGCCCGAACCAGGTGAGGTTAGCTCCAACAAAGAATCCAGCCGCCTGGACCAGCGCAGAAAACCCATCGGAAATCGACGGAAGCTCTTGCTTTATGCGCTCAAGCATGTCCATGACCCCCCCAAGGCCTTCTCTGAATCCAGCCGCGAAGGGTTGGGCAAAAATGAGGGTGACCTCTCCGGCGGTCTGCTTGAGTTGGTCGAGCATGACCTGCAGTTCGCCCACTGGTCCTTTGGCCTCAAATTGAACAGCCGCTTGTCCTCCGACAGTTCCACCAAGCTGCTCTTTTAGACGCCGAATCTGTTCTTCCCGAGTCAGGTCTTTATCAATCCGGACTCCAAGACGGCCAAGTTCGATATCCTCCCCTGAAAGGCCACGCCCAAGCGCCTGCGCGGCCGCCTCGGCACTGATATTACGTGCGGCGGCCAAGTCCAAGGTAAGCCGGGTAATATCTTCGATGTCCTGCTTCTGAACCTTGTTTGCTATGAGGACGCGCTGAACCCGAGAAATCTCGTCGTCCTGAATTCCGGTCAGTTCTTGCAAGCGAGTTGCCTGCTTCCCGAGGTCGGCGAGGTAGCCCTCACTAAGCTGACGCGTTTGCTTGAGCGTCTGCGCAAGCTGAGATTGAGCCTGGGCAGCCTCCATCGCCTGATTCACATACCGCTAAAGAGCCTGCACCCCAACCACCGACGTCGCGGCCAAGGTCAGAGAATTTACTAAATGAGTGCCGTTCTCGAGCTGCTTGTTGTATGCCGCAACGCCAGACGCCCATGAACGGATTTCGGCACCGACCTTCTTTAGGGGTGCAGTGAGGGCGTCCGTAGCTGCTAGGCGCACCGTAATTGACAGGTCGTGGGTGGCCATGTTATCTTTCCGTTATGGAGTTTCTGATCCTTTTACTGCTCTGCGCGTTCATCGTTCGGCAGTCCCCAGTTTTTTTCGGGCTGTTTTTCGCCGGAGCGTTTGTGCTGGCCTTTGTAATTTTGGGTATCCGCTCTTTATCTGATTTCAGTTGGGAGAAGGTTTGGATTTCGATCCTCGGTACTTTTTGCGCTTGGGTTTTTATGCTGGCGGTAGACAAGGTGAGGGCGGTGAAGCGCCTACCTGCGAAAGAAACTGCCAAAGCAGAAGAGTCTACCCCGCCGCCGCTCCCCCTTTAAAGAGCCCCCTTGCCACCCGCTTCCAGACGGACGCGGGTTTTTCGTTTCTGGGGGGCTCGATGCGCTCGACTAGTTGCTTTCGAACACTGTCGTAGAACGATTTTCCTTCATCCCCACACCACGCCGCCGCACCTGCGGCGGTGACCACCTGCAGGTGCTCGAGAGACCGGGCCGCCTGAACGCGATCGGCGGCCCGGCGCACGAGCACAAACTGCGTCGGGGTCAGCTCGACGGCGTCGACCCACCGGTAGCCGGTCGCGGCGCAGAGGTCGGCGACGGCTTCAGTGATTCCAATCGTTGCGTGAGCGCCCGACTGCGATCGAGGAACGGGTTGAGGCGGTCCACCATCTTCTCGCGGCGCGACGCCGATCGCTCGAAGACCGGAAAATTTACCTCGAGCCCCTTGTCGATGATTTCCTCGTGGCTCTCGACGAGGATCGTGTCGGCCCAGCCCTCGGGCTTGTTGCACATGAGCTCGACGAGCTTCGGCTCATCGCCAGCGGTGTAGAGCGACATGAAGTCGTTGATCAGCCTCACGGGCAGTTCGCGGACGAGCACGTCTTCGAACGTGCCGTCTCGGTATTCGACGTGGACCTTGACGCCGCCCTTGATGGCGACGGTTGCGGGTGTGTTGGACATAAGCACTAGGCGTGGACTTTGTTGGGACTCGGAGTTTCAGCGGCGGTGGCGATCGCGGCTGCCAAGGCTTCTGCGGTGATCGGCAGCGCGAGGTTTGCGACTCTGGCAACCGAGTTACCGGAGTCTACCGGGTTGCCGGACTCGTCGAGCCAGCGATAGGTGACGTTGCCCGAGCCGACGTCGATGTGCGTGATTTCCGCCTGAGGACGCGGACCGTTGGGGACCTGAATGATCATATGAGATTGTGAGTTTAGTATTGGTAGAAAACTTTGACGCGTATCGTGCCGGTGAATGCGGCGTCGCTGGGATCAACGACGACCTTTGCGTGATCGAGATCGAAGATGTTTATCTCGGTTGGAACAAAGGCGTGCGATTGGTTTGCGTAGATGACGTCGAAGGCGTATAACCACGCATCTTCGGACCAGCCGACGCCTATGCCGCCAGCTCCTGTGTTGGCCGTTGAGGTGGCCTGAACTCCGCTGATGCCGCAGCCGACCGGAAGCGCCTGGTTGTGGCCGCCGCCGCTGAAATCCTCGCCGAGAAAAACGCCCGGCTTCTCTCCGCCCGGCGCCACAACGACGCCGTCCTCACCGCCGCAGAAGCGCGCGGGGCCGCGATGGTGCAGGCCGAACAGCGCGTGGCTGCCGAGGCGACCAAGCGCGAGGCCGTGCGCCGCGATGAGGGCCTCGACCCGAGCGTCCTCGGTGGCTTGAGCACGGTTAAGGAGAAGCCCGACCAGGACGACGGCCTCAACCCGGCCGACTACTTCTAACCCAAACAAAAAAAATGGCCCCGAATGCGACAACATCCGGAGCCAAACCAATACAGACAGACACCTACCAATATGGCAGACCAAACCAAAAATCAAGATGTGAGCGAAAAGGCCGCGACAAACACGGGAGATACGCCGCGTGCGTCGTGGAACTTTTCGGCCGACCAGTTGAGCACCGACCTCGCGGACTACCCGCCCGACGCGAGGGAGATTTTGCAGTGGTGCTTTGGCTGGTGTGTTGCGCCGGAGCACCCGATCAGCTTTGACGACTTCAGCGCCAGGATCGGCTATGCGTCGAACACCGTCTACAAGGTGATGCGCGGAAAATACACGCATCCGATCACGGGGGTGCGGATGGCTCCGAACGAAAAGATGATGCGTGCCCTCCGCGACTTTCGCCGAGTCGAAACCAGCCGCTCACGCTATGGCTCCACAGAGTTCGTCGAAACGCCAACGGTCCAAAAGATACGGCAGGCGTGCGACACGGCGCGTGAGTCGCAGACGCCGGTGTTCCTTTTTGGGTCGAGCCAAATAGGCAAGACGTGGGGCCTCAAGGACTATTGCCGCCGCAACCCCGGGCGCAACGGCTACGCCTGCCTCGAGCCGGCGAGTGGCCTCATGGGCATGGTGCGAACGATCGCCGCTGCGGTGGGTGTTTCACCTAACGGAAACACGCCCGATCTCGTCGCGCGCATCAAGAAGGCGGTCAGCCCGCAAATGCTGCTGATCATCGATGAGATGCACGTGTTGCTCTACACCTACAGGCGGGAGTCATTTTTCTCCTGCGTTGAGACACTCCGAAACATCTACGATTCAACCCAGTGCGGGCTCGTGATGTGCATGACGAATCTCGGGGCTCAAAAGGTCGAGACTGAGCGGCGCGGTGCGCTCGAGCAGATTTTCCGCCGGGGCGTCCACCGCGTGCAGCTTGGCAACATGCCGAGCAAGGCGGACATCACGAGGATCCTGGCGGCATGGAAGCTGGAATTCCCCGCGAAGAACGAGCTTGTCGAGGTGAAGGCGGGAAAGAGCGAGTTCTCGGACGCCCCCTACGAGGTTCTCGCGACGCTCGCGAAAAATGACGGTTTGAAAGCCATTGTCGAGCGCCTCCGCTACGGCGTGAAGCTGGCCGGTGACAATGATACTCCGCTCTCTTGGGAGCACTTCCTTCTGGCAAACCGGCTGATCGCGAAGAACGCCGCCCTCGAACCCGACTGGGCGTAGTTCTCTCCCCACCTCACCTCAGCAAAAACTCTCCCTCTCTCTCCACCCGTGATCATCTCTACCAACGGTCGTGGCGGCTTTGGTTTCAAGGTCGCTGACGCCTCCTCTCCAAACGGTTTCCGCGTGGTCGGAAACTACCCGACCTTCGGCGACGCCTACACAATCGCGCAACTTAACGGCTTCGGTCTCCCGCCCGAGCTTCAGCAACAGGCAACGACCTCGGACGACCCGTTCGAAAGCGAAATTGGCGATCACCTCGAGGAGGCGCTGTGACGGTCCTGATGTTCAGCATCGTCGATCTGGAGCGCGCCTGCACCACGGACGACGACCTGAAGCGCACGCTCGCCCCTCTGGTCCGCGCGGCGATCCAGCAGCGGTGCCAGACGAGCCTGCTTCCCGAGCAGTTTCCGACCCTCCGAGTCGTTCCGTTTCCGGCCAATCTTCGGGGCCGCAAGCTCCTCTCCGCACTCATCGAGCTGCCGGGCTCGAACCGGCACCCGCACAACTGAGATTTAGTTCCCAATCCACACACCCATGGCAACACGCGTAAAAACTCAGCTCGGCATCAACTGCCGCGCTCAATTCGAGCAGGAGATCGATGTGATCGCCTCTCTTCAAACCCAGCTTGAGACTCTCGAGGCTGAGCAGAATCAGGCCATTCTCAACGTCCGCGACAACTACGGGCCCAAAATCGAAGGCATCAAGAAGCAGGTGAAAGCGTCGCTGACGTCCTGCTCCGAATTCGCGCTGCGCGAGCGCGACGGCCTCTTCGCGAAGGACGCAAAGACCGCCGAGACGGCGTTGGCGAAGTATGGGTTCCGCACCAGCACGCCGCAGGTCAAGACGGTCTCCAAATGGTCCCTTGATCGAGCGCTGGAGGCGATCCTCAAGGCCGGCAAGCGGCTCTTCGTCCGCACCAAAGACGAGATCGACAAGGAGGCCATCCTGAAGGCTCACCGAGACGGGGATGTGACCGCCGCAGAACTGCGCGCGTTCGGCCTCGTCGTCGCCCAGGACGAAAGCTTCTGGGTGGAACCGAAGACCGATGGCACCAAATCCGCAACCGCTTAACCCATGACCTCAACAAAAAAGCCCTCCAAGAAGTCCCACGCGCGCGCTGACGGCAACACGCAGATCTCAATAAGCCTGTCCGAGACTCTCGTCGCGAAAATCGACGAGGCTGCCAAGGCGGAAAACCGCAACCGCAGCAACTATATCGCGACGACGCTCGAGCGCGTCATCGCAAATGGGAGGACGTCCGATGTCTGACGACATTAAACTGCGGGTGCACCCCGACGAAAAAACGTGCGACGCGGCGCTCGACGCATTCATGGAGAAGGTAAAGGCGGCGCGAGATGAATGCGGGCTCGTGGATGTTCTTGTCGTCGGCAGCGGCCTCTATGCCGACCACGTTAAAGGCACTGAGATACTATATACGGTCCAAAGCTCTGGGAATCCGAAGGGGCTCCTTGAGGTCGCGAAGCTCGGAGTGAAGCGGCTCTTGAAAAACCGCGAAGCCGAAGAATAACCACCCGGCCGGTCGGCGTCCGCGCCGGCCGGCCTCACCCCCTCACACGCCATGGGAGCTAGGGCCAATCGACATATGGGTTACAGCCACAGGAGGGCGGAGGCGAGGT
>CAZQIE010000061.1:0-8843 GCA_964593675.1 uncultured Opitutales bacterium
CGCGGAGGGAGAAGCCAGGCCGCGTTGTGCGACAACCTGAAGTAGAACCGCTCTAAAGCGGTTCCCTTTCGGGTTGTCGCGTGCGGCGACCACGCACGGCGTGGGCCGACCTGCGGTGCCAGGCACCGCGTGAGAAGTCCCGGAGTCCGCTCGTCATGCGGCTCCGGGGCTTTTTTTGTCCGGGACAGTCGGGCGCGTAGCCTGCGGTGGAAGGGCGTGTTGGCGCGTCAGGTTTTGGGGGTGAGCGCACGCCAGCGGGAGGGCGGGACGCCGAACTGGCGCGTGAACGCGGTGCAGAAATACTGGCTGCTGGAGAACCCGAGGGCGTGAGCAATCTGGGTTACGGGGAGGTTGCGTTTGAGCAGGAGGGCTTTTGCGTGTTTGAGGCGGAGGTGGAGGACGAAGTCGTGCGGGGATTGCCCGGTCTCGATCTTGAAGCGGCGGTGGAACTGACTGAGGCCGAGGCCAGAGGCTCGGGCGAGGTCGGCCACGCGCAGGGGTTCAGTCCCGTTGGCCTCCGCGTAGGCGAGGGCTTTGCGGATGGCGTGGGTTGTGGTGCGCGAGGGCCCTTCTTTTTGCGGGGTTGCAGCCTTGGCGCAGCGGAGGACTTGGACGAGCAGGAGGTTGAGGGCGGCGCGTGCTGCGGCTTTTGAGAGGGCGTCCGGGGCCCGGTGTTCGCGGATCAGGGAATCAAATGCGGCCTTCGCTTCGGCGGAGGCGGGGAAGGTGCGCGGTGTGCGCTGGGTGAGGTCGCAAATAAGGTCGGTGGTGTCGGGAGCGTTGGGGAGGGGGGCGACACGGAGTTGCACGAAGGACAGGTCGCACGGCTGAAGGACGGCGTTCAGGCCGCCGTGGGGTTCGTCCGGAAAGGTGACGAAGAAGGCTCCGGCGCGGACGGTGTGGGGCGTGCCGGCGACGTTCCAGTCGAGTTGGCCGCGGGTGATGAGGCAGATTTCGACAATGGCGGGGTGCGCGTGCTGCTCAAGGTCGCGCGCCGCGGCGCTGTAGTGCAGGCGGCCGAGGCAGGTGAGTTCGGGGAGAAGCAGTGCGGCGCCGTCGTACATTTCGCGCACGCGGTGGCCTTGTTTCAGGTTTTCTTCGTGAATGGGGGTGGGCTCCGGCATGGTATGGGATCGGCCTTTTGGCTCGCGTGCGAAGCGGGAGGTTACCATTAACTAAAAAGGAGTGTTTTGCTGGCGTGGCTGCGGTTGTTATGGGCTGAGACCGCGGTGCATCGCCAACCCCCGGGCGAGAGAACGCCAGCAAATACGAGAGCCATCGTAATGTCCAACCCGCTCGATCAGTTCGTAACGCTGAAGGATGTGGCGCAGAAGGCCGAGGTGTCGGTCATGACGGCGTCACGGGCCTTGCGTAACGCGCCCGGGGTGTCGCAGAGCACGCGTGAGCGGGTGCTTGAGATTGCGAGGACGCTAGGGTACCGGCCGAACGCGCTGGTATCGGCGTATCAGAGTTATGTGCGGTCGCACCGGACGAACTTCAAGGCGAACATCGCATGGGTGAACGACCACACGAGCCGCGGGTACTGGCACAAGGGGCCTTATTTGGAAGACTACGTGAAGGCTGCGGCGGCGCGTTGCGACAGGTTGGGATACAGGCTTGAGGAGGTGTGGTTGCCGCGTTCCGAGCGGGGCGGCGCGGTGGACGGCTGGCGAGCCTACCAGCGTGTGCTGCGGGCCCGTGGCATACGGGGCGTGATCTTGCCGCACCTGCTGCACCCGACTTGGGCGACGTTCGACTGGGATGGGTTTTCGGTGGCCACGATTGGCTCACCGCACCGGTTCTTGCAGGAAGCGCAGTGCCAGGGTGCGGAAGACCTTTACCATGTGTCCACGATGGACGCGTTCTCGAACGCGCGGCGGGCGCTGGAGCAGTTGAGGCGTCGCGGTTACAAGCGGATCGGCTTCTTCCTGCCACGGTGGCTGGATCAGTTTTCGGACACGCTGTATCGGGCGTCGTTCAGGATCATGCAGGAGGAGCAAGGCGGGGATGCCGGCATTCCCATCCTGATGGACGACGACCTTTCGGAGAAGGTGCCGCGTTTTTTTGAGGACTGGGTGCGGGCAAATAGACCGGAAGTGATCCTGTGTTCGAAAAACATTGTGCTGCCCTGGGTTCGGCAAATGGGCCTGCGGGTGCCGGAGGATATCTGTCTTGCCCACCTGTTCCTTGCCAGCGATGTGGCGGGGTGGACGGGGATTGACCCGCGCAAGGAAGCGATCGCAGAGGCGGCGGTGGACCTTGTGGTGGGGCAGCTCCAGCAAGGTGAGTTCGGGCCGGTGGTGGCGCAGCGCAAGGTGCTGACGGAGGGCGTTTGGGTGGACGGGTGGACGGCGCCTGCCCGGTGCTCGAAGTCGCGCCGCCGTTAGGGCCGTCCGACTTTGTGGACGTCCCATCCTCGCGTCGGCGGGAGTAATGAAAAGAAGGAACAGCGCGACAACTTGAAATAGAAACGCTTTAGAGGGGACATGCTCCGCTTGGCCTGAGCTACAGGCCCATGGACTTGCGGAACCTTTCGAGGTCAGCGCGGTTGCCGACGACCATGAGGACGTCGCCCGAGCGGAGGATCTCGGAGGCCGGGGGGGCGATGATGCGGCGTTCTTTGCGCTGGATGCCGATGACGCTGACGCCGAAGCGCAGGCGCAGGTTTGCGCCAGCGAGGCTTTCGCAGACAAGGGGGTTGTCCGAATTGAGGAGAACGCGGTCCACCTCGAACTTGCGCGTTTCTGCGAGCCTGCCGGCGTCTTCTTCGGTGCGGCGCAGTTCGGCTTCGGCGGCCGCGAGCTGGGCGTCTTCGCCGAGGAGCACGACTTTGTCGCCTGGGAAGAGGGGGGCGTCTGCGCCCGGGTGGTAGGCGACGTGGCCATCGCGGCCAAGTGCGATGATTGAGGCGCCCGTGCGCTCACGCAGGCCGCTTTCCGCGATCCGGCGGCCAGCGAGGGCCGAGTTCTGCGGGACGGTGACTTCGCGGATCTGGACGGGCCAGGGGTAGCGTTCGGAGATGACTTCGAGGGCTTCGCGTTTGCGGCGCAGTGCGGCGGACTGTTGTTCGTTGAAGCTTTCGATGAACAGGTATTCGAGGCGGTTGCTGATGAGGTTGAGATGCCGCCAGAACAGGGCGCCGACGATGGCGATAAGGAGCACGAAGACGGTCAGGGCCCGCCCGGTGGGCAGGAAGATCATGGCGGCGGAGAGGTAGGCCGCACCGCCGAGGATCAGGACCGCGCACATCAGGAAGCCGTGGAAGATGTTCTTCATGCGGCCCTGGACGAAGGGGAGTGCCGCGGCGCCGACGCCTGTCAAGGCGGCTTCGGTTACGATGAAGACGATGGCGTCGAGGTTGCGTATGATGGCGGTGAGGGGGGGCAGGGCGATGAGCGCGGCAAGGAGCCAGACGCCGATGGCTGTGGGCTCGGCGGGCAGGTCGAACCAGTCCTGTTCGCGCAGCATGCTGGTTGCGAGGGAGGCCACGACGAGCACGCCGTTGAACAGGAAGAAATAGCCGAGGATGTGAAGGAGGGGGCGGCGGATGAGTTTGAGGAACGCGCTGCGGTCGAGGCGTTGCACGGCGAGCGCGAGGAAGTTCCGGTAGAAGGTGCCCAGGTCGACGAAGATGCGCGGAATGCGGGAGCCGATCAGCTTGTAGATGGCGTCGGAATGGCGGGTGACGAGGGGCGCGCTCAGGATGGTGGCGAGCGAGACGCCCACGGTAATGGAGGTCAGGGCGGGGCTGGTGACGTGGAGGGATTCCCCGAGGCTTGCGATGACGAAGCTGAACTCGCCGATTTGCGCTTTCGACGCCGCCGCGCGGAAGCTGGTGAGCGGGTTTTGGCCTGACAGGAACGTGCCGAGCCAGCAGGAAAAGGCTTTGCCCGTAATGACAAGGGTGGCGAGCACGACGATGGGCAGCCAGTAGTCAACGAGGGTGCCGGGTATGATGGACATGCCGACGGTGACAAAGAAGACGGCGGAGAAGAGGCTGCGAAAGGGCTCGGTGGCGTTTTCGATCTGCTTTGAAAGCGTGCTTTGGGAGACGATGGCGCCAGCGAGGAAGGCGCCCAGGGCGATCGAGAACTCCATGCGCTCGGCGAGTTCGCCGACGCCGAGAACGACGCCAACGATGGCGAGCAGGATGACTTCGGCGTTTCCAAAGCGCTCAAGGAGCCGCATGAGCGAGCGGGTGGCGAGCTTGCCTGCGTACAGGATGAGCACGACGAACACGCCCACGAGGAAGGTGACCTGCCAAAGGGCATCCCAGGCGAATTTGCCCGTGACGCCGACACCCGTGAGGATGACGAGGAGCACGATGGCTACGATGTCGTCGAGGATGAGTATGCCGATTGCAAGCTGGGCGAAATTGCGTTGGAGGTGGCCTTCAGATTGGAGGATCTGGATGGTCACCATGGTCGAACTGACGGCAAGGATGCCGCCGAGGAACAGTCCGTTTACGTGGTTGAGACCGAGGGTGCGGGCAAAGAAGAGGCCCAGCAGGACCATGGCTGCGGTCTGCAACAGGACGGCGAGGAGGCACGGGCCGAGCACTTGCTTCAGGCGGCGCAGGTCGAACGTCATACCGACGTAGAACATCAGGAAGACGACGCCGAGCTGGCTCAGTTGCTGGAGCGTGTGGGTGTTCTCGACGAGGCGGAAGGGCAGGAGGTGCGGGCCGACGAGGAGCCCGGCCAGGAGGTACCCGAGGAGCAGCGGCAACCTCAGCCACGCAAAGAGCAGCGAGACCGCGCCGGCGCAGAGCGTGACGATCGCGAGGTCGTGTATGAGGGTGGTTGCGCTTTCCATCTGGGCGGGACGGCGGGGACGGTTTCTAGCCGAGCCTCATCCGGTAGTCCTCATAACCGAATTTGCGCACGACTTCATAGCGGTCGCCCTGGGGGTGGTAGAGCGCGATGGAGGGGAGGGGAACGCCGTTGAAGGTGGAGTTCTTGACCATGGTGTAATGGGCCATGTCGAGGAACAGGAGGCGGTCTCCGGGCTGGAGGGGTTTCTTGAAACTGTAGTCGCCGACAATGTCACCGGCCAGGCAGCTTGGGCCGCCAAGGCGGTAGTTATGCGGGAACTCACCGGGTTGGCCGGCGCCGAGGATGTTCGGGCGGTAGGGCATCTCAAGGACGTCCGGCATGTGGGTGGTGGCGGACACGTCGAGGATGGCGAGGTTGCCGGCGTTTTGGACGAGGTCCACGACGGTGCCGACGAGGGCGCCGGTGTGCAGGGCAACGGCTTCACCGGGCTCCAGGTAGACGGCGACACCCCATTTGCTGCGGAAGCGTTCAACGAGGCGGCAGAGCAGGTCGAGGTCGTAGTCGGGGCGGGTGATGTGGTGGCCTCCACCGAAATTTACCCATTTGCAGCGCGGCAACAGGTCTGAGAAGCGTTTTTCAAAAGCGTCGAGGACGCGTTCAAGCGTGTCGGAGCCTTGCTCGCACAGGGCGTGGAAGTGCAGGCCGTCGATGCCGTCGAGGTCGTCCGGGGAAAGCTGGTCGCGCAGGATGCCGAGGCGGGAGCAGGGGGCGCAGGGGTTATAGAGGTCGGTGTCGATTTCGGAATACTCGGGGTTCACCCGCAGGCCGCATTCCACGCGGCGGGCGGCTCCGCGGAGCTGGTTGCGGAAGCGACGCCACTGGGCGACGGAGTTGAAGACGAGGGTGTGGGAAAAGCGCACGAGGTGCTCGATGTCGGGCTCCTTGAAGGCGGGGCAGTAGACGTGGACTTCGCCGCCGAAGTATTCGTGCGCGAGAAGGGCCTCATGGATGCCGCTCGCCGTGGTGCCCGCGAGGTAGCGGCGGATCAGGGGGAAGGTCGGGAAGCAGGCGAAGCCTTTCAGGGCGAGCAGGATTTTGCAGCCGGTGCGGTCCATGACGGAGCGCAGGAGGCGGCAATTGTCCTCAAGCCGCCCCATGTGGATCACGTAACTGGGCGAGGGGACGCGGGCGAGGTCAAGGGCCTGGAAGGCTGCGAGGCGCTCGGGGGTGAGCGGCGGTGTCGGGTCTTGTGCCATGGGAAAAGGGGAGCTTGGTATCAGTTGTTTGGATACACGTCGGGGCGACGGTCCTTGAAGACGGGGATTTTCGCACGGACGCGTTCGAGCTCGGCGAAGTCAATCACGCCGGTGATGACTTCTTCGCCTTCGCCGGCTTCAGCGATGACTTTGCCCCAGGGGTCGACGATCATCGAATGTCCGAAGTAGGTGGCGACGCTTCCGCCGCCGAAGTCTTCCTGGCCACACTGGTTGCAGGCGCAAAAGAAGAGCTGGTTTTCGATGGCGCGGGCGCGGATGAGGGTGCGCCAGTGCTCAAGCCGTGGGTGGGGCCAGGCGGCGGGAAGGAACTGGAGGGTGGCGCCGGCGAGGGCGCAGGAGCGGAAGAGTTCGGGGAAGCGCAGGTCGTAGCAGATGCCGACGCCGGTGCGGCCCCAGGGGGTTGAGAACACGCCGGGGGCGTCTCCGGCGCCGAGGTTCTTGTTTTCGCCCATCAGGCTGAACAGGTGAACCTTCCGGTAATAGCCGGCGACGGTGCCATCCGGGGCGAACAGGAAGGCCGTGTTTGTGGCCTGGCCGGCTTCGTCTTTGGCGGGGACGCTGCCGATGAGCCAGACTTTGTTTTCGTTGGCGAGCGCGGCGATGCGGGGGATGTAGTTGTGTTCGTGCGCGTCGGCGAGGCCGTCGATCTCATCCCACGGGAAACCGGTGGTCCACATTTCGGGCATGCACACGATTTGCGAGCCCCGGCGCGCGGCGTCGGCGATCAGGGGGGCGGCGCGCTGCAGGTTTTCCTCGGGCTGGCCACGCGTGACTGCCATTTGGACCAGCGAGACGGTCAGGATGGTGTTCATGGGTGGGAAGGGGGGAGGGGCCGGGCGTGAGGTCAGCCGGCGCGCAGGACGATTTCCTGGATGCTGTTGCATCCGGGGATTTTGCGCAGGCGCGCGAGGACGTCCCTGAGGCGGAACTGAAGTTCCTGGCGGGCGACGGCGTTCGAGACGGCGACGACGAGGGTTTTGCCGTTGACGATGCGCTGGGGAATGGAGCGATGCGCGTGAAACTCGCCGACGAGCTCCTTCCAGTGGGTCATGATGACCTGCTCGACGGTCGGCTTGTTTATGCGGTATTGCTCAAAAAGGGTTTCGATGAGGCTGTCGATGGGGGTGGCCTCGCGCATGGTCGCGACGGACCGGTCTTCCGGGAGTCCCCGGAAGCAGGCGATGAGGTTTTCGACGTCGCGGCGGAATTTCATGAGGCGGGCCCGGGCGGGTGTAGAGGCAGGAGGGCCGGGAGTTCGTGAAGGGTGGCGAGGCGGCGCGGTTCAGGGCCGGCGTTGGGGGAGAAGGTGCCGTCCATGAGGAGGGCCTGCCAACCTGCGGCCTGTGCGCCTTGGTAGTCATGGATCAGGCTATCGCCGACGTGGAGGAGCGCAAGGCCCTTGCGCCCGATCTTTGCCTCTACTTTCCGGAAGGCTTCGGGATGGGGTTTTTCCGCACCGAGTTCGCTGGAGATGAACACGTCGCGCACGTGGCGGTCCCAGCCGAACTCGGCGAGCACGCGGCGGAGGCGGGAGTCCCAGTTCGAGAAGATGTAGATGGGCCAGCCGCGTTCGTGGAGGGTGGCGAGGCACTCGGCGGCGCCGGGCTTGGGCTGCCAGCGGCGCGCGTGGGCGAAGGTTTCCCAGACTTCGTGGAAGAGGGCATCGAAGGACAGGCCCCGGGGGACGTGGTGGCCCATGACGTCGTGGACAACTTCGCGCCAGAAATCGCGTTCGGCCTCCTCGCAGACGTCCGTGCGCCGGAGCGCGGTCTTGCGCTGGAAGGCGGCCTTGAAGCGGCCCTGGAGTTCGGCGATGTCCGCGTGGATGCCGTGGAGGGATAGGACTTCGGCGTATACCGCGCCAACAGAAGGCTTGGGGTCGATGAGCGTGCCGCCGACGTCCAGCGTGATGACTTCGGGCGCCGGGTCGATCATACCTTCTGCGGAAGGTGGCGGTTCAGGCCGGCGTCGCAGCGGGTGGCCTTGGTCTCAAGCGTCCTGTCCAGCCTGACCTTGTTGTCCTGATACTGTGTTCTCGGGAGCTTGGGGTGGTTCAGGTGGAAGAGCACGGCGTGGTTGTGCACGAGCTTCCGCGTGCGGCCGAGGTGGTAAAGGCGCGCGGCGAGGTCGGAGTCTTCAAGGCCCCAGCCTTCATAGCCTTCGTCGTAGCCGTTGACGGCGGCGAGGTCGGCGCGCCAGATGCCGAGATTGCAGCCGAGGATGCCGTGGAGGTTCTGGTCGCGGCGGATGACGGGCCAGGGGAGTCGGAGGGCCTTGAAGAGGCCGGAGACTTTGCCGCGGCAGGCCAACTGGCCCAGCGAGGCGCGGCCGGCGAGGAAATCGGCGACGCAGGACTCGTCAACGAAAGCGCGGCGGCCTTGGATAAAGGTGCCGGCTTCGGCGAGCGTCCTGTGGTCTTCGACAAAGCGCGGGTGGGGGATGCAGTCGCCGTCCATGAACACGAGGTAATCGGCGGAGGCTGCGGCGATGGCGGAATTCAGAATGCGGGAGCGGCGGTAGCCGGCCTTTTCCTGCCAGCAATGTACGAGCGGCCAGTAGGCGTAGCCGCACCACGCGCGGACAAGGTTTGCGGTGGCCGCGCCGGAACCGTCGTCGGCGATGAGGACCTCGTCGGGCTGCTGGGAGCCGCGGTGAAGGGCGTCGAAAATGCGTTCGAGGGCCTTGGGATTTTCGTAGGTGTTAACGACGATCCCGAGGCGCAAACTGCTGCCGGACGATGGGCGTG
Organism: uncultured Opitutales bacterium; assembly: GCA_964593675.1. Classification (GTDB taxonomy): domain Bacteria; phylum Verrucomicrobiota; class Verrucomicrobiia; order Opitutales; family CAZQIE01; genus CAZQIE01. The sequence continues at coordinate 8,799 of CAZQIE010000061.1, forward strand.
GTTTCATACTCATACAGGCGGCTGTGCCGCACGAGGGTTGCGAAG
>CAZQIE010000061.1:8853-18415 GCA_964593675.1 uncultured Opitutales bacterium
CATGCACGCGGCGTAAAAGCCGGGGAAGCCGTCAAGGAAGCCGCGGCGCAGGACGTAGGCGCGGAGGAAGCGCCAGGGTGGCCGCAGCAGGGCGTGGGAGAGGGAGAACTTCTTGCCGGCGTCGAGCTGGCGTTGAAGGAAGATGTCGGAGAAGTAATTTATTTTGGCGATCTGGCTGTTGAGTGTGGGGTTGGAGTAGTGGTGCAGGTCTCCTGCCAGGCGCTGCGTTTTGCCGTCGAGCATCATCTTGTCGTGCTCACGGCTGCCGCCCCAGCGGCCTTTGCCGCGCCGTATGAGGCGTAGGCTGTGGTCGGGATACCAGTCGCCGTGTGTGATCCAGCGGCCGAGGAACCAGACTTTCCGGGGGAAATAGGCGCCTGCGAAGGCGGGGTCGTCGCGCTCAAGGAAGGTGCGCATTGCGCGCTGGAGTTCCGGCGAGAGCTCCTCGTCGGCGTCAATGGCCAGGACCCAGGGTTGGGTTGCGTAATCGAGCGCGATGTTTTTCTGGTCGCGATGGCCATGCCACGGGTGCTCGTAGATGCGGGCGCCGTAGCGTTGGAGTACGCCCGCGGTGTCGTCTTTGCAGTCGTTGATGACGGCGACGATTTCGCTGGCCATGGGCGCGACGCTGTCGAGGCAGCGCGGGAGGTTATGCGCCTCGTTGTGGGCGATCAGGACGACGCTCAGGGGAAGCTTTTCGCTCATCAGGAAATCAGGGTTTCTGGGGCACGGGCACGGGGGCCTCCGCCAGGACGCGTTCGAGCGTGGCGTAAACGCGCTCGACAGTGATTGCGGAAATGCAGGTGTCCGCCCGGGGGCACCGGTGCCAGTGGCCGGAGCAGGGGCACAGGCCGCCTTGCAGGGCGTGGCAATTGGGGACCAGCGGTGCCCAGCAGTGGCTGGAGGTTGGGCCGAAAAGGGCGACCGTGGGCACGCCGAGGCCGGCAGCGAGGTGCAGGGGGGCGGTGTCCGGCGAGACGAAGGCGCGGGCGCGGGCGAGGACGGCCATGAAGAGCGCGAGCGTGTCGGTCTTGGGGAGCCGTGGAGCGTCGGGGGCGAGGCTGCACAGGCCGTCCAGGAGCGCCTGTTCGCGGGGGGACGGGCCGGAGGAGAAGATGACGGGGGTGCCGGTTGCGCGGGTACGGCGGTAAAGTTCGGCCCAGCGCTGGAGGGGCCACTCTTTCTTTTCCTGGCTGGTGGAGAGGTGAAAGAGGACGGGGTGGCCGGGCAGGATTTCAGCGGCGCGTCCGGCGAGGGCTGGGGCGGCCTTGAGCAGGGGTTTGGAGAAATCGGGGAGGGGGACGCCCCAGGGCAGGAGGACGGCGGCGTCCCGGACGGCCCAGTGGCGTGTTGGGTCGGGCTCGTCGACGCGCTCGGTGTAGCAATAGCGGCGTCCGGCAAACCCGAGCGGTGCGACGGGGCCGAGCCGGCGTCGTGCGCCAGCGGTGAGGCTGAGGATGGCGCCGCGGTCGTTTCCAACGAAATCGACGGAGCGGTCAAAGCGTTCCGCGCGCAAGGCGCGAAGCATGGGCAAGGTCTTGCGGAGCTGCATCTGGCCGCGCCGCCGGGGGAGGGCCCAAACCTTGTCTATCCAGTCGAGGGGCTCGACGATGGCGCGGGCTTCGTCGGCCACGAGCACATGCAGGGTGCTTTCGGGGAAGTGGGACTTGAGCGCCCGCAGGACAGGCACGGCTATCGCCACGTCGCCCAGGAACTTGAATTTGATCGCAAGGATCTTCTGTCCTGGTGGCGGCGGCGGTGGAGCGTCTTTGGGAGGCTCGTGCACGGCGTAGAGGGTGGACCCGCGAGAGGGGGCCATGAAAAAGAGGCTTATTCTTTCGGGGCCCGCGCGTTTTCCAAGGCTTTTTATTCCTGTGTCCGAGCCTGCCCTTGAGGGGCATGAGAGGGGCCCAAGGGCCAGGTTCCGGCACAAAAAAGCCCGTCCGCAGGGGACGGGCTTTTTGGCGGTTTGAAGGGGCCGGTTACTTGAGGGCCGCTTCGCGCACGGTGACGGGCAACTGCACTTCGTCAAAGCCGGGGGCCTTGATGTAGAGCTTGCCGGTTCCGGGCCTGCCGCCTTCCATCTGCACGCTGACGGTGCGGGAACCGGCGGGAATGACGACTTCGGGCATGATCACGCTTTCGGGGATGTTGGTGGTGACCTCCACCTTCAGGCCGGCGTCGGGCGCGGGGAAGGCGATGCCGATGACAAGGAGCGCACGTTCGCCGGAGGCGACGTCAACCGCGGCGGGGGTGACCTGCATGGGGGCAGGGTCGATGCGGAAGATGCCCATGGGGAGGGGGCCGGCGCCGGTGCGGAGCTCAACCGGGTAGCTCTCGTTGGCCTGCAGGGCGGGAACCGTGAAGGTGAGGGCGTTGGCGGAGGAGAAACGGGTGTCGGCCTCGACGCCGCCAAAGACCACGCGGTCATGCGGGTCAAACCCACGGCCCACAACGGCGATCTTCGCGCCCACGGGGCCACGGGTGGCTTCCATGGTGATCACGTAGCGGTTGGTGAGGTCGAGCTTGTAAACTTCGCTGTAAACTTCGCGGTCGCGCAGGATGCCGTTCACGTCGACCTTGTACTTCAGGACGAAGTAGTAGTTCGACTGGATGCGGTCCGTGGGCATCTTGTACTCGAAGTCCCAGATAAGGTTGGCAAAGTCGCTGCGGCGCATTTCATACGTCTTGCCGTCGATGACGATGAAGCCCCGGAAGCTCTGGGGGACGGAGTCGCCCTCAACCACGCGCGCATTCATCGTGAGCGTGTAGATTCCCGACGGGTTTTGCGGGACGTTCTTGGGCGTGAGGTTGGTGATGGTGCTTGCGCAACCCGTGAAAAGGAGCGCCGCGAGGGCCATGACCGACGTGATAAACTTGGCTTTCATGGAGGGCTGTTTATTGCCTTGAAAATCAACTGCTGCGGCGAACCACCTGCAGCCGCCGCCACCAGGCGGAAGCGAGGATTACCCAGCCAAACATGCATCTGCAAGCAAAAGCGCGAACCTTGGAGCCCCAGCCGGGCGTCTACTGCCACGTGCCGTTCTGCGCCACGACGTGTGATTTCTGCGCGTTTTATCAGGAAAAGCCGAAGCGCGGGGACATCGACCGGTATCTTGCGGCGATGGAGCGGGAATTCGAGCTGGCGGAGTGGGGGGGGGCGAAGCCGGCCACGGTTTTTTGGGGCGGCGGGACGCCGGGGCTCCTGCCGGCGCGGGATCTGGAGCGGCTTGGGCGGGCGCTGCTGCGCCACCTGCCGGAGCCTCCCGTGGAGTGGACGGTGGAGCTGGCGCCATCGACGGTTAAGGCGGACAAGGTGCGCGCGCTCCGGGGGCTGGGCGTCACGCGGTTTTCGCTTGGCTTGCAGAGTTTCCAGCCGGACCTTCTGGAGCGGCTGGGACGTCAACATTCACCCGCGGTCGGGCTCAAGGCGTATGAAGTCCTGAGGGCGGAAGGTTGCGGGAACGTGAACGTTGACCTCATCTTCGGGGTTCCGGGGCAGGACCTTGCCTCGTGGCGGGCGGACATGGAGGACGCCGTACGGCTCGCGCCGGAGCACATCTCCACGTATTGCCTGACGTTTGAGGAGGACACGGCCCTGTTCATCAAGCTGTCCGAAGGCAAGGTGAGCCGGGACATCGAGCGCGACGCGCGGCTGTATGAGGACACGTGGGCGGCGCTGGAGGCTGCCGGTTTCGCACAATACGAGATCTCGAATTTCGCCCGGCCGGGCCGGGAATGTATCCACAACGTCAATACATGGCGGATGGGCGAGTGGCTGGGCTTCGGGCCGTCGGCGGCATCGCAATGGCGCGGGCGCCGCTTCGCCAATCCGCCGGACCTTAGGCGCTGGCTGGCCTCGGTTGAGGCGGGTGTGCCGGAGCGCGTGGACGTGGTAACGCTCTCGCCTGAGACACTTTTGGCAGACGCCCTCGTGTTTGGCCTGCGGATGACAGCCGGTGTCGATTTGGACGAGCTTGAGGCTCGCTTCCCATCGGGCATGAGCGTACGTAACCTCCCGCTGTGGGGACGGCTGGCGGAGGAGGGGCTGCTGGAGCGGGCCGGAGCGCGGGTGAGGCTCACGCTTGCTGGTCGGCTCGTTGCGGACCAGGTGGGCGTCGCGGTTCTGGAAGCTCTTGAGGAGTAGGGCAAGAGCCGGCAGGCTCCGGCGCGAACGACGCGGGCACTGCCGACCCTGCAAGGGCTCGGCGCGTGCTTAGTCTTCTGAGCCTGACCCGCGAAGCAGGTAGCCCAGGAGCAGGCCCAGTCCCAGGGCGATGCCGACGGCCTGCAAGGGGTGGGTCGAGACATGGTCACGCGTGTAGTCCACGCCCGTCGAGAATTGCGAGCCGAGGCGGCTTGCGCAGTTCCGGACGGCTGACATGCCACGGTGGCTTTGGTCTCCGACGTAGGACCCGACGTGCCGGAAGGTGCGGGCGGCGCGGGTGGCGGTTGATTCTTTTCGGCCAAACATTGTTTGTAGTCTCCGGTTTAAGTTAGTCCGCGGCGTCCTGGACGGCTTCACCGCCGCGTTCGACGTCCTCGCCAAACCCTTTGGCGGTATTGCAGCCCGCCGAAATTGCCAGCAACAGCAGCGCCAGCAGCGCCGCTGTCACACGAAAAAACGGGTTCGTCTTCATGCTTTCCCTATGCGTCCGGCGTGCCAGTTCTGTGCGGCTGACGCCTGCGCAGGGGCGGCCCCTGAAGGGGGCGTCGTGGATCCCCCCGGCTGCCTGCAAACCGCACGAGCACGGTTTTGCGCGTGCGCAATTTGCAGGGCGTGCAGCGGGAAAAAAAAGCGGCGAGCCCTGTGGGCTCGCCGCCTGAGGAAGCGATAAGGTTCCGCTTTAGGCGCGCGCGGCCGCGTTCTCTGCGGCGCCATGCCCTTCGGAGTCCGAGTCGGGATGGGTGGTGGTGCCGGTGCCTTCGCGGTCCTTCATGCGAACATACTTGCGCAGCGTCGGGCCGACGTAAACCTGGCGCGGGCGGTAGATGCGGCCCTTGGACTGGGTGGCCACTTCCCGCCAGTTCGCGAGCCAGCCGGGCATGCGGCCGATGGCGAACATGACGGTGAACATGTCGAGGGGCAGTCCGATGGCGCGGAGGATCAGGCCGCTGTAGAAATCGACGTTCGGGTAGAGCTTGCGCTCGATAAAGTAGGGATCGGAGAGCGCCTTTTGCTCGAGCAGGCGGGCGATGTCGAGCAGCGGGTCTTCCCGTCCGAGGGCGGCCAGTACCTTCTCGCACGCGGCGTGGAGGATCTTGGCGCGCGGGTCGTAATTCTTATAGACGCGGTGCCCGAAGCCCATGAGACGCGCTTTGCCCGTCTTGGCGGCTTCGATGAAACGGGAGCCGTCGTCGCCGGCGCGGTGGATGTCCGTCAGCATTTTGATAACGGCCATGTTGGCGCCGCCGTGCAGGGGGCCCCAGAGCGCGGATACGCCCGCGGACACGCTTGCAAAGAGGTTTGCGCCGCCGCTGGCGACCATGCGCACGGTGGAGGTGGAGCAGTTCTGCTCGTGGTCGGCGTGGAGGACGAAGATGAGGTCGAGGGCGCGGGTGACGTCGTCGTGCGGGTAGTACTCGTGGTACGGCTCCGAGAACATCATGTGCAGGAAGTTCTGGCTGTAGCCGAGGTCCTTGCGCGGGTAGACGAAGGGCAGCCCCTGTTTCATGCGGTAGGACATGGCCGCAATCGTGCGCACCTTGGAGAGCAGGAGGGCGGCGGCTTCGTCAAAGGAATGGAGGTCTTTCTCGCGGTCGTTGCTGGCGAGGTCCGGGTAGTAGCAGCCGAGGGAGTTCAGGAGGGCCGACAGGATCGCCATGGGGTGCGAGGTTGCCGGGAAGCCTTCGAAGATGTGCTTCATGCCCTCGTGGATGCTGGCGTTACGCAGCACGTCGGCGGAGAAGTCGGCCATCTGGCGGCGGGTGGGCAGTTCGCCGTAGATGATGAGGTAGGCGGTCTCGATGAAGTTCGAGGCTTCGGCGAGCTGCTCAATCGGGTAGCCGCGGTAGCGCAGGATGCCTTTTTCGCCGTCGATGAAGGTGATGGCGCTTTCGCAGGAGCCCGTGTTGCCATAACCGTCGTCGAACGTGATATGCCCGGTGCGTTCTCGCAGCTTGCGGGTGTCTATGGCCCGCTCATTTTCCGTCCCGACTATGATCGGAAAGTTATAGCTTTCGTTACCGATTCGAACCAGGGCTTCCTCTTGCATGGGTGTAAGTCGTATGGGGTTATTGGCCGCTAGTTTTCTTCCTGCCGGATCCAACGCAGGAAGTTAGCGTACATTCGCAATCCTTTCGACTGACTCTTTTCAGGATGGAACTGCGTTGCTATGCAACGGCCCCGCTTGACGGCGCTGACAAACGGGTAGCCGTAGTCGGTGCGGCCCCACGCCAAGTCCTCAAGGGGTGTCTCGACGTGGTAGCTGTGTACGAAATAGAAAAATTCTTCGGGGGAAAGCCCCTCGAGGAGGGGATGCTGGGCGTGTGCAAAATGGACGTTATTCCAGCCCATGTGGGGGACCTTGTACGAGCTGTCCAGGCGGAAGCGCTTTACACGACCGGGGAAAACGCCGAGGCCGGGGGTGTCGCCTTCCTCAGAATGCTCAAAAAGGGCCTGTAGGCCAAGGCAGATGCCGAAGAAGGGGCGGTCCTCTGCGATCCAGGTGCGGATAGCCACGTCAAAGCCCGTATCCTTGAGCAGGCGCATCGTGTCCACGATGGCTCCTTGGCCGGGGAAAACCAACGCCTCCGCGCTTCCGATCTCGGAAGGGCGGGTGACCAGTCTTGCGCGACCTGCTGCGGCCTCAAAGGCCTTGAGCACGCTACGGAGGTTACCCATCCCGTAATCAATAACCGCTACGTCAGGGCGCGAATCGGTGTCTGTCGGCTGTGGCGGCATCTCATCTAAGGGATTCCCCAAAAATTGCTTAAGTCAAATTTTATTACCTAATTTGTTCAAGAAAGGAACCTGCTGATTTCAGGCACGGGCTTGCCAAACGTGGGCAAGGCGATTTTTCCGCATGGGGGAACCGGAGCATTCCCTTTTTCTCTCGGACGATTCTTCCTGAATTTTACAGGGAGATCCCCCTTTTAGGCTGCGCGGGCTGGATTTTGCAGCCAAACGGGGTCACCCTGTCAGGGGCCACCGGTTTAGTGTATCCGGGGCCGGACGATCTGAACCCCCGCCGTTTGCCGTGAAAGCTGTCGATTTGTCATACCGCTATTTTGGGGGCGAGGGAAAGCCGCCTCTCATCATCCTCCATGGTCTCTTGGGCTCCTCCAGAAACTGGACCACTGTTGCCCGTGATCTGACGCGCAGTTTTGAGGTTTTTGCCCTCGACTTGCGCAATCACGGGGATTCCCCGCACGACGAGGCTATGACGTTTGAGGTCATGGCTGATGACGTGGAATTGTGGCTTCAGCGCCACGAACTCGATTGTGCAACCGTGCTGGGTCACAGCCTTGGGGGGAAGGTGGCAATGCTGTACGCGTGCCGGCGCCCCGCAAGGGTCTCGGGACTGATTGTGGCGGACATCGCGCCGCGAGAGTACGCCCCGCACCACCGGGGGGCGTTCGGGGCGCTGAACAGCCTGGACCTCGCCGGACTCGAAACGCGCGCGGAGGCGGAAATGGCGATTCAGAAGGCGGTTCCGGATTTCGCGTTCCGGCGGTTTTTGCTCACAAACCTGGTGCGTGAGGCTGATGAGGGTTTCCGCTGGCAGATAAACTTGCCCGCGATTACGGCGGCGCTCCCGGCACTGGCGAAATCTCCTTTGTTACCGACGGACCGGTTTTCAGGTTCAACGTTGTTCCTGAGGGGCGAGACGTCGGATTTCATCCGCGAGGATGACCGGCTGGCAATGGCTATGCACTTCCCGAGGTTCGCCTTGATGACCATTCGCAATGCCGGGCATAACCTGCACGTGGACAACCGCAAGGCGTTCGTGGCAGCGGTGGAATACTTTGCCGCGCAAGCCGAGGCGAGCGACGGCGGTGCCTGCCGTACCTAACCACGCACAAGGGGGGGGCGCTACGCTCTACGCGGGCTTTCGCGCACGGCGTGGGCCGATTCTGCTGGGGTGCAAGGGGTGGGGAGGCGGGTGCGCGGGTTTTGCGTGTGTAAAAATTGGGCTGGCTCTGCGGTGCGGGGGCGTTATGAAAAGCGCATCCCGCGGGCCACGCCGCGCCAATCCCATTCCCAATGCAAAACACTTTCCGAATCGGCATCGGCTACGACATCCACCGTCTCGTCCCCGGACGCCCCCTGGTCCTTGGTGGCGTTTCGATCCCGCATGACCACGGCCTGGACGGGCATTCGGATGCCGACTGCCTCTCGCACGCCATCGCAGATGCGATCCTGGGTGCAGGCGGGCTGCCCGATATCGGCCACTTTTTCCCGAACACCGACCCGCGGTGCAAGAACATGAACTCGCAGGAAATCGTCATGCGCGCCGTGGCGGAGGTCCGCAGCCTCGGGTTTTCGGTGGTGAATATCGACACCGCGATCGTCGCGGAGGCGCCGAAGCTGGCGCCGCACCTGCCGCAGATGAAGAAGGTGCTCGCGGCATCGCTTGGCGTGACGCCGGGGGAAGTGGGCATCAAGGTGACGACCAATGAGAAGCTGGGGGCGATCGGCCGGCGCGAAGGTATTGCCGCCCAGGCGGTTTGCCTGCTGTGCCGGACCGCGGGCACCGTGATTCCGTAAGGCCGGACGGGCGGCGGTGAGCCGGGGAGTGGGTCCGCGTTCAAGGGCTTTTGGCCTTTTTTTGCACCCCTAAAAACAACCATTGAACATAGCGTGGCATTCTACTAGCGTCGTCCCGCTCGCGTACCCCGTCCGCCTTTCCCCCAATGAAGAAGATCATCCTTCTGGACGACAGCAACTTTGCCATCCGGCACATGGAGTACATTCTGGACAAGAAGTACGCCCTGCGCGGCGTGTCCTCCATAGAGGAAGCCCTTGAAGTCATCCAGAAGGAGCAGTTCGATCTCTTGCTTGTGGATTATCTTCTGCCGGTTGGGGATGGCTTGCAGTTTGTGCAGCGTGCGCGGGCGCTTCCGCAGTACAAGGACATTCCCGTCATCCTGATTTCGGCTTCGCTGGACAAAGTGTTGTTTTCTGAGGCTTTGCGCAGCGGCGTGAATGATTGCCTGTGCAAGCCCATCAAGCGGCGCGAGACGATGGAGGTCATCGAGCAGATGCTCGCCAAGCCGTACGTGCGTTCGCTGGACCGTGAGGTGGACGTTGCGGAGTGCCTGTCGTGGGAAGACGGCGAGGCGTTCTACCAGTATTCGCCGCAGTTCCGTCAGCTCGTGCAAGGCGCTACGGATGCGGAAGCTTCCGCGAAGATGAAGGAGTTCCTGAGCGAGCGGTTCCGTGCGGAAGGGAAGGTTGTGCGTGTGCGTCGCGTGAAGACCGTGCACCACATCCTTGAGCGTCAGTAACACGGCGGAGGTGGCGGGCTGCCGGGGCATCCCGTTTGCGGTGCACGTTTCGTGTTCCTTTAGGGCCAATCGACATATGGGTTACAGCCACAGGAGGGCGGAGGCGAGGTAG
>CAZQIE010000062.1:0-18398 GCA_964593675.1 uncultured Opitutales bacterium
CCTCTACCTCGCCTCCGCCCTCCTGTGGCTGTAACCCATATGTCGATTGGCCCATAGGGAGATAGGCTTCCAGCTTTGATCGGAGGGGGTAAATTAAGCCGGGAGATGCCCGAGCGTAGCAATCTGGGCATTCTGATACCAATAAAAAAGTAGAGGGGCCTTGATTTTTTTTGCGGACTATGGAGAGGCCTAAAGTCCGGAAAGCGAAGGCATTGGTGAGGGTCGTGGTGCGCCTGCGGGGCCAAAAAAAGCCGCTCGGCGCGGTGGGCCGGGCGGCTTTTTGTCCGGAGGGGGGAGCGCTCCGGCGTGGCTGGCGTCTCTTAGTACGACTTCGCGAACACGACGCGGCGGGCGGAGGGCTCGCCGGTGATGACGCAGCGGCCGGGTTCGGCTTCGGCGTCGTTGGGTATGCAGCGAATGGTGACTTTGAGGTCGTTGCGCACCTGTTCCTCGACCGCGGCCGAGCCGTTCCAGTGGCAGAGCGCGAAGCCACCGTGGATTTCCGGCTTATCGGCGTTCTTGGGTGTGAAGTACGCGTAGAAGTCGTCCTTGGTGTCGATGCGGACGGTGTTGGCGTCGCGGAAGGCTTTGGCGCGGGCGAAGAGGTTGTCCTGGATGTCCTGGAGGAGGTTGGCGATGTTCGCGACAAACTCCGCACGGGGGCGCGGGGTCTTTTCGCGCGTATCGCGGCGGCCGACGAAAACGGAGTCGTTGGCGATGTCGCGGGGGCCGACTTCGACCCAGAGGGGGATGCCTTTCTTGATCCAGCCCCAGAGCTTGTCGCCGCCCCGGATGTCCCGGGTGTCCATTTCGACTTCGACGGCGCGGCCTGCGAAGGCGACGGAGGAGAGCTCTTTCTTGAGGCGTTCGCAGTATTCGAGGACTTGCGCGCGCGTCTCTTCTTTGTGGATGACGGGGAGAATGACGACATGGGCGGGCGCGAGGCGCGGGGGCAGCACGAGGCCGTCGTCGTCGGCGTGGCTCATGATCATGCCGCCGATGAGGCGGGTGGAGACGCCCCAGGAGGTGGTCCAGGCGTGCTCGCGTTCACCTTTTTCGCTGAGGAACTGGATGTTCGCGGCCTTGGCAAAGTTCTGGCCGAGGAAGTGGGAGGTGCCGGCCTGGAGGGCCTTGCGGTCCTGCATCATGGCCTCGATGGAGAAGGTGTTCACCGCGCCGGGGAAGCGCTCGCCAGCGGTCTTTTCGCCGGGGATGACGGGCATGGCCATCCACTTTTCCGCGAAGTCGACGTACACATCAAGCATGCGGCGGGTCTCTTCCAGTGCTTCCTCTTTGGTGGCGTGGGCGGTGTGGCCTTCCTGCCAGAGGAATTCGGCGGTGCGCAGGAACAGGCGCGTACGCATTTCCCAGCGGACGACGTTCGCCCACTGGTTGATCAGGAGCGGGAGGTCGCGGTAGCTTTCCACCCAGTGCGCGAACATTTCGCCGATGATCGTCTCGGAGGTCGGGCGGACGATCAGGGGTTCCTCAAGGGGCGAGGCGGGGACGAGCTTGCCGTCCGGGCCGGCCTGGAGGCGGGAGTGGGTGACGACGGCACATTCCTTTGCGAAGCCCTCGACGTGGGCGGCTTCCTTTTCCAGGAAGCTCATCGGGATGAAGAGGGGGAAGTAGGCGTTCTTGTGGCCCGTGTCCTTGAACTTGCGGTCCAGCACGCGCTGGATGTTTTCCCAGAGCGCATAGCCCCAGGGCTTGATAACCATGCAGCCGCGCACGGGGCTGTTTTCCGCGAGGTCCGCCGCTTTGACGACCTGCTGGTACCATTCCGGATAGTCTTCTTCCCGCGTGGGGGTGATCGCCGTCTTCTGCTTCGCCATAGATTGGCGCAAAACCTAAGGGTCGCACGCCCGGAGGCAACCCCGAACCCGAACCCCTGCGCGGCCGCGCGCCCACCGCCGCGGTGGGGGGGCTGCCTCCGGCTTTTTGCGGTTGCGGGCTCGGAGGCGGCGTTTCGGGCGCGGAAGGCGGGGTGCTTGGGCGCTTTCGGAGTTGGCACCGGTTCTGCTTTGAAGGGAGCGGACAGTGATGCGGCGGCAAGAAGTGCCGGACCGTGGAGGTTTCTGCCGCCCAGGCGCAAAGTGCCCGAGGGCCGCGGTCTTTCTCTCTCTTACCAGGACTTTTTATGAACCCGCTTCTTTTGATGCCCCTGATGGGCATTGGCAGCAAGATGATGGAGGGCCTCGGAGCGCCCGCGCAGGCGGCTCCGGCGCAGGCACCCCAGGCAACGGCGGGTGTGCAGGCTTTTGACAAGGTGATGGCGGCGCAGGCCCCGCACGCGGCGGCGGCGCCCAAGGAGACTTCTGAGCTCGCGGCCTATACGCGGGCGAACGACCTGAACGACGGTCTGGATTTGAGCGGACACTTACTGAAACTGCAGGACGACCTCCTGACGTGCCCGGATGTGCAGGGCTTCATGGCGCTGACACCGCCGGGGCAAGGCGTATCCCTGCAAAAGGAGGGCGATTCGTACTCGCTCGTCACAACGGACGGGCGGCGCATGAAGCTGGCGGCGGACTCCGATGCGGCGCGGCTTGCGCAGCGCGTGCACGATTGCCAGCAGCTCTCGCGGGCGAACCTGGACATGCCGGACGTCCCGCTGCACGAGCTTGCGGACCGCGTGGCGAAGCGGCCGGTCCTGCAAGCGAGCTATTCGCTGCGCCAGGCAGCCTAAGTGTTTCTTGAATTCCGGAGCGCTCGAAGCGCGCGGTTATAAGCGGCAGCGCCGGTCGCACCAGAACGGTTATCTACAACGGCACATACAACGGCACCGCCTCCGCGTCACCCGACGCGGGGGCGGTTTTGTTTTTACGCCCTACCGTGGCGTCGGCGCGGACGAAGGAGGGAAACTCAACGGCTGTTCCCGCACGGGAGGCGGAGCGCTACAACACTTCTCCTTTAAGTTGTCGCGTGCGCGCCGACGCCGCGGTGAGCGTGAACGACCCATCCTCGCTTCGGCGCGGAGGGAAATGTCAGGCCGCTTTGTGCGACAGCCTGAAGTAGAACCGCGCTACTCGTGCCAGGAGAGGCCGGACTGGAGGGCGTCGGCGGTCCTGATGTGGTCGAGCAGGGGGGCAACGTCGTGGACGCGGAGCATGGCGGCGCCTTCAGCAATGCCCCAGACGCAGGTGGCGGCGGTTGCGGCGAGGCGGCCGTCAACGGGGCGGTTGCCGAGGACCTTCCCGAGCGTGCTCTTGCGGGAGGTGCCGAGGAGCACGGGGAAGCCGAGTGCGCACAGGCGGCGGAGGCGGCGCAGGACTTCGAGGTTGTGCGCCGGTGTTTTGCCAAAGCCGAAACCAGGGTCGAGCCAGAGCTGGTGCGCCGGTATGCCGGCCGCCGCTGCGAGGGCGAGGGTGGCACGGAGGTCTCGGAGCAGGTCGGGCCAAAAGTCGCTGTAATCGGGCGCGGGGCGGTTGTGCATCGCGATCACTGGGCAGCGCAGGCGCGCGGCAACCGCCGCCAGGGGCGATGGGCTGAGCCGGGCGGCGGGAGCATGGGCGCCGGCGCGGGGGTCTTCCAGCGCGGCGTGCAGGCGGGCGAGCTCCGCCCCAGCAGCGGCAGGGTCGAACGGGGGTGGCGTGTCGTCAGCCGGGCTTTCGTGTTTCTTTGCGTATCCGGTTCCTCGGTACGCGCCGCCGGTCGGCTTTGGGAGGGGCTGGGTTTCTGCGCGGGAGGCGAGGGCGTTCCAGGTCTTGAGGTCTTCGGGGGAAAGGCCGTGCTTCAGGCCCCACACGTCATTGATGATGTCGGCGCCCGCCTCGATGGCGGCTTCGGCGACGGTGGCCTTGTAGGTGTCGATGGAAAGGGGGAGGTCCGGGTGGGCGCGGCGCAGGGCGCGGAGGACGGGGAGGACGCGGGCGTCCTCTTCCTGTGCGGAAACGGGGGCTGCGCCGGGGCGGGTGGATTCGCCGCCGAGGTCCAGGATGTCGGCGCCTTCGGCCCGGAGTTTTTCCGCCTGCGCGACCGCGGCCTCAACGGTGCTGAGCCGGCCGCCGTCAGAAAAGGAATCGGGCGTGAGGTTGAGGATGGCCATCACGAGCGTGCGCCCGCGTCCTGGCACGGGAAGCGGCGTGCCGTGTGGGCTTGTCCAGTGGACGGGGGCGGTCATGCGCCGCAGGCCTACTTCTGCGCGTAGGTGAGCGTGGGTCCGCCGTTTGCGGGCGTGAGCGTGATGTGGTTCTTGCCGGAGCGCTCGCGGGACTTTTCCGTGCGGCCGATCTGGCGGGCGTCGATGCCGTAGTTCTTGGCGACGGCGATGACGGTGGGGGCGTCGGAGGGCAGGCAGTACACCTCCATGCGGTGGCCCATGTTGTACACGCGGTGCATTTCCTCCGGCGTCGTGCCGCTGGCGTCCTGGATGGCGGAGAAAATGGGAGGAGGCGTGAAAAGATTGTCCTTGATGAAATGCACGTGGCGGCCAAAGCGGATGCACTTGGTCTGGCCACCGCCGGAGCAGTGGACGAGGCCGCGCACCATGCCGGGGAAGTCGCGCAGGAGCGTGAGCACGACAGGCGCGTAGGTGCGCGTGGGGCTCAGGATGGCTTCGCCGACGGTGAGGAAAGACTCGGGCAGGCGGTCCTCAAGCTTGTAGGGGCCGCAGTACACGAGGTCTGTCGGGGTCTGCGGGTCGTAGGCTTCCGTGTATTTGCGGTAGTAGGGCGAAAGCAGGTCGTGGCGCGCGCTGGTGAGCCCGTTGCTGCCGATGCCGGAGTTCTCGGTGTCCTCGTACGTCGCGCGGCCCGCGGAGGCCATGCCGACGATCGCGAGGCCGGGCGTGATGGCATCGCCGGTGATGACGGCGTCGCGGTCGAGGACGGCGACTGCGCAGGAATCGACGACGACCGTGCCGGTGAGGTCGCCCGTATCGGCGGTTTCGCCGCCGCCGCTGTGGATGTCAACGCCGAGGGACTGGAGGCGCTCGATGAAGGACTCCGCGCCGTTGATGAGTTCGGCGAGTGCGGGGCCTGGGACGTTGCGGGCGTTGCGGTTGATCGTATTCGAAAGGAGGATACGCTCGACGGCCCCAATGCAGAGGAGGTCGTCAAGGTTCATGACGATGCTGTCCTGCGAGATCCCGCGGAAGACGGACGCATCGCCGGTTTCCCGGTATTCCAGGTAGGCGACGATGGACTTCGTGCCGGCGCCGTCGGAGTGGATGACCGCGCAGCGGCGGGGGTCGCCCGTAAGAAAGTCCCGCGTGATCTTGCAAAACGCACCGGGGAAGAGTCCGGGGTCGAGGCGATCCACCGCGGCGTGGACTTCCTTCTTGCTCGCGGACACACCGCGGCCCGCGTAGCGGCCGGTCTCGGCGGCTGCGGGCTTCTTCGCCTTCGGGGCCTCTTTCTTCGCAGGCTTTTTAGCGGCAGGCGCCTTGGGCGCGGCCTTGGTGGCGGGGCGCGTGGATTCAGGGGCGGGCTTGCGGGCTGCGGTGCGCTTCATGGCGTGCGAAGGAATGGTGCTTTGCGGCGGTGGCGAGGTGGGCTTGAACGCCGCAGGTTTAAGAACAGGGAGGCCGGGGCGTCCGAAGGATTCAGGCGCGCCGGCAAAGGGTCAGCGGGCGGCGACGGTCGCGCCGTCCATGATGTTCTGGATTGCGGCGCGGAGCTGGTCGTGCGTCTCCGTGCGCGGGAAGTGGGCGAAATCCGCGGCAAGCTTTTCGGGCGGGCGGAAGAGGATGCCGTGGTTTGCGGCCTGGAGCATGGACAGGTCGTTGTAGGAGTCCCCGGCGGCAATGACGTCAAAGTTCAGGCTGCGCAGGGCGTTCACGGACGCGCGCTTCTGGTCGTTCTGGCGGAGCTTGTAGCCGGTGATGCGGCCGGTGCCGTGCTCGACGACGAGCTCGTGGCAAAAGAGCGCGGGGTTGCCGAGCTGCTTCATCAGCGGGCTGGCGAACTGCGCGAACGTGTCGGAAAGGATGATGACGGGCACGTGGCTGCGCAGCCACGCCATGAAATCGAGGGCGCCGGGGAGCGGGTGCAGGGAGCCGATGACTTCCTGGATAAGGGGGAGGGTGATGCGGTGGCGCTCAAGGATATCGAGCCGGTAATGCATCAGCTTGTCGTAGTCTGGCTCGTCCCGTGTCGTGCGGCGAAGCTCGGGGATGCCGGTTTTCTCTGCGACAGAAATCCAGATTTCGGGTGTGAGGACGCCCTCGAGGTCGAGGCAGACCAGATTCATGATGGGGACAAGGGTCCGAGGGGCGTCGGGGATGTCAAGCCCACACGCTCAGGGCCGTGGTTCCCGAATTCACCGACAGGGCGGAGTGTTTGGATAGCCCGGCAATGGAGAACACTGTCACAATCTTGTAATGAATTTATGAAAACATTGCGGAGTCATTAAGCCTGGCTGCCGCGGAGTCTAGTATAGAGGCGTTAGGCCCTTTGATTTGGCCTTATTTGCATATTATTCCGTTTGATCTAAGCTTTATCGCGGTTATTCTAATGTTCCCTGAGAAACGCTTATCACCGCGCCCCGGGCGGGGTAGCGTTTCCGAAAATGACTCTCCCCCGCCGGATCTGACTCCCCCTCCATGGAGATCGAGCTGATCATCAGCAACACGCAGACGCTGCCGCCCGCGCCGCAGATCATGCTCAAGCTATTGAAGCTTTTGCGTGACGAGAACTCGGGCGTGGACCAGATCGTGCGGCTGATCATGGTGGACGCTTCGTTGACGGCGCAGGTCATCCGGCTCAGCAACAGCGCGTATTTCGGGTTTTCGACGTTGAGCCGCTCGCTGGAGGATTCGGTGCAGCGCATCGGCCAGCGCGAGATCTACAAGCTGGTCAGCCTGATCACGTCGCGTCAGTTGCTCGGGCAGGACGTGCAGCTTTACAACCTGGCGCAGGGAGACCTGTGGAAGAACTCGGTCACCGCCGCGATCCTGTGCGAGGAGATGGCGCGGCTTACGGGCGAGGATCAGGGCGAAGCCTACACAATGGGGTTGTTGCACGGGATCGGTCAGGTGGTGGTGAACAATTACTACATGAACCGGTGCCTCGAACTCGCCGCGATGCCAAAGCCCCCGATCACGGTGGAGCAGTTGCGCAAAGAGGCGCTGGAAGTGAACTGGGCGCACGCGGGCGCAGCGCTTCTGAAGCTGTGGAAGTTCCCGGCGAAGATCTACTCGCCGGTGCACCACCAGTTCTACCCGATGGGCAACGAAGCCTACCGGCGCATCACGTGCATGCTCTACCTGGCCTGCTGGTCGGTGGAACAGATCAACACGAACAGCCGCCTCGACGGCTGGCGGTATGACGGCGACAGCGAGGTCATGAAGAACGCGAAGATGACCGAGGACAAGCTGATGAAGTGCGTGCGGCGCGCCTGCGACGCGCTCGTCCAGGTCTACCGCATGCTCGGCTTCGCGAGCGTGTAGAGGGGGCGCCGGTTTGTGGCGGCGCCGGGGTGCGGCGGGCCTCAGTCCCCGAAAATGATGCGTCCGTGGTTGGGGACGTTTTTGCCGGGGTTGTCCTGTTCCCAGTAAATGTCCTGAAGGATGGCTTCGGGAGCGGGGAACGGGCTGGCGTCGGCAAAGCGGGCGGCTTCGTCGGCCTCGTCGCGGGCCTGCTTGTCGATCTGCTCCGCAAGCTCATCCGTCAGCACGCCTTCGTCCTTGAGCTGGCGGCGGAAGAGCGTGATCGGGTCGCGGTTTTCGCGGTAATCCTGGATCTCGTCCTTGCTCCGGTACGTCTTGTCCGGGTCGGACATGGAGTGGCCGCGATAACGGTACGTAAAGATTTCGAGGACCGTGGGGGTGGAGTCCCGGTGGGCGCGGAGGATGGCCTCGTAGGTCTTGGCGCGGACCTCGTAAACGGAGGACCCGTTCACCACGGCCCAGTCCATGGCATAAGCTTCCGCGCGGCGGGCGAGGCTGTCGGTGTACGCCGAGGAGCGGGCCTGGCTGGTGCCCATAGAGTAACCGTTGTTCTCGATTATGAAAATGACGGGCAGTTTCCACAGCGCCGCCAGGTTCATGGCCTCGTGGACGGCCCCCTGGTTCACGGCACCGTCACCCATGTAGCACAGGCAGCAGCCTTTCTTCCCCTGGTATTTCAGCGCAAACGCGATGCCTGCGCCGAGGGGCGTCTGGCCGCCGACGATACCGTGCCCGCCCCAGTAATTCTTGTCGGGCGCGAAAAAGTGCATGGAGCCGCCTTTGCCTTTGGAGCAACCGGTGACTTTGCCCGTGAGCTCGGCCATGCAGTCGTTCATGCCCATCCCGACGGCGAGGGCGTGGCCGTGGTCGCGGTAGGCGGTGATCACGTGGTCGTCCGCACCGAGGAGCGAAATGGTGCCCACGGCGATGGACTCCTGGCCAATGTAGAGATGCAGGAAGCCGCCGATCTTGCCCTGTTGGTACACGCGGACCGAGCGTTCCTCAAAGCGCCGGATGCGCACCATCTGGCGGTAGAGGTTGAGCTTCTCGTCCGGCGAGAGCCGGGCGTTGATTTCGGCGCGTGCGGCGTCGCTTACGAAAGGTTCGCTGGCGTCGGGGCCGGTGGCGGTAGTCGGGTTTTCGCTCACGGCTGAAAGTGGGTTGCGCGCGGTGGCGCTTGGGCTGCGTGGGGCGCGGGTGAGGGCGAGGTCCTGGGCATCTGGCGCGCCACAGGGTGGAACCACGGGAGAGCCGGCTGGCGCGGCGGTGGGCGCCGTTTGGCTGGTTACTGACAGGGAATGTGGTTCACAGGTTGTGCTCATGCAAGAAAAACGGCTGTATTGCGGCGCACGAACGCCGAGGGCACCCCGGGGGCCTGGCGGCGCCCGGTGGGTCCATGCCCCATCCATCGGCCAAACCTGCGGACGCTATAGGTTCGGGTTTTGGGTATGAGGCCAGACGCCTGTCCGACCCCACGGGCCTGGTGCGCGCAGGGAGAGGGCTTTTTCCATGCAGGCAGGGTGTAGGGCAGTTTTATGTCAAGTTGTCGCGTGCCCCAACGCTGCGGCGAGCGTGGACGTCCCCATCCTCGCGTCGGCGCGGGTGAAGGGATATCTGACAGGTGCGAGAACTAACCGACTGTGCTCCAAGTCTACCCTTCAACGTTTCGAGCAAGAAAAGCCTGCCTTACGGTCAGGTAATCGCTAAGTTGACAGGCCGTTTCCCCTGCCCCGTTTTACGAAAAAAACGTAAGCGGAAAGGGAATCCTGACTCACCCTTTGCACGCGTGCTTCCTATCCCTTCAGATGGCGCGCAACCCCTTGGCCCGATGACACCCGAATCCCTGCTTCGTTCCCTCACACTTGAGCAGAAAGTTGCGCAGCTCTCCTGCGTGTTCCTGCGTTCGCTTACCGAGTTTCGCCGCTTTTCGCCCGCCAAGGCCGAGGCCGCCCTTGCCCACGGGATCGGCTGGGTCATCTGCCTGCAGGATGACGGCGAGATGTCCTCTGACGAGGCCGTGGACAGCCTGCGCCAAGCCCAAGATTTTCTTCGAGGGCATGCTCCCGGGGGCGTTCCCGCGATCATGCTTGATGAGTCCATCTGCGGTGTGATCGCGCCGGGAGCAACGGTGTTCCCCCAGGCCCACAACCAGTCCCAGACGTGGAACCCCGCGCTGATCGAGGAATGGGCCGCCGGGGAGCGCAAACGTTTCCGGGCACTCGGGGTCACCCAGGTGCTTTCGCCGGTGCTTGACCTTGCCCGTGAGCCGCGGTGGGGGCGTTGCGAGGAAACTTTTGGTGAGGACCCCGTGCTCGCCGCCGCCTTTGGCATTGCCTATACGCGGGGCCTTCGGGGGACAGACCTGCGAGACGGCGTGGCGGCGATCGGCAAGCACTTCGCCGGTTATTCCGCGTGCGAGGGTGGCCACAACTTCGCCACCTGCCACGTTACTCCACGCGACTTCCACGACAATTTCACGTTCCCGTTCGAAGCCGCCATCCGCGAAGGAGGCCTTGCGGCCCTCATGATGGGCTACCACGACATTGATGGCGTGCCCTGCGTGTTCAACCGCGAACTGATGACGACCCTGCTGCGGGAAAAGTGGGGCTGGGACGGCTTGGCGGTTACGGACTTCTTCAGCCTGGGTCACCAGTACGCCTTTTTCTACAAGGTGTGCCGCGACGCCCGTGATGTCACCACCCGCGCGAAGCTGGCGGGTCTCGACGTCGAGATGCCGACGCCGGACCATTTCCGGCACCATCTGCCCGCCCTTGTGCGGTCCGGGGTTGTCGCGGAAGCGCTCGTTGATGCCTCCGTCCTCCGCGTCCTGCGACTCAAGGAGCGCCTCGGTCTTCTGGAGGCAGGCCGCGCGGTGCCGCCGGTGCCCAAGACTGAAGTGGCCGTGGAACTGCGCTCGCCCGCGCTGGTGACGCTTGCCCGGGAGATTGCGGAGCAATCGCTCGTGGTGCTCAAGAACGACGGTGAGGTGCTCCCGCTTGCGGGTCCGGGCGTGCGCCGTCTCGCGGTGGTGGGGCCGTGTGCCGACAATCCGGGCGCTCTGCTTGCAGACTATGCTTTCGCGCAGGCCCGGCTGCGGCGTCCCGATTATTATGGCGTGAAAGGCGAGCAGGAGCCGGTTGTCACGGTTCTTCAAGGCATTCGCGCGCGTGCGGGTGCTTCCGGGCTTGCTGTGGATTACGCCTCGGGGTGCCAGCTGACCGGATACCATCCGAATGAGTCCACGTTGCAGGTCTCGCAGACGCGGAACCGCGGCACGGATCTTTACACGCCTGCCGACGCCCTGGACCAGGCGGTGGCTACCGCCCAGTCCGCGGACGTCGTGATTGCCGTTCTTGGTGAAGAGTCGATGGTCCTGAGCGGTGAAGGCCATGACCGCTGCCGTCTGGAACTGCCCGAGCCGCAGGAAGCACTGTTGCGTGCGCTCGCCCGCACGGGCAAGCCCCTCATCCTCGTGCTGACGTATGGCCGCCCGCAGGCGCTTGCGGGCGTGGCGGGTCTGTGCCGCGCCATCGTAGCCGCGGGGTATCCGGGGGAACAGGGTGGCCATGCCGTCGCACGCTTGCTTTTCGGCGACATCGAGCCCTCCGGGCGTCTCAGCATGAGCTGGCCGCAGACCACGGGTCATACGCCCGCCTACTACGCCCGCCACCCGAACTCGCCCAATTGTTACTGCGATTTTCCGGAGAAGAACGGTTGGGCCCTTTTCCCGTTCGGCCACGGGCTCGCCTACACACGTTTTTCCTTTGAGGCCCTCAGCCTTGAAATGGATGCCGTTGCTCCCGATGGCGCGCTACGGCTCGCCTTTACCGTGCGCAACATGGGAGCGCGCCCGGGCGTAGCGGTGCCGCAGGTTTACGTCCAGGGCATCCACAAGAGCGTTTTGCGCCCGCTCAAGGAGCTCAAGGGATTTGCGCGGGTGGCCCTTGCACCGGGTGAGGCAAAGCGCGTCCAGGTGGAGATTCCGGCGGAACTCCTCGCGTTCCACGGCATCGACGCGACGCTCAATGTGGAAGGGGGCACTTACGAGGTTATGGTGGGCTCCAGCGCCGCCGACATTCACCTGAAGCGCTTCTTCACCGTCACAGGAACCCGGCCGGTTGCACGGCGCAGCGTCTTTGGCGCCACCGTCGTGGAGTCGCCCGTCGTCTGAGCAGGTGGGCCGCTGGTCCTTTGAGGTCAAGGCCGCCGCATAACCGAAGGCGGGTGTGGCGGTGTGTGTTCACCGGGGAAAGCGCCCGGGGGGAGTGTCAGTTTCGCCGGTTGGCGGGGCTAGGTCCCTGGGCGACGATGGGGGGGCGCTTTTTAGTGGTGGGCTGGTTGTCGACCACGAGAGCCGGGTAAACGGTGATGGGGACGGTGGTGGCGAGGGGACCTCCGCCCGAGTAGATGGCGTGCGCCGTATTTGAAAAGGTGCCGGCCAGGGTGGCGCGGGCGAAGACGGCGAAGGCCCGGGATTCGCCGGGAAGCAGGAGGTCGATCGTAAAGAGCGTTTCCTGGTCCTCGGACGAGGTGAAGGACTCCGGCAGGAAGTCCTCAATGACGACGGCTTCCGCCGGGGCGCCGCCGATGTTGGTAACGATGATGTTCCAGACAACCTCGTCACCGATGTGGACGGCCGCGGGGCCCTCTTTCTGGAGGACGAGGCTCGGGATAGCGGCCTCATCATCGTCAAACGGGCTTGGCGTGGGGATGGGCCCTTCTATGCGGAAGGGGGCCAGAAAGCGCGTCTGGAGGGGCGGGGCGGCGTGAAGGGCGGGGGCGAGGAGGAAGAGGAGGACGGTGACGGTGGCAGCAAGGGGCCGATAGGCAAGGTTCATGGAAAGGGCGCGCGGCGGCGCGTTAGATGCGGCGTGGTGTTCCAGTATCGCAGGTTTCCGGCCAAGGTGAGGGAAACCCCGGTGCCTGTGCGGGGGCTTGCGCGGAGCCTTCGGGCTATCAGGAAATTACGGCTCCGGGCCGGGCGCGTGGGCTGACTCAGGCCCGTCTCAGGGGCGTGCAAGGCGCCGTGAACGGGCCGCAATGCAGGGCGTTTTGCAGGGGCACAAAGCGCGCTTTATCACGCCGGATTTTCCCCCCACGAGCCCCTCCCCATCACCTCCTCCAGCCTGCTAGAGGCAAGCGTAGGCGCACGCGGCGATTTGAAGCAAAACTGCCCCTAAGGGTGCGCTGCTCGTTTTATTCCGGGCGTAATCGGGGGGCGGCGAGCCTGCCAGTCAGTAATAAAGCGGGATGGGGTGGGAACGCGGACCCGGCCCGTGTGGAAGGTAGCGGTTGGGCTCCGGTTGTGACCTCAGCGTCGTGGGCTATTGTTTGCGTATGAAGATTAACGATCGTCCGCGTGTGTTGCTCGTTGAAGACAACCCCAGTTGCCTCGAAATGCTGCAAGCGGTGCTGGAACGGGAGGGCGTCCGCGTGCTCCGGGCGGAGTCCGGTGCCGAGGCGTTGTCGATCGATTGCGTGGAGGTGGCGGATGTTGTGGTGACGGATTACCACATGCCGGGCATGACGGGGGTGGAGCTGGCGCGGCGATTGCGCGACCGGGGCTTTGCGGGGTGGATCATCCTGACGGGCCTGGGCGGTGCACCCCGAAGGCTTGAGCGTCTGGCGGGCCTGGTGAACATGTACCTGCAAAAGCCGGTGGCCGCAGCTGACCTTGTCGAGGCCGTGCGCGCTGGCCTGCGGACCGCGCGGGTGCCATCCTCATCCGAAGCGGCGAGGCCAGGTGCCTATACTCCGGAGGGATGCAATCCCACCACCTTGCGTGCGGCCTAGAGTGGAGCGCTTCTATTTTGAGTTCTCGCCGACGCTGCGGCGAGCGTGGACGCCTCATCTTTGCGTCGGCGCGGGTATCGGAATGGCTGTCGTGCTCGACGTTGCGGTGAACGCGTGCGGCAACTTGGAATGGAACCTCTCTACCGGCCGCTAGCTGGGCGATGTACGCGCAAAGACCCGCTGCCCCGGGATAAGTCTCGGGGCGAGCGGGTCTTTGACAGGCTCAGAGGTCTCTGGGAGACTATTCGCCGTCGTTGCCGATGGCTTCGACGGGGCAGCCTTCCAGCGCTTCCATGCACTGATCGATCTCTTCCTGCGTCGACGGCTGCTTGTTCACGTAGGAGTAGCCGCCGTCATCGTGACGCGCGAAAAAGTTCGGCGCGGTTTCCCGGCAGAGATCGCAATCGATGCACTGCTGGTCGACATAGAACTTGCCCGCAACGTTTTCGGGCCACTTGTCAGCTTTGTTCGCCATAGGTAATCAGGGAAGTAGCGGAGGGCAGAAGGGGCAGTCAAGCGGTGAATAAAAAAATTGCATTGGCGGGCGGCATGGGCAACCTTTGAGGATCGCGCGCCGGGCGGAGCGTCGGGGCGCAGGAAAGCCCATGCTTACGGACCGGCCATACATGAGGAATTTCGGGGGGGATAGCTACCCGGTTTTGAAGGGCGTGCTTTGCGCCTTGCTCGGGGTTTTCCTCATCCAGAGCGTGCTGGGGCTGACGAAGCATCCTTACCTGCTCAGCGAGTATATGGCGTTGAGCCCGCGGGGGATGGCGAGCGGGTTTGTGTGGACCGTCTTCAGTTACGGTCTGCTCCATGTGGACTTGTTGCACATCCTGTTCAACGGGCTGGGCTTGTTCTTCCTGGGGCGTGCGTTGGAGCCGATGCTCGGCTCGAAGCGCTTTGGCCTGCTGCTGCTGGCCGGTGTGCTGCTGGGCGGGCTGGTCTGGCTGGCGGTGAATTTCCAGCGTCCCGGCCAGGTTTTGGGGGCCTCTGCCGCGGTGACGGCCCTCCTGATTTTTTACTGCTGCATGCGGCCGAACGACACGATCCACCTGCTGCTGTTCTTCGTCGTGGCCGTGCCGGTAAAGCCGAAGTACCTGGCGTGGGGCACGCTGGCGTTCGAGTTGTTCGGGTTCGTGTTCACGGAACTGCCCGGGCGCTCGTCGGTCGCATATTCGGCACACTTGGGCGGGATGCTGGCGGGTTACCTGGCCTACAAGGCCGTGACGAACCCCGTGCCCTTCCTGGAGCGCGGTGGTCGGGACATCGTGGCGCCGCGGTGGTTGTCCAAGCGCAAGGCGCAGAATGGCAAAGACACGCAGCGGCCGTTCAAGCTGAACCTGACGAACCGGCAGGACCTGAAGGCCGAGGTGGACCGCATCCTCGACAAGATCAACACGGAAGGCTTCGGGGCCCTGAGCGCCGAGGAAAAGCGCATTCTGGACCGCGCCAAAGACCTGCTCAGCCGTTAAAGGGCCTTCCCGCGAAGCTGCGGCACGCGGGATTTTTGGAATCCGTGGCACGCGGCGGCCACCGTTGGGCTTTACGTGGGCGGAGGCGGGCGTAGTATCGGGAACATGGCACGGTCAAATCCCAAGGAACTTTTCGATGTGGTGGACGAGCAGGACCGTGTAATCGGGCAGGAGACACGGGAGGAAGTGCACCGCAAGCACCTGCTGCACCGGGCGGTGCATGTGCTGGTGTTTGATTCCGAGGGCCGCGTGTATGCGCAGCGCCGGTCCATGCAGAAGGACACCTACCCGGGGCGCTATACCACGTCGTGCTCGGGGCATGTGGACGCTGGCGAGACCTACGACACGGCGGTCGTGCGTGAGCTCGTTGAGGAACTGGGAATCACCGTGCCCGGGGTCGGCGCGCTTGAGCTCCTCTTCAACCATGGGCCGTGCCGGGAAACGGGTTGGGAGTTCATCCAGGTGTATGGGCTGGTATGGACGGGCGTCGTTACGGCGGACCCGGATGAGGTGATGGAGGGCAAATGGGTATCGCCGGACGAGCTCGACGCCTGGATGGCGCGGGCTCCGGCGGACTTCGCGCCGTCGTTTTGCCTCGTCTGGAAGCGCTACCGGTCGCAACGGCCGGCTTGAGCTTCGGACGGTTTTGGGAGATAGGTTAGGGATCGTTCACACGCGCAAGACCCGGGACCTCTGCCGCTGGAGGCAGCGAGGCGTTCCCGGAGGCGCACTTACGCCCATGATCACCGATTTCACCAAGGAAACGATCCGGATAGGCACGCTGGCGGGGAAGGGGCCGCGGACGGCGGAATACGTGGCGAAGCTGCTGCCGCTGGGTTTCGAGAGCTTCCAGTTGAACTTCTTCCGCGGGCTGGAGGGCGTGGACCTCAAGCGGCTCGCGGGGGAGCTGGAGGGCGTCCTGGCGGAGTCCCAGGCCGTGGTCTCGTCGCTCGCCGTTTACGGGAACCCGCTTGAACAGGGACCGGAGGATCGCGAAACCTTGGAAGGGCTGCGGGCCGCAATTGATCACGCGGCGCTTTTCGGGTGTGACCTGGTGTGCGGTTTTGCCGGGCGTGTGCGCGGGAAGCCGGTGCCGGACTCAATTCCGGCCTTCAAGCGGGTTTGGGGAGATCTCGCGGAGCGGGCGGCGGACAAGGGCGTGCGGCTGGCCTTCGAAAACTGCCCGATGGGTGGCACCTGGGGCGCCGGGGACTGGAATATCGCCTTTTGCCCGGATGCGTGGGAGCTGATGTTCGACGCCGTTCCCGCGCCGAACCTGGGCCTCGAATGGGAGCCGTGCCATCAGCTGTGCCAGTTGATTGACCCGATGCCGCAACTGCGCCGCTGGGTGAAGAAGGTTTTCCACGTCCATGGCAAGGACGCGAACGTGCATTGGGACCGCGTCCGGGATCGTGGCGTGCTTGCACCCGAGTATTATGCGTTCCACCGTTTCCCGGGCCAGGGGGACTGCAACTGGGCACACATCGTCAGCGAGCTGCGCAAAGGCGGGTTCTCGGGCTCCATTGATATCGAGGGCTGGCACGACGCCGTCTATGCGGGCGAGTTTGAGATGATGGGGCAAGTCAATGCGCTGCAATATCTTAAGCAGTGCCGCGGCGCCTATGTTCCCAACGTGCCGGGGTTCTGAAGGGGAGCTAGAGCGCTTCTCCCTTAAGTTGTCGCTTGCGCCGACGCTGCGGCGAGCGTGGACGCTCCATACTCGCGTCGGCGCGAGTAATGAAATGAAGTGAACAGCGCAACAACTTGGAAGAGATACGCTTTAGGTGGGTAGAGCTGGGGGCGTCGGTCGAGGAGGGCGCGGGGCTTGTGGGTCACTAGGTGGTGACCTCGTGCTCGGAATGCGGTCCCTTATGGCGGGCGAGTGCTGGGCCGGGTGAGGGGGGCAGGGGTGGGGGCTTACAGCCAGTCCATGCCAATGTCACGCCAGGGGGCTTGGTGGACGAGGGCGCCTGAGGAGATGAAGTCGAGGCCGAGCTTGCCGAGGGCCGGGAGGGTGTCGAGCGTGACACCGCCGGAGGCCTCGGTGTAAGCCTTATCACCGATAAGTGACACCGCTTGGCGGGTGTCTTCGAGCGAGAAATTGTCGAGCAGGATGACGTCCACGCCGGCTTCGAGCACCGGGGGTATCTGGTCGAGGCGGTCGACTTCGGCCTCAATGGCGAGGGTTGGGTTTTTCCGGCGCACGGCGTGGATGGCATTGGCGAGGCGCGCGCCAGCGGTGGCCTCGGCGGCGGCAAGGTGGTTGTCTTTGAGCATCACGCGGTCGAACAGGCCGAGCCGGTGGTTCCAGCCGCCCCCGCAGGCGACGGCGTATTTCTCGAGCATGCGGAAACCGGGCGTGGTCTTCCGGGTGTCGAGGAGCCGTGTGGGGGAGTCGCCAAGCGCGCGGACGTAGCGGGCGGTCTGGGTGGCGACGCCGCTCAGGTGCTGGAGGAAGTTCAGGAGCACGCGCTCAGCCTGGAGGAGCGTGGGAACCGGGCCCGAGACCGTGGCGAGGAGTGCGCCGGGGGCGGCATGGGTGGCGTCCCGGGTGGCCGGGGTCACGCTGCAACCGGGGCCATAGGTGTCGAGAATGAAAGGGATAAGCGGGAGGCCGCAAACGGTAAGTTCCTGGCGCGCCCGCAGTTCAGCGGCACCTTGGCTCGCGGGGGCGATGGAGAGCGTGGTGACGTCGCCGGGGATCGCGGGGACATCCCGGAGGCCCGCTCCGGCGAGGTCCTCTTCGCGCGCGAGGGTGACAAGCTGCCGCAGATACGCGGGGTCAAGCTCCGCCCAGGTGAGTTGGCGGAAGAGGTGGGCACGGTGGCGTGCGGGCTTGTTCGGCGAAGGCGGAAGCGGATGGAGCATGGCGTTGCGAAGACGTTGGGCGGCGGGGGGCCTTGCGGGAAAGGTCTGCGGGCATCAGGGCGGTCCCCGGACGTGGGTGGTGGTCCCCGCTGGGTGCCTGTGGGCCGCCCTTGGTTAACCGAGGGTATGCAGGAGCGCCGGTGCGACAAGTGGGAACTGAAAGGCTGGACCGCAAGGGCCTCCCGCAAGCTCAGGTTCACTTCAAGGGGTCGCGTGAGCCGGACGCTGCGGCGAGCGTGGTCGCCCCGGCCTCGCGTTGGCGCGGGCGAGGGACGGATTTCGGCGGCTGCGAGATCGCAATGTAGAAGTGCTCCAGCTCCAGACGCAGGGGGGGGGCGCCCACGATGGCAGAAAACTGCCGCGAAAACGCCCGCGCGTGACAAGGTGGGCGCTGGGTGTGCGCCGCCGGGCTGGAACGGTGCACGCCCGCGGGTTTGAGTACCGTGTCTCAAACACGATGGAAATCTCGGCGCTGGGGCTAAATCGCGGCAGGGGTGGGGGGCTTTCAAGCGGATTTCAGGAGCTCCCGCATAAAAGAAGTTTAAAGAACCTTGGAGCGCGGGCGCCCGCTGAACTACGGGGGACCGAGGCTGGCCCGCAGGTAGCCTGCGAAGCGGTTTGCCCACGGCGCCGGGCGCGCAGGGCCCCGGGGTGAAGGGCTTTTTCGGGCAGCTGGATTCGATAAGCCTGGATCAATAGGGCTGAACGGCGGCAGCGGCGCGCAGCGGCGGCCCGGCAAAGCGGACATGGCGGGATCAGTAAAAAACCTGCCATAATCTACCAGAAACTTCCGCCGCGATTGTAAAAAAGGGCCGGTTTTGCTAGGGCCAATCGACATTTTAGACTGTACAGATTGTGACCGAGCTGTTTGA
>CAZQIE010000063.1:0-18361 GCA_964593675.1 uncultured Opitutales bacterium
ACCTCGCCTCCGCCCTCCTGTGGCTGTAACCCATATGTCGATTGGCCCTAGGGGCAGTTTTACTCCAAGGTTGTCGCTTGGGCCGACGCTGCGGCGAGCGTGAGCGGCCTGTCCTCGCGCCGGCGCGGATGAAGGAGGGATCCCAATAGGTGCGGGCGACTTGGAAGCGAACTGCTCTAGAGCCGTTCTGCTTCAGGTTGTCGCACAAAAGAGGCCTGGCTTCTCCCTCCGCGCCGACGCGAGGATGGGGCGTCCACGCTCGCCGCAGCGTCGGTGTACGCGACAACTTAAAGTAGAAGTGCTCTAGTCCCAGACGGCGTGGGTCTGGTCGAGCTGGCTGAGGCGTGCGGCGGCCGCGAGCAGGAAGGCGGCGAGGACCAAAATTGCCCCGCTGCGCAGGGCGAAGTCGAACCACGAATGGCCGACGAGCGCAATGAGGCCCAGTACCGCGGCGAGCGACAGCCCTGGCAGGTGCCGCAAACGGCGCAGGATGGTGCAGACAACCGCGCCGACGGCGATCACCCAGAGCGCGCAACCCACAATGCCGAACTCCACGAGGAACTCGAGGGGCTCACAATGGGCGTGCACCGCCGTATAGCGCAGTTTCCATGTGCGGTGGGGGTCCTGGAAAAACGGGTATTTGATGATTTCGAAGTCCGAGTAGTAGGGGAAGCATCCGGCGCCGGACCCCCAGACGAGGTCGCGCTGCGCGAGCTTCCAGGCGACTTCTCGCAGAGCCGTCCGGTTCGACTGTTGACCAAAAGCCTCAATATCCGCCCGGCTGTATTTTTTCTCGAGCTCGGTGAAATCGGTCATTTTGAACACCGGGTACACGATTGCCGCGAGGAGGAGCAGGCACATGAAAATGGCTGGCACGATGCGGCTGGCCTCCAGACCGTGCGCAATCATGCTGATGCCGGCGATCACTAGGGCGCAGGCGATCAGGCTGGCGGCGACGGCTGCCCCGCCCAGACTGCTGGAGTAAACGGCCGCGCATGCGAAGAGGAGCGCGGGAAGCAGCAGGAAAATATGAGGCCCGGAACCGGCGAACGTCTTTCGGGAGTCCATCCAGTAATGGAAGGCAAGACCGAGCGTTATGGCCAAGGTGAGATACAGGAACATGCCCGCATGGTTGCAGTACCAGAACGGGCCAAAAAGTTTGGCATCCACCGTGTTCTTGATGACGCCGGCAATGTCTTGAAAACCGAGCACTTTTTGCCAGATCGCGAACGCCGCGACGGCCACGCCGTTCCAAAGCGCGATCCAGCACAGGAGGATGATCGAGCGTCGGCGCAAGAGGCCGACACACACGGTGCAGACGGTGAGGAAGGCTGTCGTCTGGAGGACCAGCACGCGATAGCCATTATAGGGCTCGAACGTAGCCCGGAACCCGCGGGGGAGCCATGAGACGAGGGGCTCGATGTCGATGATATGCCGCACAGGCGCGTAGAGGGTGATGGCGGCGTCGGGGTTCAGACACTGGATGAGCACGTAGGCGAGAAAAGGTAGCCCAAGCCAGAAAAAGGGCAGGCGCACGAGGCGTCGCAAGTTTGCACCGGCGGTGGCCTTTTCATCGAAATTCCGGCCAACGGGAAGGAAGAGGAACAGGAAGGCAGCCGTGGCTAGACCGAGCTGGACCAGTTGCGCCCAGCCTCGCGTCGAACCGAGCATCCAGGGCGACGTAACGAGCAGCAGGGCGATCCAGAAAATCAGGATTTTCTCCCGTCGGGCGAGAGGGGGGCGGGCGTCCTCCGTGCGGCTGCGGCTGGCATGCCGGAAGGCCTTGAGCAAAGGGTCGTCCTGCGAAGTTTGCCGGCGCTGGGCGCCGCGTGAGGGCTGGGAATCCGGTCCGGGCATAGGAAGCGTGGTGGCCTAGGGTGGCTGTCGAGGGTCTTGCCGGTCAAGTCCGGAGGGCGGGAGCCTGAGGCTGAAAAAAAGCGAGGCCGGAACATGCGCGGGGCACGTTCCGGCCTCAAAACAGGCTTACGCGTCTTCGTTACGCGAGCGGGTTCACCTTGTCGGTGACCATGCAGCTTTCGAGCGGGTCGGGGACAAACGGGCTCGGCTCGCGCAGGCGCTTGATGTCGGCCTCGACCATGAGCTTGGTGAGCTGGCGCATGTTCGTCTTGGGCTGCCAGCCGAGCTTGGCCTTGGCCTTGGCGGGATCGCCAATCAGCAGGTCCACTTCGGCCGGGCGCAGCAGGCGCTCGTCAAACTTCACGTATTTCTTCCAGTCCAGACCCACTTCTCCGAAGGCGACTTCCAGGAACTCGCGCACGGAGTAGGTTTCGCCGGTGGCGACGACGTAATCGTCCGGCTTGTCTTGCTGGAGCATCAGCCACATGGCCTCGACGTACTCGCGGGCATAGCCCCAGTCACGCTTCGAGTCGAGGTTGCCGAGGGAGAGGCTGTCCTGCAGGCCTTCCTTGATCGCGGCCACGGCCTTCGTGATCTTGCGGGTCACAAAGTTCTCACCGCGGCGGGGGCTCTCGTGGTTGAAGAGGATGCCGCTGCAGGCATACAGGCCGTAAGATTCGCGGTAGTTAACCGTCAGCCAGTGGCCGAACACCTTGGCGCAGGCATAGGGCGAACGGGGCCAGAAAGGCGTGGACTCGCGCTGCGGCACTTCCTGCACCTTGCCGAACATTTCCGAGGACGAAGCCTGGTAGAAACGGACCTTCTTGCCGATGCCGCTCTCGATGATCGCCTCAAGGATGCGGACGACGCCCGAACCCGTGACGTCCGCCGTGTATTCGGGAACGTCAAAGCTCACGCGGACGTGGCTCTGGGCCGCGAGGTTGTAAATTTCGTCGGGCTGGAGCTGATAGAGCAGTTTGACGAGCGCGACCGAGTCGGTGAGGTCACCGTAATGCAGGAAGAGGCGCTGCTTGGGGCCCTGCTCATAAGGCCAGAGGTGGTCGATGCGGGTGCGATTCATCGTGCTGGCACGCCGAACGATGCCATGGACCTCATATCCCTTACTCAGCAGGAGCTCCGCGAGGTAGGAGCCATCTTGTCCGGTGATTCCGGTGATAAGCGCTTTTTTCATTTTTGGTGGTTTCGTCGAAGGATCTAGGCCAGGCCGCAGCAGGGTGCTTACTTGTAGGCAGGGCTGAAACGTGGCTTTGTATGCAGAAATCGCTAGCCGTGGATTTTATTTGGGCAAGCCTGTTCGTATGCCCGTTTCGCCCTCGCGTGTCGAGAAAACTGGCGCGCAAAGGTGGCTGAGTTCTCCGGGAACCGCAAACGCGGGGGCTCCAGCGGCGACCCTGACCG
Source organism: uncultured Opitutales bacterium (assembly GCA_964593675.1). Taxonomy (GTDB): domain Bacteria; phylum Verrucomicrobiota; class Verrucomicrobiia; order Opitutales; family CAZQIE01; genus CAZQIE01. Next base: position 3,277 of record CAZQIE010000063.1, read on the forward strand.
TGCCTTAGGAAGCCTGCGCGGCTCAGGATTCACCCAGCATTCCCGCCGCAATTTACCCGGCTGGTCTTTGCGGCACCGGCCCCATTGTTGGGCTCAGGGGAGTGGGCTATCTTGCCGCGCTTGCCCACCGGACTAACAGCCACGCCTTTCAAGGCGCATCCCGTCGTGCATAGCGAAGGCAATCCGCCTCTCGTCTCCGTCGTGATTCCCGCGTACAACTCGGGCTGCACGATAGAGCGAACCCTGGCTTCCGTCTGCGGGCAGACGTACAAAAACCTGGAGATTATCGTCGTGGACGATGGTTCCCAGGACGACACAGCCGCGAAAGTGGAGGCTGTGGCACGCAATGACCGCAGGGTCATTTTGGTAAGACAGGAAAATGCGGGCGTAGCCGCCGCGCGCAACAAGGGCATTACCACGGCGAAAGGCGAATACGTTGCGCCGCTGGATTCCGACGACGTCTGGTATGACCGGGCGATGGAGAAGCTGGTGGCCGCGTTGGACAAGGCCCCGCCGGACGTCGCGCTGGCTTACGGCTGGTCCGTTCACATTGGCGAGGACGACAAACCCACGGGCGGATTCTCCTTTCCCCAATATGCCGGCGCCGGCCAGGTGTTCCCCGCCCTTGTGCGCGAGAATTTCATCAGTAACGCCAGTGCAACCTTGATACGGCGGGACGTTTTTCAGGCAGTAGGGGGCTACTGCACCGAGATGCGGGACCTTCGTGCCCAAGGCTGTGAAGACTGGGACATGTACCTGCGGGTGGCGGAGCACTATGAGTTCGCGGTTGTGCCGGAATTTCTCATCGCCTACCGGCGGGCGGTAGGGTCGATGTCCAGCAACCACGCGGTAATGTACCGCTCTTACCTGCACCTGCTGCGGCTGTTGAAGCAACGCCGACCCGACACCGCACCGACCTTGTTCCGCGTATCCCGGAGCAACTTTTGCATCCACCTGGCCAACGAGAGCCGCCGCGCCCGCCGCCATGGCGCGACCCTTTACTGGCTGTTCCGGGCCCTGGTCGCGCAGCCTGAACGTATGCTGTTTTTGCGCCGCATTTACACCTGGAGCCTTGAATCGGCCGTACGGCTGGTGCTCGAGCCTGCGCATACGGTCGTGCGTCGCCTGCATGGGCGTCCACAGCCCGCGAGCGCCTAGGCGGCCGTGTAACCGGCTGTTTCCTTACCCCTTATCCCTTTCTCCACCCGCGCCATGCTATTCCCACAAAAAATCTGTGTTCTGGAAATCAGCCGCCCACTGCACGACATCGAGAATCTCAGCACGTACCGTGGCCTGCTGGGAATCGTCCGGCACCACGGCACACCGATCGGGTGTATTCAGGCGCCCGTGGTGGACGGCCGGTGCGAGGCTGGCGCGTTGACGGAGCAGATCCTCCGCGAACTGAGGTGGCCCCTCATCCGCCTGCTCATCCAGCGTGGTATTGAGAGTGGCCGGGATTTTTCGGACCTCTCCTTTGACCGCCTCTGGGCGCTTCCGCCGCCCAAACCCCGCTGCGCCCTCCCGCACATCACCGTCGCCATTTGCACCAGGGACCGGCCCGAGTACCTGCGCGACTGTCTCAACGCGGTCAGCCAGATCGACTACCCGCGTTTCAACGTGGTTGTCGTGGACAACGCCCCACGGACACAGGCGTCGCGGGACCTTGTAGAACGCGAGTTTCCGGAAGTGACGTACGTCTGCGAGCCCAGACCAGGACTGGACTGGGCGCGGAACCGCGCGATAATCGAAGCTACCGGTGACGTCCTGGCCTACACGGATGACGACGTCCTTGTGGACCCGGGCTGGCTTCAGGCTATCGCCCACGTTTTTGCGGACAACCCCGATGTCGCGGCCATGACGGGCCTTGTCGTGCCGGCGGAAATCGAGACCGAGGCCCAGGCACTCTTTGAGGCGTATGGTGGCTTTGGGCGCGGCTTTTACCGGAGTTGGAACCGCGCGTGGACGCCCGAGCGCCTGCGTTGGGATTGGCTTGGCACGGGCCGCTTCGGCACGGGCGCAAACATGGCTTTCCGCCGCCGCGTATTTGAGGACATCGGTGGTTTCGATCCGGCCTTGGACGTGGGCACGGTAACGAATGGCGGGGGCGACCTTGAGATGTTTTTCCGCGTGCTCAAACACGGGCACACGCTCGCCTACGAGCCCTCGGCGCTGGTTCGCCATCGCCACCGGAGGGACCTTCCGGCGCTGTATTCACAAATCACCTACAACGGCATCGGTCTATTCTCCTATTTCGCCAGCGTCAGCCGCCATTACCCGGAGGAAAGACCCGGAATCCGGCGCATCGCGAAATGGTGTCTGCGCTGGTGGCTGCTGCCGAAGATCGTGGCCGGAGCGACGCGGCCGACGGCCTTGCCTGCGCGGTTGGCGTGGGCGGAACTGCGCGGCATGATGAAGGCGCCGGGGACGTACCGCCGCGCGTGCGCAAACGCGGAAGCCGTGGCCCGCGCACACCCGCAGGAACCCACGGCACCGGCCCGGAAACAACCGAAAAAGACGAGCCGCACGGTGCCGCCGGTAGGGGAAAGCATTTCGGCGTACGAGCTGGGTTCCTCGATGTTGCCGCTGGCGCCGCTTTTCGAGCGCAGCGACTGTGTGCGCCTGTGCGTAACGGCCGGCCATTCGGCGTTAGGGTCCGTCTCCGTATACAGTATGGGAGCCCCCGTGAGCGCGGCGCGCCTTGCCGACTACATTGCGGACGCCCTGACTTGCCGGCTCATTGAACGTGTTTCAGGGCTCACCGGGGAACTCGCCTGGGCCGCTGCCCTGGCTTCCCTGGCGGACCTCCTGGGTCTCGGGCGCCAAGAGCCCCAGGTAACGCAGGGGCGCGGCCTTGCTTCCATTGTTATCGCCACACGCGACAGACCGGAGGATCTGCGCCGGTGTCTGCGCTCGCTTCTGAACCACCGTGCCCGCACGCCTTTTGAGATCGTCGTGGTCGACAATGCCCCGCGCTCCGGCAAAACGGCTCCGGTAATCGCGGAGTTTCCGTCGGTGACCTTTGTGCCGGAGGCCAGGCCAGGGCTGTCTTTCGCACGTAATGCGGGGATCGCTGCTGCGCGAGGCACCTATATCGTGATGACGGACGACGATGTGACCGTTCCACCGGGCTGGCTAGACGCACTCGTGGCGCCGCTCGCCCGGGCGGATGTCGCGGCCGTCACGGGTAACGTGCTGCCGGCAACGCTCGAGACCCAGGCCCAGCGCTGTTTTGAGCTCTATGGGGGGCTGGGGAAAGGCTTCACCCGCCGCGAGTTTGGTCCGGAATGGTTCGACGGCCATCGCTGGCGGGCGGTGCCTACGTGGGAGATCGGGGCGACCGCCAACGCCGCCTTCCGGGCGAGCGTGTTTCGCGATCCGCGGATTGGACTGCTTGAGGAAAGCCTTGGCGCCGGCATGCCTGCCGGGGTGGGGGAGGACACGTATCTCTTCTATAGGATATTGAAGGCAGGGTACCGCATCGTGTACGAGCCCGCGGCTTACGTCTGGCATCGCCATCGCGTGGATTTCGCGGGCCTCCGGCGACAACTGGCGGCGTATTCGCGCGGTCACGTTGCCTACCACCTCACCACCCTGACGCGGGATGGGGACTGGCGCGGTCTGGTGCGCGTGCTCTACGAACTCCCCCGGTCTCTGGCGTCGCGCACCTGGGCGAGTCTGCGGCGTCGCAGCACCTTCCCCCTGTCGCTTCTGGCCGTGGAAATCGCCGGGACGTGCTGTGGGGTCTCGGCGTATGTGAGGTCGCGGCGCCGGGCGAGCCGTCTCGGCCGCAACCCGGCGTTCCTGGCACCCGCGGAGGGCCGGGCGCTGCCCACATCCGCTCCCGCTCAAACGCGGTCCGCATAATGGGCTCTGTTCAGACCAGCGCCGGCTTGCCGCCTCCTGCGTCCCCGCCCCGGTTCGCGGCGGGCGCCGCTTCCCCGCGAGGCCGCGTCTGGCGTCACCGGCTGGACCTCATGGTGGCGCTCGTGGACCGCGAGTTGAAGTTGCTGTACCACCGGTCGTTCGTGGGGATCGCCTGGACGTTCATCAACCCGCTCCTCCAGCTCGCCGTGTTCTCGGTGGTTTTCCGCGTGGTGCTGGGCGTGCAGGTTCCCCGTTATTCCGCTTTCGCGTTTTCGGGCCTTTTGGCCTGGACGTGGTTCCAGAGCTCCCTTGTGCAGGCGACGGGGCTCATTACGGGCAATCGGGCTCTCGTGCGTCAGCCCGGCTTTGCGCTGGAAGTCCTGCCCCTTGTGACGGTGGGGACGGGCCTGATCCATTACGCGCTGTCGGTCCCGATCCTGTTCGGCTTCCTGCTGTCGCAGGAGGTCGAGCTGACACCGTGGCTGCTCCTGCTGCCGGTGCTGATGGTGCTCCAGTTCGCTTTTACGGCCGCCTGTGCGTACCCGTTGGCCGCGCTCAATGTCCGGTTCCGGGACATTCAGCATGTCCTCGGGGTCGTGCTTCAGCTGGCCATGTACCTTACGCCCATTTTCTACTCGGTTGAACAGGTGCCAGAGCATCTGAGGAAGTGGTTTGCAATCAATCCCATGGTTGCCCTGATCGAGGCCTATCGCGCGATCTTGATCTACGGGCAACCGCCACCATTTCTGGGCCTTGGCGTGCTCGCGTTGCTGACGGCGCTCCTGCTTGTGGGTGGAATCCACGTTTTCCGTAACCAGAGTCGCCGCTTCGCGGAGGAACTGTGAATGCTTGCTGTAAAGGTAGAGGCGCTTGGAAAATGGTACGCACGCGGCGCGGACTCCCCGAAAACGCTGCGTGAAACGCTCGTGCGGGGACTTTGCGGGAAGCACCCCCGGCGCAAGCACTCGCTTTGGGCGCTGCGCGGCGTGGATTTCTCGGTCAGCCCGGGCGAAATGCTCGGGGTGATGGGCCGCAACGGAGCAGGAAAATCTACGCTGCTCCAGATCCTGGGCGGTGTGATTCGACCGGATGAGGGCGCCGTGTCTGTGCGCGGGCGCATCGGTGCGCTTCTGGATCTGGGCGCCTGTTACCACGGCAACCTCACAGGTCGGGAAAACGCGATGTTGCAGGCGATTGCCTCCGGTATGACGCGACGCGAGGCCTTGCAGCGCTTCCCGGAGATTGTCGATTTTGCCGAACTCGGCGCATGTCTGGACGATGCCCTGCGCACGTACAGTACGGGCATGCAGATGCGGCTGGCCTTCTCGGTGGCCGTGCACACGGAACCCGAGGTTTTGCTCGTGGACGAGTTCCTGTCGGTTGGCGACCTTGCCTTTCAGGCGAAATGTGTCGCCCGCATAACCGAGCTCCGCCGCAAAGGCTGTGCGGTGGTGTTCATTTCGCACAGCACGGACCAGATAAAGGCGGTTTGCGACCGCGCTTTGTGGCTGAGCGAGGGCCGTGTGGTGGCCTTGGGCTCCGCGGGAGAGATCGCCGAACGTTACGCGGCGCTGGTCCGTGAGGAAACGCTGCGGCGCACGCCCCAGTTGGAGGAGGGCGCATTGAACCGGATGGGCTCGCGGGAGGTGGAAATCACGGATGTGCGCCTGTTGCCCAACGGCACGCTCTCGAGCGGACAACCGCTGGTCGTGGAAATCGCTTACCGCGCCTCCGTGCCGGTCTCCCAGCCCATTTTCAGCGTGGCCATCCGCCGAGATGACGGCACGGTGTGCGTGGACCTGAGCAGTGGCGGACCAGGGGGCGTCCTCTCGAAGGTCCACGGAGAGGGGCGTCTGCGGCTTCATTTTCCACGCCTCGACCTCGGGAACGGGGACTATTTTGTGGATGTGGGCATTTACGAGCGCGCCTGGACGTACGCCTACGACTACCATTGGTCCACCTATTGCCTGCACGTCCAGCATTCCGGCCAAAATAAAGGCATCCTGTCTCCGCCTTGCCGCTGGGAGGCGTTGCCCGCATGCTGACGCTTGAAAGGGGGCCTGCCGTTCCACCGGTTGGCGTGTCGAAGGTCAGGCGGGTCCTGTCGGGACCCAGTCCCAGGCTTTTTTTACCCCAAAAAGAAAGGTTGCAATGCCTTGCAAGCGGGACCATCGTCATCGGTTTCATTAGAGGATTTTCATAGGAACCGCCGTGAGAGACGATTACCTGAAGGAAGCCCAGAAACTGATCCCCGACCCGAACGTGCTCATCAACGTCGTGTCCCGCCGGGTGAAGCAGCTTAAGTTCGGCATGAAGCCTCTCGTGGAGTCGCTTGAGAAGCTGGAACCCGAGGACATCGCGCTGCGCGAGGTGATCGAGGGGAAGATCAGCTACGAACTCTACAAGCCCGAACAAAACCAGGTCGGCTAGGCGAGCTTCCTTTGCCGCAGGCGCGGTTGCCGTTGTGCCTCCGTGTCCTGCTGGCGCATAGCGGGGCCGCGTGGGCGATGCCTACCGCCGAGCCCCCAAAACCGTGTCCGCCAAACAAAAAGCGAGCGAGCGCTTCACGGAAGTCCGCAATTCCAAGGCTTACCACAACTACTTCGTTGGGGAGAAGTTGGAGGCTGGAATTGTCCTGAAAGGAACTGAGGTCAAGTCCGTGCGCGACGGCAAGGCGCAGATCACGGAGTCCTTTGTCCGGCTAGATAAGGGTGAGCCCATCCTTTACCACGCCCACATTGCGGAGTATTCGCACGGGAACCTGAACAATCACGAGCCCCTGCGCCCGCGTAAGCTCCTCCTGAACGCGAAGGAAATCCGGAAGCTGCGCCAGGAAGTGGAAATGGGCGGGCAGACCATCGTTCCCACCCGCATGTACATCAAGCATGGCTTGGTGAAAGTGGAAATCGCCGTTTGCCGGGGCAAGAAGCTTTACGACAAGCGCGAGGACTTCAAGAAACGCACGGCCATGAGGGAGGCCGAGCGCGCGCTTCGCCGACGCTGAGTTCTGCGCCACGGTACCAACGTCCGATGCTCCACATCGTACTCTTCCGGCCCGAAATTCCCCAGAACACGGGCAATATTGGCCGACTCTGCGCCGTCACGCGCAGTCGCCTCCACCTCATCCACCCGCTCGGGTTTCGCATTTCCGACCGCCACCTCAAGCGCAGTGGCATGGATTACTGGCACGCCCTCGATGTCGTGCATCACGACGATTGGGAGGCCTTTCGTGCAAGTCCGGCGGCACCGAAGCGCCTGTGGCTGTTCACGACGCGCGCCACCCGCACACTCTGGGATGTCTCGTATCAGGAGGGGGACGGACTGGTCTTTGGCAGTGAGAGCTCCGGGTGCCCCGAATGGCTTCACGAGGCAATCGGAGAAACTCAGCGCCTGACGATTCCGCGCTATAACACGACGCTCAGGTCCCTCAATTTGTCCACGAGCGCCGGTATCGCGGCCTACGAGGCGCTGCGCCAGTTGCGCCCCCCGTGCGTAGATGCCGCGGTTCCCGCGGATTTTCCGGCACCCCTTGAGGGCGCATAAACGCTACGGGTTGAGCGTTGCGTTTTCGGGCTGCAGGAGCATTTCCGCGAGATAGCCTCGCAGGTGCCCCATGTCGGACGGGATGCACCGGTAGCCGACGTAGCCGTCAGGGCGCACCAGATACAGGCCGCCGTGCGCATTGATACCGTAAGCTTGATGCGCGCCGCCCCGTGCGTCCAGACAGGCGCGGGCGTGCAGATCCCGGAGTTCGGAGGGCCATTGCCTTCCGGCGATCAGGCAGGGCACGACCAACCCCGGATAGCCTTCGTCGCAGAGCGATATGGCTTCCATAACGAGCCTGAAGTCCGCCTCGTTGTCCTCGTGACGCAGGAACAGGATGAGCGTGTAGAGGCCCTTCTGGAAGAAATTGAAGAGGCGGCAAGGTTCCCCGTTTTCCGCGTTCGTGATGATTGCGTCCGGCGCACGGTCGCCCGGTTTTGGGCCATGCTGGAAAAACTGGCGGGTATACCCGGCGCCGAGGTCGCCAATGTGTTGGGCGACGCGCGGGCTCTTGCGGTAGTTTACGCGCAGTTCCTCAAACTCCGTAAGAATCCGGTCCTGAAACAGCTCAAGGTTCGCCAGCATCGCCAGAAGGCCGTCGCGGACCTTCACCCCGAGCGGGCTTTGCATTGAGGCGATCCGCGCAAGGTTGTCCGAAAGCGCCATGACCTCGCGGCCGACGGGCTCGCGTTCCGCGTTGTAGGAATCCAGCAACATGGACGGCGACTTCCCCTTGAGCACGTGCGCCAGTTTCCAGCCGAGGTTGAAGGCGTCCTGGATGCCCGTGTTCATGCCTTGCCCGCCAGCGGGGCTATGGACGTGCGCGGCATCTCCGGCGAGGAAAATGCGGCCCACCTGGTAATGCTCCACCTTGCGGTGCTGGACGTGGTATTGGGCGAACCACGTAGCTTCGGAAAGCAGCAGGTTCGGGAGGTCGCGCTCCGCAATGAGGCGCTGGAACAGGACGAGTCCGAGCTCACCTTCCGGGGGGGCCTGCATGCTTGAAACAATCCGCCACCGGTTGTTTCCGAGTGGGAACAGGAGAAACAGGCCCCGCTTGTGGAAATAGAAGTGCCAGCGGTCCGGGGCTATATCGCCGTGTACCTTGACGTCCGCCAATAGATACACCTGTTCGTCCTGCGTGCCCTCAAACGGCAGGTTCAGCATCTGGCGAAGCTTGCTGCTCTGCCCATCGCACCCGATGACGTAACCGGTCTTGATAAGCTCGTCCCGCCCCGTGTCGCCATGTTTCGCGAGCAGTGTCACATTTCCGGCGTCCTGGTTCACGCCGATCAGCTCAACCGGCCGCTCCACTTTCACGCCCCGCTGGGCGAGGGCCTCGATGAGGATGGACTCCGTATCACTCTGCGGAATGTCGATGCAGTAGTTGTGCGGGCTGTCGAGTTCGGACAGGTTCGCGGACAACAGGCATTTACCTTCCGCATAGATCGAAATTCCGCCGATCCGGAAGCCCTTTTTCACAAAAGGTTGGACCAGCCCCATCATTTCCAGCGTCTCTAGCGTGCGGGCGTGCAGGACGATGGCCTTCGAGGTTGCGCTCGGGTGCGGCGCGCGGTCAATAATGCGGAAAGGGACCGATCTCCGAGCCAATTCCCAAGCTAGGGCGAGCCCCACTGGGCCAGCCCCCACGATCACTGCACCGACCGGGGAGTTAGATGACATGGCCGATCGAAAAGCTCCGCGCGCTCCCTCGCCTTCACATTATTGCCGCAGGATTGCTTCTGCAAGTGCATTCGCAAGCCGTTTGGGCCTTTGCACGTAGCCCAAGAACCGTTTTTCCACGTTCCGTTTGGTGGGCGGTCCTGAAGCTTTGCTAACGCACTCGAGGGTAGGGATAAAAGGCTGATGCCAATAGGGGAAGTTTCCCCAGCCTGACCTACCCGGCTGTTGCCACGGAAGACGCCGGGAGCTTGGGGCTTTGGGCGATCTCCCGGGCTCGTGTGCGGAGGTATTGCGCGTAAGGGGTCTTTCCGAGGCTATTGGCGAGCGCTTCCATGGCGGACGGTTTTATCCATCCTTGCGCGCAGGCAATTTCCTCGACGCAGGCGACCTGAAGCCCTTGGCGCGACTCGATGGTGTGGACAAACTGAGCGGCAAGGAGCAGGTTTTCGTGCGTCCCGGTGTCGAGCCAAGCCGTGCCCCTGCCCAGCAGTTCAACCCGCAGTGTTCCTTCCTGAAGGTAGCGCCGGTTCAGGTCGGTAATCTCAAGCTCGCCTCGGGCGGAGGGCTTGAGTTCGGAGGCATAGCGTGGCGCGTTGCTGTCGTAAAAGTACAGGCCGGGCACCGCGTAGGAGCTTTTGGGCTGCTTGGGCTTTTCCTCAAGCGAGAGCACGCGGCGGTCCGGAGCGAACTCAACGACGCCGTAGGCGGTCGGGTCGCTCACGTGGTAACCGAAAATCGTTGCGCCCTCCGTGCGACCACAAGCCCGGGAAACGGTGGTCGTGAAATCGTGGCCGTAGAAAAGGTTGTCGCCGAGGATCAGGGCAGACGGGTGGCCTTCGAGGAAGTCGCGCGCAAGGATGAGGGCCTGTGCGAGGCCGTCCGGGCTCGGTTGTTCGACGTATTCGAAGCGCATGCCCCACTGCGAGCCATCCTCAAGCAGCCGCCGGAACAGGGGGAGGTCTTGCGGCGTGGAGATGATCAGGACCTCGCGCATACCGGCGAGCATGAGCACCGATAGCGGGTAGTAGATCATCGGCTTGTCGTACACCGGCATCAGTTGCTTGCTGATGACGCGGGTGACGGGATACAGGCGCGTGCCGGAGCCTCCGGCGAGGATGATGCCGCGACGATTCATGCTTTGGCCGTTTGGGTAAGGGGTTGGAGCGTTTGTGTCTGGCCCAGGCGTGCGCGCTGGTACCGCGTGCTGGTGATGTCATCGCACCAGGAGCGGTTGGCCAGGTACCAGGTTACGGTCTTGCGCAGGCCTGTCTCAAAAGTCTCGAGGGGCTTCCAGCCCAGTTCCCGTGCGATCTTTTCGCAGTTGATGGCGTAGCGGCGGTCATGGCCCGGACGGTCTGCCACGAACGTTTTCTGCGTGGCATAGCTGCGCTTGTCGGCCCGTGGTGAAAGCTCGTCGAGCAGCGCGCAGATGGCTTCCACGACGCGGATGTTGGGCATTTCGCAGCGCCCGCCGATGTTGTAGGTTTCGCCCACAGTGCCACGGGTGAGCACCTGCCAGATGGCGCGGGCGTGGTCGTCCACGTAAAGCCAGTCGCGCACGTTCATGCCATCGCCATAGATGGGCAGCGCCTTGCCCTCCAGCGCGTTGAGGATCATCAGGGGGATGAGCTTTTCCGGGAACTGGCGCGGGCCGTAGTTATTCGAGCAATTGGTGGTAAGGACGGGCAGCCCGTAGGTGTGGTGGTACGCCCGCACAACGTGGTCGCTTGAAGCCTTTGAGGCCGCGTAGGGGCTGTTAGGCGCAAACGGCGTCTCTTCCGTAAAGGCCGGGTCCTCCGGGCGCAGTGTGCCATAGACCTCGTCCGTCGACACATGGAGGAACCTGAAGGCGGACGCCTTCTCCGGGGGCAGGCTCTTCCAGTGGCGCCGGGCGCAATCGAGGAGCCGCAACGTCCCGATGACGTTGGTCTCAAAGAATGGCTCGGGCGAGTCAATGGAGCGGTCCACATGGCTCTCTGCCGCGAAGTTCACGACCGCGTCGATGGCCTCGTCCTTGAGCAGGCGGGCAATAAGCTCCGCGTCGCCAATGTCCCCGCGCACGAGCTTGTAGGCGCCATTGCCGGTCAGGGCGGCCAGGTTCGCCTCGTTGCCGCAGTAGGTGAGCTTGTCGAGGTTCACCACCTTGAGCCCCGGGACGACGGGGCGCGGCAGGAGCAGGTTGAGGATGAAATTGCTTCCGATAAAACCGCAGCCGCCAGTGACAAGGACGTTCATGGAATGAAAAGGGTAGGGGCAGGTTAGCGCACGGGAGACGTGGTGTTCCAGGAGGCCAGGGCCCGCGCCACCGCGTCCCGCACGGGTGTGAGCGGTATGCCTGCCGCCACGGCCTTTCTCGAGTCGAGCACGCAGTTTGAACGCGGCGTTTTTGCCGCAAGCTTCATGAACTCGTCCTCGCTCTCAAAAAAGTCGAAGGCCTGCGGGAATGGGTCCGGGAGCCCCTTCGCACGGCGCCGGGTGCTTTCGGCGCGTATCAGCTCAACGACATCCCGCGTCGTGACGGAGCCCGGCTGGGTGAGGTTGTAGATGCCGTAAGGCAGGCGCTTTTCAAAGCAGGCGTAGCACGCCGCCACGAACTCGTTGAGCTCTGAAAGCGAATTGCGCGCCTCAAGCAGGCGCTTGTACACCATCACCTTCGAAAGGTAATTGCGCGGACTGTGCTCGCTGGAAAAAGGAATACGCAGACGCCAGATGTAACAGTCGGGCGTGCCTTCATGTTCCCAGCGCGACGTGCCAGCGGTCCCGCGGGCTTCCTTGTAGCCGAGCACTTCCTCGCCCAAGGCTTTGGTGCCGCTGTAAAAGCTGCAATGGTTCTGGCGGAACGAGAAATTCGGGGCGTCATCCTCGGCAAACCCAGCCGGGTCTCCCGCCGCGCCTCCCTTGTCTCCTGTGAAGATGCACCCGGACGACACGTGGCCCCACGGGATGCCCAGATCCGCACAGGCGGCGTGGATGGTCCCCGGCAGAACGGCGTTTCCTGCAAGCGTCTCAGCCTTCTGCAGTTCGCAGGCGTCGACGTTGGGTTTGCCCGTAAACCCCGCGCAATTAACCAGGAACGCCGGCCGGTTTTCGCGCAGGTAGGCGCGCAGGGCATCGAGGCGTGTGTAATCAACATCCCGCCGACCCAGTGAGACGCAGGGCACGCCCAGTTTCTGCAGGTGACGCTCGAAGACGCCCCCTACATACCCCGACCCGCCCAATATGAACACCCTGCTCACCATAACCACCTTCACTTAGTCTCGGACCCTCCACGACTCCAGCAAAATCCCCCTTCGCGCCTCTGCCCAAGTGCGATTGCGTCCGTGGGGGGCTCATTCACAGCCGCACGGGCTGGGCTGGCCGTTCGGGGGAAAAGTCCCTGACGGTCGCGCCAGACCACGCGCAGACCGCCGTTTCCCGCCCACAGGGCCGGGGCTTAGTCGGTGCCTAAGCCAGCGGATCACCCACCCTGGCGCTTCGTCCCGTTGCACCCCTTTCAAAAATGCCGTTGAAGAAATATTCAGTTTCGACAAAATGAGCTATTGACAACGCCAACGCTGAAGCTAGCTTTGGGGCCTTTCCAATTTACCCGGGGTGGTAGTTCAGTCGGTTAGAACGCCTGCCTGTCACGCAGGAGGTCGCGGGTTCGAGTCCCGTCCATCCCGCCATTTAAAAAAGGGGCCTATTCCACTGGAGTAGGCCCTTTTTCTTTGGCGCTCAGTCAGTTACATGTTTCTGGCGCCGAACGGGCGAGGAGGCCTTTCCCGCGGCCCCCGTCCTTGGGCGCCCTAGCTGCGACCTCTTTTAGGCGAGGGGCTCAAGCACATCGGGATACGCATTGCAGGTGTGCAACGTGGGGTGACTTCGGTGGGGCGAGCGGCTCTCCTTTCCGGTGGCTTATGTAGCCGTCGGATGCGCGGGGGCCGGGGCGCGCCGGTATGCGGTTTTCCGGCGGGGCTGGCTCGTCCGGAAATGGTCAACGTTTTCACTCTCCGGCGGGTTTCTTAAGGCGTCCGGAGAGGATATTTTATCCTTAAACGATAAACGGCTTTCAACAACTGCGTGGGCGGGAGAGAATGCCTGTGTGTGCCGCCCCGCACGTCTGACCCCTCCTGCCACGCCTGCTGACCTGCTTCAGGAGAGTTGAGGGCCCAACATCCCTCCGTTGCGAAAAAGATGTACCGCCCCACCAATCCACCTCTTTTCGCCCACCGTCCTGTTGGCATGCGTACGGCGCGGCCTGGCTTTGCCCTGATGGTCGCGCTCAGCCTGATGGGGTTCATCGTCTTGCTGCTGTTCAGCCTGAGCACGATGACGAGGCTCCAGACGCAGACGGCGAGCAACGGGACGGCCGCGGAACTTGCCCGGCAGAATGCCTTGGTGGGGATGCAGGTGGCGATGGGGCAGTTGCAGAAGCTGGCTGGGCATGACCAGCGCGTGACGGCGACAGCGGATTTTCTGGCTACTGCGCAGCGTCCGACTGTGACTACGGCGTATGCGGCGGGGACGGGGCGCAGTTACGAGGGCTCGCTGAATATCTCAAACAAGCATTGGACGGGGATCTGGCGGCATGCGGGTGAGGCGTTCACGGACGAGCCCGGGCAATATGGCACGGTGACGGTCAGTAAGCCGGAGCTGGTGAACTGGCTGATATCGGGGAACGAGGTGAGCCCCACGTACACGCCTGAGAAGCAGCTTCAGGGGGATGCGAAGGCGCCGCTGGTGCAGCTTGTTGGTGAAAAGACGCTGGGTGCAGGCAACCAGGCGGAGTACGTTGCGGTGCCGCTGCGGCAAATCAGTTCCCCTGCGGGCGTGACGGGCGGGTATGCGTACTGGGTGGGGGACGAGGGCGTGAAGGCGAAGTTCAACGTGGTGGACCCGAACAAGGGCGCGACTGCACCAACGGGCTACAAGGCGGAGCCCCGGAACAGCACGCGGCTGGCGCTGAGAACGGGGCCGGACAAGCTTACGGGGTTGGCGAACCTGAACCCGAATGACCCCCGTTTGCTTTTGACCCGGCGCGTCCAGGAGCTGGGTATGGTGAACAAGCGAACCTCGGTCACGACGTCCGCAAAGCAGCATTTCCACGACTTGACGGGCTACAGCAAAGGCGTGCTGTCGGACATGCGCCTCGGGGGCCTGAAGAAGGACCTGACGGCGGGCTTGCAGCCGACGGCTTTTGGTGTGAAGGGCCCGGTGAAGACGGGTTCGGCAACGGCAGACAGCCCGATCTTCCCCCCGCAGGCAGCAGTGCGGCGGCCCTCGGCACTGAGCATAAACGGCATCGCGCTGAGTGCCACGCAACAGGACCCCGGGGGACCGGATTGGCGACAGCTTCGCGACTACGTAAACCTGTCGGGCCAGGTTTCGGGGTCGCGCGCGAACGCTACGGTGCGCTTCCGTGAGCCCTCGGACACGCAGCACGGTGTGTTCCCGGTGATGACGCAGTTCCAGATGGGCTACCATGTGACTTTCGCAAGCCCGATAGCCGCGCCGACAGATACCCATGTCCTGAATGCCTATGTGCTGCCGGTTATCGCCCTCTGGAACCCTTACACCGTGCCCATGCGCATCGACACGGACCTCTACGCGCACGCGTACATGACGAATTTGAAAGAGAACGGTCTTTACGCGGCGGTTTGGGATGAGTCGGTGAAGCCAACTGCGTCGCTCCGGCCGAAGACGCCAGGGACCTTCGCCTCAAACGGCGTCCCTTCCGCGCCAAACTACACCAAGAGTCCTTGGGTAAGCTGGAAGGTGGCGGACAACACGTTTCCGCGCGTGTTCTCTTTCCGCCTGGATACGGCGGGCGTAACCATTCCGGCGGGGCAGGCGCTGTTCTTTGCGCCCAATTCGCAAAGAGTCTATAACCTGACGAACGGGAGCTCGAACGTATTGGTGCGAAGCAACATGCCGGGTGCCTATGGTTTCAAGTTGCCGATGTCCTAGGGCCAATCGACATATGGGTTACAGCCACAGGAGGGCGGAGGCGAGGTAG
>CAZQIE010000064.1:0-18205 GCA_964593675.1 uncultured Opitutales bacterium
AAGTGCTGTAGAGCGGTTCTACTTCAGGTTGTCGCGCTGTTCACTTCATTCCATTACTCGCGCCGACGCGAGGATGGGGCGTCCACGCTCGCCGCAGCGTAGGCGCACGCGCCAATTAAGGAGAAGTGCTGTAACCGGGCCGTGCTTTAGCCCGACGCGCGCGGCCCCGTTCCTCTACCCGAGAACAGTCTTCACAAACGCGGCCTTGTCTGCGGCACGGAAAAACGCCGTCCCCGCAACCAGCGTCTCAGCGCCCGCGGCCCGGCACTGCGGTCCCGTCTTCTCGTCCACACCGCCGTCGATCTCGATCCGGTACGACAGCCCGTGCGCAGCACGGTACTGGGCCACCTTCTCGATCTTCGGCAGCACCTCCGACCGGAACTTCTGCCCGCCAAACCCCGGCTGCACCGTCATCAGCAACACGAGGTCAACAGACTTCAGGTGCGGCACGATCGCCTCAAACTCCGTCCCCGGGTTCAGGCAAATACCACAAGCACAGCCCAAGGCGCGGATGCGCTGCAACGTCTCCGCAACCGGGTAATCCGGCTCAATGTGAATTGTGATATTCTGCGCACCCGCCTTTGCGAAAGCCTCCACATACAGGTGCGGGTTATCCAGCATCAGGTGGACGTCGAAATACAGCGACGAGTTTGGACGCAACGCGGCCACCGTCTGCGGACCGAACGTCAGGTTCGGCACGAAATGCCCGTCCATGATGTCCAGATGCACCCACTTCAGCCCCGCGGCCGCAATCACCGCCGCGCTCGAAGCAAGATTTGCGTGGTCGCCCGCCAAAATGGACGGGGCCACCAATGGTTCCGGGTTCTCAATCTTTGCCATAGCTTCCCCCTTAACCCCGTTGGGCCTCGGACTTACCAGCCACTCGTGGAGGCATCCACAATCTTCCGCGCGAGATCCCGCGCGAGCACCGGCATGGACTCGTATTCGGCCCTGCCGAAGCCGCCGTACACGTAGGCTTCCATGCTCGTCGAAATCGTCCGGTTCTTGAAATAATACTTCCCCGTCCGGTTATCCAGGAGCGTGCACTCCGAGATCAGCGTCAGCGTGAACGACTGCCCCTGTACCGTGTCCCGGCTCTGCGTCGCCGACATGCTCCGCTTGTACTCTTTGAGCACCACCGTCAACGTCGCCTGAGCCTCGCCCTTGTCCACCGTCCGCACATTCGCGGTCGTCATGAACGTCTCCGCGAGCTGGTCGCTCAACGGCGCCTGCGCCTGCGGCGCGAAAGACTCGTTTTTGATCAGCTCCACATACACCGAGCGGAACGGGCTCGCCTCATCGCCTCCCGGCGGCCCCATCCGGTAGGACGAGCACGCCGAGCCCAGCAGCACCGTGAACAGCGCCAGCGTCAGGCCAAGAAGGTAGGCGCCTCGGGCGCTGTGTTTCGGATTGTTCATGATGGGCGAGCGGGAAAAGGGATGAAGCGCTTCACGCCTGACACTAGCGCAGGAGCGGCCGCCCCGTCGGCTGCGTCGGCGCCCCTTGCGGCGTCTTCACCGGCACCAGCGAGGAGTCGTCGATCGGCGTCGGCGCATACGGGGCCGGCACCGGCGAAATGCCCTCATACTCGCGCACGCCACTCGGCGTAATCGTCTCCACCGCCTCGGCACCCGGCGTGCCCAGGAACGTCTCCGTGGACTCGAGCTGGAAAGCCTCCGACTCCAGGTTGTCCACCTGCGTCTGGTAGCTGTAGCCCAAATCGTCCTCAGGCTCGTAACGCCCGAAAATCCAGTCCACCGGCGTCATCGGCGCCGGCACGCCATCGTTGATCTGCTGGATCATCTGCCGCGCTTCCTCGGCCGACTCCGAGTCCGGTGCCGCCGTGATCGCCTCATTATAAAATATGAGCGCCGCACGGTTGTTGTTCCGGTAAAGGTAATAGAAATTCCCGAGCATCAGCTTGCTGCGCGAAAACGTGTCGCGCATGAAAATCAGGCTCTTTTCCGCCTTCGCCGCGTCCGCATTTTCCGGATACAGCAGCAGGAAGTCCTGGTAATTGCTGATTGCGTCACGCGTCGCGCCCTGGTCGTACGGCGGGCCTTCCACAAGCTCCTCGTGCGTCTTGGCCAAGTTGTAATACGCATCCGGCGCCAGCATGCTCTGCGGGTAGTTGTTGATCAGCCGGTCCAGCGCGTCGATCGCCACCTCGGGCTCATCGCGGTCACGCGCAAGGTCGGCAATGTTCATCAGCGACAACGCCGCGTATTCGCTGTACGGCGCGTTCTTCACCACGCCCTCGTAAAACTCGATGCCCTTCTTCGAGTTTTTGAACCACGGGAAAATGCCCCAAAGGTACGGGCGCTCGCCGTCCTTGATCCGCGTCGCAATCTCAAATTCCTTGCCCACAACCGCGTTGAACCGCGGGTAATCCGGGTACCGCGAGATGATCCGGTCGAATTCCTCGAACGCGCTTTCGAACTGGTGGCGGCGGATGTAAATCAACCCGCGCTGGTAATGCGCTTCCGGCGCAAAAAGCGAATCCGGGTAGTTCTCCGTGATCTCCTCATACAGGTCCAGCGCCGTCCACTCGTTCCCCTGCTCGTCCTCCGCCTTCGCGGCATTCATCGCCTGCAACGCCGTCTCCACTTCCTGCGGGCTCCCCAGCAGAGGCTTGAGCACGCTCTCGCCCTTGATCTCCCAGCCCTTGTCGGGCGTCCATACGAGGTCCGCACGCAGGCCGACGCTGGCCGTGAACAGAATGACAAGGAGAGGAAGAAGACGCCGCATGGTATGTGTATGTCCCCGCGCCTTCCGGACCGCCCATGCCGGAAATCTCCGGACAAGCCGCCCCGCGCGCATGGCAGGATAGGATAAAATCAGGCCCATTTAAGCAGCACGGCACCCCACGTCAACCCCGCGCCGAACGCAACGAACAACACGTAGTCGCCAGACTTGATCCGCCCCGTGCTCACGGCCTCCTCAAGCGCCAGCGGGATCGACGCCGCCGACGTGTTGCCCATCCGGTCGATGTTCACGTAGCACTTTTCCGGCGGCAACGCCAACCGCTCCGCGATCGCCTGGATAATGCGGATGTTCGCCTGGTGCGGGATCAACAGCGAAAGCTGCTCCGAGCTCACGCCATTGCGCGCCAGGATCTCATTCGCCGCCTGCTCCATCACCCGAACGGCAAGCTTAAAGATCTCCTTGCCGTTCATCTTTATGAAATGCTGACGGTTCCGCACGCTCTCTTCCGTGGCCGGCTGCGCACAGCCGCCGCCCGGCATGTAGAGCAGGTTCGGGTTCTCCCCGTCCGCCCCGAGCATGCAACCCAAAATGCCCACCCCCGGCGTGTCCACCCGGGACAACACCGCCGCGCCCGCACCGTCACCAAAAAGCACGCACGTCGTGCGGTCCTGCCAGTCCACAATGGACGACAGCTTCTCGGCGCCAATCACCAGCGCGTTCCTGTACGCGCCCGAGCGCATCATCTGCGACGCCACTTCGAGCCCGTAAACAAAACCCGAACACGCCGCCTGGATGTCAAAGCACGCCACGTTGCGCATCCCCAGCTTGTGCTGGATCATGCACGCGGTGGACGGGAACGGCATGTCCGGCGTGATCGTCGCCACCACCAGCAAATCTATATCCTCAGGCTTCAACCCCGCACGCTCCAGCGCGCGCTTGGCCGCCTCGGTGCTCATGTCCGACGTCGTCTGCTGCGGCTCCGCAATCCGGCGCTCGCTGATCCCGCTGCGCGTACGGAT
Source organism: uncultured Opitutales bacterium (assembly GCA_964593675.1). Classification (GTDB taxonomy): domain Bacteria; phylum Verrucomicrobiota; class Verrucomicrobiia; order Opitutales; family CAZQIE01; genus CAZQIE01. The sequence continues at coordinate 3,726 of CAZQIE010000064.1, forward strand.
CCACTCGTCATTCGTCTCGACGGTCTTCGAAAGCTCCTCGTTGGTCAGCCGCTTTTCGGGCACATACGCACCGATGCCTTTGATAATGATGGACGGGCTGGACAGCTGGCTCATTTTGAAGAGTCGGAGTCGTAACAGAGCCGCGCGCGTGTGGTCACGCAAAAAAACGCGGCATTCCCGCGTTATTGGCGCGCGGCCTCCGGCGCCGCGCCTGCCCGTATCAAGTCGTTCGCCCGCGCGATATCCGCCTGTGCGAGCTCCGAAATGTCCGCGCGCACAGCCCCGAGGCCGATGCGGATCGCGTTTCGGATATGGTTGCGATTGCTCGAGCCGTGCGCCTTCAGCACCAGCCCACGCAACCCCAGCAACGGCGCCCCGCCGTGCCGTTCCGGGCTGATTTCCTTCTTCAACTGCCGGTAGGCACCCATCGATAGCACCGCACCCAAAACGCGCACCGGCGTCCGCTTCAGTTCCCGGGTCATGAAGGACTTGAGCATGTGGAAGACCGACTCAAGCCCCTTCAATAGCACGTTACCCGTGAAACCGTCGCATACGACCACATCCACGTGGTCTTCAAAAAGCTGAAAACCTTCCACCGGCCCCGTGTAGTTGATCAAGCCTTCCAGCTTCTTCAGCAAGCTGTGCGTCGCATTGATCTTCTCCGTCCCCTTGCCCTCTTCCGTGCCGATCGTCAGCAGGCCCACGCGCGGATTCTGGATACCCAGCACCGCACGCGCATACACTGAACCCAGAACGGCGTTATGAACAAGGTGCTCCGGCGTCGCCTCCGGGTTCGCACCGGCGTCAATCAGGATGAACGGGCCCGAAGGCCGCGGCAGCACCGAAGCCAGCGCCGGACGCTCCACCCCAGGCATTGGCCGGAGCTTTATCGTCCCGCCCGCCATCAGCGCGCCCGTGTTCCCGCAGCTTAAAACGAGTTTCGCGCGCCCCTCTTTTACGAGCTCGAGCGCGCGAACCATCGAAGAATCCTTCTTCTGCTTCAGCGCGGCGATGGGCTTGTCATCCATCCCCACCACCTCCGAAGCGTGCAGGACGCTTACCCGCGGGTCACCCTTCAATCCCTTCTCCGCCAGAAGCGGGTTAAGGACAGCCTCATCCCCGACGAGAATCACCTCGCTCAGGTCCGGCAGTTCCTTCAACGCCGCAGCCAGCCCTTCCACAACTTCCGACGGCCCCAAGTCGCCGCCCATGGCGTCGATGGCAATAGGTCCCGAAGCAGGAGCGCTGGACATAGGCTGGAGGTCTGAGGGAAACCCCAGGGAAAAGATAGAAGCCTTTTCGGCGAAAGGGCCGAAGCCGAGCCTTAGGACTCGACTTCGATCACCTGGCGGCCGCGGTACATCCCGTTGGCCGGGTTAACGCGGTGCGGCATGAAAGCCGTCCCGTCGGTCGGATCTTTGGCGAGCTGAGGCGCCTTAAAGCGATTTGCGCCGCGACGCTTCGCGCTGCGCTGCTTGGATTGCTTACGTTTCGGATTGGCCATGACTGACTCCCTGGAAAAGGGGTCTAGTTAGCCCGCTGTTTTTCCCACGTCAAGAATCTTCAGCCATAGATTTTTTTAAACAAGCCTCCGCCCCTCTTGCACAAAGTGCTATAATCGGCGGCTCATTTTTTTCCGCATGTCCTCGATTGCCCTGCGCACCGCCTTCCTGCTCGTCCTGTCCAACCTGTTCATGACGTACGCCTGGTACGGCCACCTCAAGCACCTCAACGGCCGCCCCTGGTACATCGCCGCCATCCTCAGTTGGGGCGTCGCCTTTTTTGAATACATGATCCAGGTGCCCGCCAACCGCATCGGCATTACGGGCATGAACCTTGCCCAACTCAAGATCATGCAGGAAGTCATCACCCTCGGCGTGTTCATCCCCTTCGCCGTCTACGTGATGAACCAGCCCGTGAAACTCGACTTCCTCTGGGCTGGCCTTTGCCTCATGGGTGCCGTCTACTTCATCTTCAGAAGCTGACCCCCAAAAGTTTACGCGGCTGAACCTTCTGCCGCAACCCACCCGCCGCCCTCACCACATGACCGCCGCCGAGATCGTCCGCCTCCTCAACCTCGAACCCCTGCCTCAAGAAGGCGGCTACTTCGCGCGAACCTACACCTCGTCCATACCCATCCCCGGCCCCGCCCTGCCCCCCGGCTTTAACTGCACCGCCCGCCTCGCCGGCAGCGCCATCTACTACCTCATTACCACGGACACCTTTTCGCGCCTCCACCGCGTCCGTTCCGACGAGCTTTTCCACCACTACGCCGGAGACCCCGTGCGCCAAGTCCTCTTCCCCCCCGGCGGCGCGCCGAAAGAACGCATCCTGGGCAACGACCTCGCCTCCGGCCAACGCCCACAGGGCCTCGTTCCCGCCGGCTACTGGCAAGGCGCCACCCTCGCCCCCGCGCCACGCCACGGCTGGGCGCTCCTCGGCTGCACCGTCACCCCGGGCTTCGAATACACCGATTTCGAACTCGCCAACCGCGCCGCCCTCCTCGAGCACTTCCCCGCCCTCCGCCCCGTGCTCGACGTCTTCCTCCCCGCATAGCCCCCCGCCCCGCCCGCGCGTCTTCGCAAAACCAACGGCTGCTCGGGCGGCCGTACCCCGCTTGGGCGACCCGCAACTTTTTCTTCTTGCAACTGAGTCTCAGTCGTGAAAAGCTTTCTACCGTAAACATTCCGGAACCTCCCAGCCCTCCTTCTTTTTCTTATCTGCGGACATGACCCAGCCACACACACTCGCCCAGCTTAAGCCCGGGCAGCACGGAATCGTCGACCGGTTCCTCAAGGCCGGGCCCGGCGTCCTCCGCCTGCACGAAATGGGCCTCCTGCGCGGCACCCGGGTTGACTTTGTCCGGTGCGCCCCCCTCGGCGACCCCATCCAGATCCGCCTCCGGGGCTACAACCTCACGCTCCGGAAAGAGGACGCTTCCGCCATCGTGCTCCGCACAAGCTAGCCATGTCTGCCAAGGAAGCTGGTACCTCCGCGCCGAAAGCGGCCGCGGACAAACAGGAACGTGTTTTCGCCGTCGTCGGTAATCCGAATTCCGGCAAGACCTCCGTCTTTAATGCCCTTACCGGGCTCCGCCAAAAAGTCGGCAACTACCCCGGCGTCACCGTCGAACGCAAAGAAGGCACCTGCTACTCCCAGCACGGCAAGCCGCTGCGCCTCATCGACCTACCCGGCTCCTACAGCCTCGGCGCCCGTTCCCCGGACGAAGCCGTGCTTCAGGACGTCCTGCTCGGGCGCAGGTCAGACACCCCGCGCATCGACGCCATCCTGTGCTTCCTGGACGCCAGCAACCTCGAGCGCAACCTATACCTCGCCACCCAGCTCGTCGACCTTGGCCTCCCGATCGTCTTTGCGCTCAACATGTGGGACGCCGCCACGGCCTCCGGCCAGAAAATCGACGTCGAGGCGCTCTCCCACACCCTAGGCGTTCCCGTCGTGCCCACGGAAGGCCACACCGGGAAAGGCATGATCCCGCTGCGCATGGCCCTCAGCCGCGCAGACGTCCCGCCCTCCCATTGGCAGGTGGCCGAGCACCCCGCCTTCGAAGCCGCCCTTTGCGAGATGATTGAAGCGCTCCCGGTCGAGCGCCGCAACCTGCGCTGCGCGAAAGCGGAAGCCGCCCTCTGGCTCGCCGAAGGCATTATCCCCGGGACCCGCGCAGGCGTCACCCCTTACCCGCCGAGCGTTGAGGAAAGGGCCCGCGCCCTCCGCGCCCGCCTCGACCGCGTGGACCCGCAGTGGCGGGAAGCCCGGATCAACGCCCGCTACGAAGCCGTTTCCCGCCTTTGCGACAAGGCGCTTTCCCGCGCCCCGGCCTCTGGCAAGCCCAGCCTGAGCGACCGCCTGGACGCCATCCTCCTGCACCGTGTGCTGGGCTGGGCTTGCCTCGGCGCCGTCCTCGCCCTCCTCTTCTTCTGCATCTTCTGGCTCTCCGAAGCCCCCATGGGCTGGATCGAGTCGGCCATGGACGCCCTCCGTGGCCTTCTTGTCGCAAACCTTCCCCCCGGCCCCATCGCGGATCTCCTGCTCGACGGCGTCATCCCAGGCGTCTCCGGCGTGCTCGTGTTCCTCCCGCAGATCCTGATGCTCTTCTTCTTCATCGGCATGCTCGAGGCCACCGGCTACATGGCGCGCGCCGCCTTCATCCTCGACCGCCTCATGAGCCATGTGGGGCTCCACGGCAAAAGCTTCATTCCGCTCCTCAGCTCCTACGCCTGCGCCGTCCCCGGCATCATGGCGACGCGCACGATCGAGTCGCCGAAAGACCGCCTGGTCACGATTCTCGTGGCCCCGCTGATGTCGTGTTCCGCGCGCTTGCCCGTCTACTTCCTGATGATCGCGACGCTCGCCGCGGCCACAGGCAAAGGCTCGGCCCTGACGAAGACCCTCCTCCTGCTCGGCGCCTACGCACTCGGCACCATCACCGCCATGGCGGCCGCCTGGCTCTTCAAACGCACCGTCATGCGAGGCGTCACACCGAGCCCGGTCATGGAACTCCCACCCTACCGGTTCCCCTCGCTCCGTTACATCCTGATGGAAATGTTCGACCGCGCGAAACTCTTCGTCGTCCGCGCCGGCACCGTCATCCTTGGCCTTTCCATCCTCCTCTGGTTCGTGATGACGTTCCCGCGCAACCCGGACCTGCCCCCGTCCCAGCAACTCGAGCAAAGCATCGCCGGTCGCGCTGGCCGTGCCCTGGAACCCGTCTTTGAGCCCCTCGGGTTCGACTGGAAAGTCAACATTGGCGTGCTCGCCTCCTTCGCCGCCCGCGAAGTCTTCGTGAGCACCATGTCGATCATTTATAACGTCGAAAACGGCAACCAGCCGGAAGGTGGTGCCGCCCCTCCGTCGGCTCCCGAGGCGGCCGCCACGACCGCGCTCGCCCCCGCACCGGCGGACGCCGGAGCCCTGGCGCCCACCGCCGCAACCGCTCAAGCCTCTGAAGAAGATCCCCTCGTGCAGGCCCTTCGCGCACAGCGCCGCAGCGACGGCACGGAAGTCTTCACGCCGCTAACGTGCCTGAGCCTGATGGTGTTCTACATCTTCGCCATGCAGTGCGTGAGCACGCTCGTCGTCGTCCGCCGCGAAACCAATTCCTGGCGCTGGCCGGCCTTCCAGTTTGCCTACCTTTTCCTGCTCTCCTACACGGCGTCCTTCCTCGTCTATCAGGGAGGCCGATTCCTTGGTTTCCAATAACAACTCCTGCGAAGCACTGAGCCCGTGACCCCCGAAGTCCAGGAATGGCTTGTCTGGGTCGCCGTCCTCACGACGGTCCTCCTCTTCGCGCGCAGCCTGTATCGCCGCTTTGGCCCCGGCGCGAAACGCAGCGGTTGCGGGAGCGCCTGCGGCTGCGGCCGGGAGAACGCGTCCCTCAAACGCGGCAAGCCCCCCACCCCGTAAGCGCATCACAGCCCGCCGGACCAGCCCGCGCCCGCGCTGGCTCCCCGCCCGATGGGCGCAGTGGCGTCCCCCCCTGCCCGTGCAGCCCGCCGGCTCAGTCCACGCCACGCGTGGTGCGTGGTTGCCAAACGCACGCCGTTTTCGCAGGAAAGAAGCATGGATGTTGCAGATCTCAGGCGCGATTACACGCAAGGCGGACTCGACCGCGATTCCCTGAAGCCGGACCCCGTGGAACAGTTCCGGTTCTGGTTTGACCAGGCCTGCAACGCGGGCGTCCTCGAGCCCAACGCGATGGTCGTGGCCACCGTAAGCGCGGAGGGCCGCCCCTCGCAGCGCACGGTCCTGCTCAAAGCTTACGACGCACGCGGCTTTGTCTTCTACACCAACACGGAAAGCGCCAAGGCCCACGAAATTGCCGCGAACCCGAACGTGTCGCTGTGCTTTCCCTGGCTCGCGCTGGAACGGCAGGTCATCGTCCGCGGCGTCGCGGAAAAAGTCACTGCGGCCGAGACCCTCGCCTATTTTGTGAGCCGCCCCTTCGGCAACCGCCTTGGCGCGTGGGTCTCGCAACAAAGCAGCGTCATTTCCTCCCGGAAAATCCTCGAGATGAAGCTCGATGAAATGAAGCGCAAGTTTGCCAACGGCGAAGTCCCGGTGCCCTCCTTCTGGGGCGGCTACCGGGTGCGCCCGGAAACCGTCGAGTTCTGGCAAGGCCGGCCCAACAGGCTCCACGACCGCTTCCTCTACACACGGACGGCCGACGCCTGGCAGATCGACCGCCTCGCCCCGTAAACAGCCTTCAGCGCCGCTACCCAGAAGTAGTGGCCCACGCCGTGCGTGGTTGCCCGCGATTAAGCGCAGCGCCAGCCTTCGCCGTGCGGTTCCCAGATTCGGCCCACGCCGTGCGTGGTTGCCAAGCGGCAAAACCTCCGCACCCTTGCGCACATGCTTCTGGACTGTCACATGCACACGCCACTCTGCGGCCACGCGAGCGGCGCGCCCCGCGAATACGTCCGTGCCGCTGCGGCAAAAGGCATAAAGCTCATCACCTTTACCTGCCACATTCCGCTCGACGATCCCGCCTTTGGTGGCCCCGGCATCCGCATGGCACGGAGCCGCCTGGCGGAATACGTGGACCTTATTGCTGACGCCGCAGCCTTCGGCAAGACGCTTGGCGTCGAAGTCCTGCGCGGCATTGAAGGCGAGATTTTCCCGGACACCGCGGTCATGGCCGAAGTTGACGCCGTGCTCGCGGCCCAGCCCTTCGACTTCGTACTCGGCTCGCTCCACCACCCGTTGCGCGGCTACCGCGCGTGGCTGGCCAGGAACAACCTCACCACCGACCGCGCCATCGTTCAGACCTACTTCGCGCACCTCGCGGAAGGCGCGCGCTCCCGGCGCTTCCACAGCATGAGCCATCCGGACGTCATCCGAATCTACGACACCGTTTCCGCTTTCGAGCCCGCCGACTACGAACCCTGCATCCGGGCGTTCCTCAGCGCCCTTGTCGAAGCCGACGTCTGCATGGAAGTGAACACCAGCGGCCTCATCAAGGGTGCCTACAAAGTTCACCCCGACCCGCTGATTCTCGACTGGGCGCACGAGTATGGCGTAAAAATCACCCTCGGGTCAGACGCCCACCGGCCCGAGCAAGTCGGCCAGCACTTCGACACCGTCGTTCCCCTGCTTCGCTCGAAAGGGTTCACGCAGGCCCATTACTTCAGGGGCGGCGTCCGCCACGCGGTTGACCTCGGCTGATTTTGCCCCAAAGCCCACCATCCCTACCAACTCCCCTTTTTTCGCCCTCCCCTATAAGCAAAGCTTCACGAGCCGATAACTGGATAAAACCATGACGAACGGACCTGACGGAAACGCGGAAAACTGCCAGTGCGGCGCCTGTCCCGTTGAGGCAACTTCCGCACACCCGCTCAAAACACCCGCCTCCGGCGAAGGGCGCAAGGCCAGCGATCCGGACTCGGCCCTCCGTCTGCTTGTCGAAGGGAACGCCCGCTTCGCCGCCGGAGCCTCGGACTGCCCGGACCGTTACTGCCTCGACCGCCGCCGCAGCCTCCAGGCTGCCCAAACACCCTTTGCGGCCGTCCTCGCCTGCGCGGACTCCCGAGTGCCCGTCGAGATCGTCTTCGACCAAGGCCTCGGCGATATCTTCGTCTGCCGTGTCGCCGGCAACATCCTCGGCACGGGCGGCAAGGCCAGCCTCGACTTCGCCGTTGCGGAACTGGACGTGCCCCTGATCGTCGTGCTTGGACACGAAAGCTGCGGCGCCATCACCGCGGCCCTTCGTGTCGTTGAAAGCAACGTGCCGCCCCCGCCTCACCTGGACCCCCTGTTCCAGCACCTGCGCAACCCCGTGGAAGAAGCGCTCCGCGCCAAACCGGCAAACCCCTTGCAGGCCTGCATTGAGGCGAATGTGCGGTCACTCGTACACCGGCTCTCCACCAGCGAGCCCATCCTTGCCCCCCGCGTCCGCGCAGGCCGCCTCAAAGTCGCTGGCGCCATCTACGCCCTCTCCACCGGCATCGTGACCTGGCTGTAGCCGGCGTCGGATTCCAAAGCAGCCCGGCGCAACTCTCTAGCTTTGTCTAGCATAGCTTTTGACCCGTAGCGTCGGGCGTGACTAATCGACTTTCGTTTGTTTCCTAAGCCTTTCAAAAACTGAAAGTTAAGACCTAAGGAGACTCGCCTGGACGGGGCGTTTTTGCTACCAACAGCCCCCATGCTTTCCGCCCCTGGGCGTTTCCCCTTAATCCCTGAAATAGCAGCCCCCTCCTCCCCGCTCTCCCGCCCCCACCCCTCGGTTGCTCAGTCCCTTACCCCGCACCACCTTCCGGCCCGCTCCACGGGACGCCGACCGGTGGACCTTTACGTGTCGCCCGTTCCCGCCAATTGCGTGGACGCCCGCCTGTTCGGACAATTCCTGGAACGCGCAAGCTGGCACGGCGAATACGGACCAGAGTGCGTGGCAGACCCGGTGTCTGGCGACCTCCCTGAAGACGTCGTGCGCCTGCTCGCGGCCATGCGGATCCCGCTCATCCGGTTCCCCGCCGGTACGGACGTCGATTTCCTCGACTGGCGCGACCTGATCTCCAACGTCCCCGGACGCCGTGGCGGCAGGCGCCCAGTCTCGGTCGGTCACATGGGCGGCCGCGTGACCAACCGCTTTGGACTCCACGAGTATTTCCGTCTGCGGGACTGCCTGGGCTGTGAAACGCTGCTGGTCGTAAACCTCCTCGACGCCCTCGCCCGCCGCCGCCCCCTTGAGGAAGCCGCGCTGCTCGCGGCGGGACTCGTTGCCTACGCCAACGCCCCCGTCGGAGCCCGCCTGCCCGACGGTATGCCGGACTGGCCCGCCCTGCGCGCCCGGAACGGCCACACCGCCCCCTTCGGCGCCCGTTACTTCCAGCTCGGGAACGAGTGGTTCATGCCGTACTACCAGGACGCCGTCCCGAAGGCCCTCGGCACGACGACACCGCGCGAACTCGCCGCCTGGTATACCCAGTGCCTCCGCGTCTTTATCGAGCGCATGACGGCCGTCGATCCGTCCATCGAGCTCATCATCGACGCCGAAATGGGCCGCGGCATTGAGGCCACCGTCCTCGCGGACCCCTATATCCGCGCCAAAGTCCGCTTCGTTGCCATCCACCGCTACGCCCCCTGCGGCATGGACAAGGCGCTGCGCCGCGGGCACCCCGTCCCCCTCTCAAAGCTGACCCCGGAAGCCCTCTGGCAAGCCTGGGTGTCAATGCCTGGCGCGTTCGGCCCCGACGGCCAAAATCACGCGTTCGGCGGGCACGACCTCATCCGCTTCGCCCGGAACCACGGCTACCGCGTCGCCGCCACGGAGTGGAACTGGAACGGCTGGTTCACCGGCCGGGCCCAGCGCCCCCACGTGCCCCAGCCCCTCTCGGCGGCCGCACTCGGAGTCGCCGGTTTCCTCCACGGGCTCATGCGGAGCGGCCACGACGTCGATCTCGCCGTTCAATCCATGCTCGTCGGCAACAACTGGGGCATCACGGCCATCCGCGTTGATCCCACAGGCAATCAGCGCCCCTATCCCCTACCCCAAGGCATAGTCACCACCCTCTATAACCACAACCACGGGAAGGTGCGCCTCCACAGCCGTCTTGAACACCTTCCTACGTACACCACGGACCTCGATTTCCCGTCCACAGAGGGCCCGCGCCAGCCCATCGGCCTCGTTGATGCGCTCGTCACCAGCAGTGGCCCCAGCGTGTACGTTCACGCCATAAACCGCTCCCTGTCGGAGCCCATGGAGTTGCACGTCCACCTCCCGGCAGAGCTCCCCGCGGGCGTCGGCAACGCCCTCCAGCACGTCCAGACGTTTCCTCCCTCGGAACCGTGGGGCCCCCACTCCCAGCGCCCCCGTACGCTGTCGTGCCCGGTGCCTGCGGAAGGTCCGCTGCGCCTGCTCCTGCCTCCCGCTAGTGTTTCCGTTGCGGAAGTCCCGCTGCATGCGTCGGCAGCCCACGCGACCCGGGGGACGGAAGACGCGGGTGCGTCGGCAACCGTTACGGTTTAGCACGCCCAGGAGTAAGGGAATACCTGACCGGGTGCTCAGGACGGCCTAAAAAGCGCATAACCTAAGCGCCTTAGGTACTGCTGTGCCGTGACTTAAGAGATTTTCAGACGGAGGCGGCCCCCCATGACGGGCCTTGCCTCACTTGAGAGCGACCGGGCGTGGAATACTGTCCGCCCTGATGGCTCCCTCTGCCACCGCCAAGACCGCCGCCGCCGCCTCGCTCTGCCGGAGGCGCGCGTTAAAATGGGCGTGCGCCCTCGCGTTGGGCTGGACGTTCCTCCTGCTGTACGCCGGTGCCTTCACAACGAGCATTCGGGCAGGCATGGCGTTCCCGGATTGGCCGCTGTCGAACGGCAGCCTTAATCCCGACGGTTGGCTTGCGGACGAGTCCCAGCGCGCGGAGCACGGCCACCGCCTCATCGCCGTACAACTTGGCCTTATCGCGCTCGGGCTCGCCCTGTGGCACCAGCGCGTGGAACCCCGCCCCAAGGTCCGCCTTATAGCCTGGGCGCTGCCCGCGTTGGTCCTCGCCCAAGGGGTGCTCGGCGGGCTGCGCGTCCTGCTGGACCGCCAGAACCTGCTCACGGAAGGCAACGGGCTTGCCCAGACTTTCGCGATTTCCCACGCCCTTGGTGCCCAGGCCGTACTCCTGGCGCTCATCGCGCTGACCCTCGCACACGGTGCCCCCACCACCTTCGCGGCACCACCGCGACCTCGCCTCGCGCCCGTGTACCGTCTGGGCCTGCTGGCCGTTTTCCTTCTGCTCATACAGGCTGCTCTTGGCGCGATCCTTCGTCATGGCGGCGCGGGCCTTGCCATCCCCTATTTCCCCACGGCCACGGCAGACGGTGCCTTTTTGCCGCCCGCGTGGACGGCCCCCGTCGCCGTCGCCTTCGCCCACCGCATCGGCGCAGTGATCGCCACGGTCTTGAGCCTGTGGTTCTTGCACCGGTGGCACCGCGCATTCCCCCATACCGGCAGGGTTGCAACCTCGCTGGCGGCCACGCTCGTTGCCTGCCAGTTCGGTCTTGGCGCCCTCGCCGTGTGGTCGAGCCTCGCGCCGGTCGTCACCGCCTTCCACACCGTCGGCGGTGCCGCCCTCACCGGTCTTGTCTGGTATCTCACCCTCCGCGCCGCTCCATCATGCCTGGCGGCCGGCAAGCCATCGAGCCCACAGGCTGAATGCGCGCCATGCTAGAGCCCCTAACACCCCGCCGGCTTTTTCGCCGGGCCGACGAAACCGTAGCCGCCGAGCCCCGTCGCCGCGGCAAGACCTTCAGCCGCAGGAGCGGCACGAGGTGGATCCGGTATTTTAGCCACCGCAAGGCGCGTTACATCCGCGCGCTCAAAGCGGCGCCCGCCAAGCGCACGGTCCCGCCTGCAACGCCCTCCCCCGACACGGCCCGGGCCACCTTTGGGGACCTTGTCAGCCTTGCAAAGCCCCGCCTGAGCGCCTTGAGCGTCGTCACCGCGTTGGCCGGCTATCTCGCGGCAACGCCGGAGCGGAATCCCCTGCGGCTTGTCTGCCTCGTTGCCGGAACAAGCCTCGCCGCGGCGAGCGCGGGCGCACTGAACCAGATGCTAGAGCGGGCGACGGATGCCCGGATGCGCCGCACCCGCTTGCGCCCTGTTGCCCGTGGCGCGATCCGCCCCGCCCTCGCTGCTTTGCTGGGCTGCACGTTGGCGCTGGGGGGCGTCGTGTTGCTTTTGGCCGGCACAACGCCCCTCGCCGCGCTCCTTACGGCACTCACCCTGTTTTCCTATCTCCTCGTTTATACGCCACTGAAGACCGTTACGCCTTACTGCACCTTTGTCGGCGCACTGCCCGGAGCCCTCCCGCCCCTTATCGGCTGGGCGGCTGCAACAGGCTCGGTTTCAGGTCTCGGAGTCGTCCTGTTCGCGCTCCTGCTCACGTGGCAAATCCCCCACTTTATGGCCATAGCCTGGACGCACCGCGGTGATTACTTCGCGGCGGGGCTGCCCATGTTTACGGTCCTCCAGCCGTCCGGACGCACCGCCGCCACGTTCGCCGTCGGGTTCTCCTGGGCGTTCCTCGGCTTCTCCCTCCTCCCTGCCTTCATCGGTCAAGCCTCCTGGGCGCAGGCACTCCTCGCCCTCCCCGGCGCAATCTGGCTCATCGTGCGCGCCCTCCAGTTCGAGGACGCCGTAACGCTTGATGAAATGCCCCCGGACAACGCGGCGCGCAGGCTCTTCCTCGCGTCCATAGCGGTGCTTCCCTTTCAACTGGCAATCCTCGTAACCGACCGCTGCCTGAGCCTCTAAAACCACATCCAGTTCAAGTTGCCGCACCTTCGGGATACCCTTCTCCCGCGTCGACGCGAGGATAGGGCTTCCACGCTCGTCGCAACATCCACACGAGCGGCGACAGGGCGCGCTCAGCCCCCCCAAAGCTTCCTCAAAACCCGGTGCCAGACCTCCCTTACCCCGAAATCAACGCTGCCCTCAATACAGGGGCCGCGTTGCTTCTCGTGTGCGGGTTCCTCCTCGCACGGGCCGGAAATTACCGGGCGCACCGGTGGGTAATGAGCACGGCTCTCGCCCTCTCATGCCTGTTCCTTCTCTCCTACGTGGCCGGCAAAATCGCCTCCGGGGGCGTCCATACCCCCTTTCACGGGACCGGCCTCTGGCGCCCCATCTACTTCACGCTCCTCCTCAGCCATACCATCCTCGCGGCCGCCTCCGTCCCGCTCATCCTGTGGACATTTTGGCTCGCGCTCTCCGGACGTGCCCAGGCCCACCGCCGCTGGGCTCGCTGGGTATTTCCTGTGTGGCTATACGTTTCCGTCACGGGCGTGCTTATTTACGTATGCCTCTTTTCCGGAAGCTTCCAGGCCGCGACCTACCCGCCAGATCACCCCGAAACGCTCGCGGTTGTGCGTGAGCTAGGGGAAACCCCTCAGGCATACCGCTGAGAAAGCCCCTAAACACACCCCCTTAGTCCTAACAGGTTTTTTACAGGACCGGCATATAAAACAGCATTTCCGTAAGCCGTTGCATCAACGTGAGCTTGAAAACGCCCTGCAGGGTTGTAGATTAGATGAACCCCGTTATGCCTTCCCCGTCTCAAGAGAACAAGAAGCTCGACGAACGCATCAGTCACTTCAAAAACCTGGTGATGCTGGCCTTTATCGACGGGCATCTTGACCAGAGTGAGATCGACTGGATCTATGAGAAGGGCGAGCAGGCAGGCCTTACGCGTGAAGAAGTTCTGAAGGTCATCCTCACGCCTACGGACGTGGAATTTACGCCCCCGTCGACGCCCCGTGCTGCAATTACCCAACTGCTGGATCTGGTGACGCTGATGATGGCGGACAACCTCGTGCTCGACCACGAGAAGCAGTTCTGCAAGCGCGTGGCCGTGCGGCTGGGCATCCCCCCGGCGATGATCGACGCCCTGATTCCGAAGGTGCAGCAGATCCAGCGCGAAGAAGCTACACCTTTGCAGGTTATTGACGAAATGGAACGGCTCATCCGGCGCTAACCGCCGCCGAGGCCCTCCAGAGAGCGTCGAGATTTTCCCGTTTTTCGGCTCCGTCGCGGGGCTGACATGGCCTGATTGGTTTTCGCAGGCATCAGGGTGTGCCTGATTTTCCACGCTTCGCTGGCTGAATGCGCCTTCTGCCCGTTGCGGCAACGCCCGGACGCGCGCTTGTTAGGCGCAAATGCCTCCGGAGTCCCCCGTTCACGTCGCCAGGTCACCGCGCCTCACGCTTTGGCACTCCGGCCTGTCTAAACTGCTGCCCGCGCTAGCCGCCCTTTTACTTGCGGGTTGCGATTTCCAGGTTCGTCAGTCCGCCCTCGATCCCAAAGGGCCTGTTGCGCAGGCGCAGTACGACCTGTTCATGGTCACCGTGTGGGTGAGCCTCTTTCTCTTTCTCACCGTCGGGGGGGCGCTCGTTTACGTGCTCCTCCGCTACCGGGAGAGGCCGGGTGATGCCGGCAAACCGTTCCCCGCTCAGGGGCACGGGCACCCCGCCATCGAACTCAGCCTCATTGTCGCCTCAATCGCCCTCGTAATTGTTGTGGCCATCCCGACGCTCCGGGCAATTTGGTACACCCACGACCTCCCCAGCGACCTCGCCTCCTCCCGGCTCGGGAGCTGGTATCCGGGGCAGCTTTCCCGTGCCGAGGCAAATTCTGTCCTGGAGATCAACGCCCACGGCTTCCAGTGGTGGTGGCGCTTTGAGTATCCCCAGTTTGGGATCGTCACCGCGAACGAGCTTGCGTTCCCGGTCGGCAAAGTCGTGAAGGTGAACCTTCGCGCCGCGGACGTCATCCACTCCTTCTGGCTGCCCAAGCTGGCCGGGAAACAGGACCTCATCCCCGGACGCAAAAACGCCTTGTGGCTGCAGGCGGACGAGCCCGGCCATTACTACGGCCAATGCGCCGAGTTCTGCGGCGAAGCCCACGCGTACATGCTCTTCCGCGCGGACGCCTTCCCGCCCGAAGGCTTCGCCGCCTGGATACAGCGGCAAAAAAC
>CAZQIE010000065.1:0-18165 GCA_964593675.1 uncultured Opitutales bacterium
CTTTAAGTTGTCGCATGCGCCGACGCTGCGGCGAGCGTGGACGCCCCATCCTCGCTCGGCGCGTGTAACGGAATGAAGTGAACGCGTGCGACAACTTGAAAGGGAACTGCCCTAAGAGGACGAGCGCGCCGATGTGCCAGCCAAACGCAGGGGCCGGGAGATATCCACAAAATCCTCCCCCTTGCCGTCGAGCACCTTCGCGCCCCGCACAGGCGCAACCCCTGGCTTCGCTTTGGTCCCAGAGTTCAGACCCGCACGCGGACGGGCCCGCTCCACAACGACAGGCCCCAAACTCTCCTCCGGTTGCTGCGCGTGGACTGCCGAAACCCCGCCGACAAGCCGCATGAGCTCGTTGACGATTTCCAAGGTCCGCGCGGCCTGCGACGAAAGCTCCTCGGCGGACGCCGCCGATTCTTCCGCATTGGAAGCCGTCCGCTGCGTCACCTTGTCCATCTCCGCGACGGCCCGGTTGATCTGCTCCACGCCCTTCGTTTGCTCCTGCGATGCCGCGGCAATTTCCGCCACCAGACCGCCGACTTTGCCCGCACTCGCCTCCACCTTCGTGAACGCACCATTGGCGCCCTCCGCAAGCGCCACGCCCGATTGGATCGTGCTCACCGAGCCTTCAATCATCTGCGAAGTGCTGCGCGAGGCCTCGGCGGCACGCTGCGCGAGGTTCCGCACCTCGTCGGCCACCACGGCAAACCCGGCCCCCGCCTCCCCGGCGCGAGCGGCCTCGACCGCGGCATTGAGCGCGAGGATGTTCGTCTGAAACGCGATTTCGTCGATCGTCTTCACGATCTTTTGCGTCTCCGCGCTGCTCCGCGAGATTTGCCGCATCTGGTCCACCAGCGCCACCATAGACTCGTGGGCGGCCTGGACCACGCTGCACATCTCCTGCATCAGCGTGTTGGCCTCGATCGCATGGCTGGCATTCTGCCGCGTCATCGAGCCGATCTCTTCGAGCGACGCCGACGTCTCCTCAACCGCTGCGGCCTGTTCAGACGCCCCTTCCGCGAGCTGTTCGCTCGCGCCGGCCACCTGCGTCGAGGCGGACGCCGTCTGCGTCGCGCCCGCGCTCAACTCCGCGGCCAGGCCACCGAGCTTGCTGCTCAGCCGGCCGCTTATCACCACCGCCGCCGCCAGACCAAACACCGCGAGCGCCACCGTTGCCGTCGCTATCTGGAGAAGGGCCTTCGACACGGTTGCATCGGCGCTCGTCGCCGTCGCGTGCGCGTTGCCCGCGTTAAATTCAACAAGCACATCCGTCGCAGCGAGGTAGTTGCGGTAAGCGTCCCGGAGTTCCGCCGTCAGGAAGGCGTTGGCCTTCGCAAAGTCCCCGGCCCCGACAAGCGCCACCAGCTGCTCGCGCTGTTTCGTATAGACGCCTCGCGCCGCCAAAAGCTTGGCGAAAAGCTCACGATCCTGCGCCAGCGTTATCGTCTTTTCGTAGCTCTCCAGCCCTGCCGAAATCTCTGCCCGGTAGGTTTCCATGTCTTTCTCGATAGCCGCAATCTCCGCCGCGCTTTTCACGGCCGTGAGCCTCCACGCCAGAACGTGGGCCTCGGACAAATGCGCGTTGACGCTGGAAATCGCGATAATCCCCGGCACCGCATCCTTGGCCAGGAAGTCCACGGATGTCTTCAACCCGTTCAGCTTTACCAGCGAATAGACACCGACCGAAACAAGACCCACCACGAGCGCCAACGTGGTCACAAGGATCTGCTTTTTCACCGTCCAGAAGGTAGTAGCGTGGCAGTTTTTCATGGATAGGAGACGGGAAACGGGTTTGGGTTCAGCAACGCAAAGACAGGGCCAAGTGAATTTATCGGTGGTGCCACGTGGCACCTAAGCTATATCGCGTTGGGCAAAATGGTAGGTACACGCGTCGGTATTTCTACCGATTAAGCTCTGGCGGACGCCCTTTCCCACACCACGGTTTGAACCGCCTCCATACTCGCGCAAATTTGAGGCTGGGATCAGGCTCGCCTTGCGTGCCGTAACCCAATCTCTACGCTGCGACTCCGCCAGCCCTCCCGAACGAAGCCCGATTACGTGTCAGACTCTCCCACAGGAAACGAACCCCCGCCTGGTACGCCGCCCCATAACTGGCAACCAGGGCCCTGGCAGGCCACGCCTCCGCCTCCCGCGCCGGCAGAGGAAGCGGACCCGGCCCGGGGGCACATGGGGTTCCTGGATCACCTTGAGGAACTCCGCGGCGTCATCATCAAGACCCTCGGCGTCTTTATCGTCGCCGTCTTCGGCATCATCTTCATCCTGCCCGAGCTCATCGCCGCCCTGAACTGGCCGTTGCAGCAGGCGCTCGGTCCGGAGCACCCGTTGCTAAAGCAGGCGCTCGTCACCACGACGCCCATGGCGGTGTTCACGATCCTGATCCAGATCTGCATCTTCGCGGGCGGCGCGCTGGCTTTGCCCTTCGGCTTGTATTTCTTTGCCGGGTTCGTGGCCCCCGCACTCACGCAGCGGGAAAAGCACATCCTGCTGCCCTGCTGCATTGCCGTGCTGGTCCTGTTCCTGTGCGGCGCCGCCTTCGCCTATTTCCTTATCCTGCCCGCGTCGCTGCGCGTGTCCATCGCCACAAGCGAGTCCCTTGGCCTGAGCATCCTCTGGACGGCCGCGGACTACTACGACTTCGTCGTCTGGGTGACCCTCGGCATCGGCGCGGCCTTTGAGTTTCCGCTCGCCCTCGTCGTGCTCCAGTATCTCGGGATCGTCGCGCCGGACACCCTCCGCGCCTACCGGCGCCACGCCGTCGTTGGCATCCTCGTCCTGGCCATGATCGCCACGCCCCCGGACGTCATTTCCCAGGTCATACTCTCCATTCCCCTCTACCTGCTCTACGAGGCTGCGATCGTGGTCGGCGAACGCCTTGCGAAAAAGCGCGAAGCCCAGCTCGCCGCGGAAGCGGAAACGGAAAGCTGAATGCCATGCAGGCTCCTCCGACGCCTCCCGGAGGCGTAGCAGACGCGCCGGCTTCAGATTTTGCCGCGAGCGCCTTTCACGAACACGGTGATGCGGTTTGAGTTCGTGCCGCCCGCATTGTTCGAGACGCCCCAGCAGTGCGCGGTCTTCGTGAATTTCTGGGCGTTGATTACAACCGCCACCGGCGTAAGGCCCGCGTCCAGCCCGGCCTGCACCACCGCCGTTTCCAGCGCAACCAGCCCCTTGCGGACCTCCCCCACCTCGAACGCCACCCACCCGCCCGGCACCAGCACCCGGCGTATTTCCGCCAGCGCCCGCGTCATGTCCGCCCGCCAATCTTCAAGCTTCCGGTGGATCGAAAGCGGCCCCGGCTCCACTGCGGCAAACCAGTTCCTGAGCCAGTTGTCTGTGTTGTAGTCCACGACGTCCAGGAACGGTGGCGACGTCACGACGAGCTTCACCGTATCGCTTTCAATGCCCGCTAGCGCCTGAGCTGGCACCGTGAGCACCCGGTGCTCCGCGGCCAGCGTCGCCAGCGTTGCACGCTCCGCAGGCGTCAGTTCCTTCAAAAGCTGCCTGCTCTTGCGCAGGATGAGCGCCGGAACATCCCGCTCCGGCGGCGTCTGGTTGCGCGTCGCGTTGATCTTAAGCTGCGACTTCACCGACACCGCCTGGTTGGGCGGCAGCGTGTATACCGAGAAAAACCCGCCGGAATGCCCGGTGAGCCGGTTCAGCGCCACCATGCGCACCCACGCGTCCGTCGCATCCAGCAGCCCGGCCTCGCGCCGCGCGACGAGGTACAGCCGCAACGCCGCGATCTGCTCAAGCGTGCGCGGGTGGTAGAACGCCAGAAGCTCCCCGGGCGGCGCCTCCGCGTGCGGCGGAAGCACCCAGCAGATCTCCCCTAGCCGCCGGGCGACGGCCTCCAGCGTCGGCGGCTCCAGCCGCGGCGGGGCCAGGCAGGCGGAGAGCGGGTTGAGGTCGCACCCGAGCGCGCGTCGACCCAGCAACGCCGCCTCAAGTACCGTCGTGCCCCGCCCCATGAAAGGGTCCAGGACAGCGTCCCCCGGCGACGTCAGCCGCTCGATAAAAAAGCGCGGCAACTGCGGCTTGAAGCACGCGCGGTACGAGACTTCGTGCAGCGAATGCGCGGCCCGCTGGCGGGACGTCCAAAATTCATTGATCAGAACGGGAAGCGGCCTGCTCAGGCATTCCAGCGCCAAAGCGTCCCGCACGGTCTCCTTGCCGAATTCCCGAAACGAAAGCAGCGTCTCAATAAGCGCCTGCGGGCAGGAAAGCCCGCCGCCCGGAGGGACCGCCGCGACCGCGGACGCGGAGTCGCCTGCACTGCGTTCCTGCGTGTCTGCTGCGGCGTGTCTCATCAACGCGCCGGGATGATGCCGCTGAAGGCCTCCAAGGCAACCCGGTTCTCCTCGCTCAAGCGCCCCGGAAGCTCCGCCCAGTGCGCGAATTCGCCGTGGTCGATCTGCTTCAGCACCCACCGGCAATACGTGGACAGGCGCAACAGCCCGAGGTTTGCACTGCTTCCCGCGATGAAGTGCATGTGCTCGCGCAGCACCTCTGGCGCCGCCAGCGCCCCGCACAGCGCCGCGATTTTGCGGATGCGCGGTTCTGCCTCGGCAATGTAGGTCTCGCGCAAATCCGTCATCAGGAACGCGGCCTCATCTCCACCGGATTCGATAAGCACGTTCACCTGCTCCATGTCGAGCAGGGGTAGATCCGGCGAATACTTGCTGGAGGGCATAATGCGGTGACGGCGGACTCACCTTGCCCGCACTTCGCCATGAAACTAGGCCGACGGGTTGCGAGTGCAAGCAGGGACCAATCCAATCGGCAGTTTCCCGCCCCTAAAAAAGGCCAGGCCGGTACAGCAGGAAGCCCCGGCCGTCCTTTCGGAGCATGCCGGGGCTTCGTTGCAGGAGCGCCTTGCGGCGCCCCCAAAGCGGCTGATTCAGCCGCGCGTCGGCTTAGAACTCGTCGTCGTGAGCGTGGCCGGCGGGAGCGGGCTTCTTCTCCTCGGGCATGTCCGTGATCATGCACTCCGTGGTGAGCAGCAGGCCCGCGACCGAAGCCGCGTTCTGGATGGCGGTGCGGGTGACCTTCGTCGGGTCGATGATGCCCGCCTCGACGAGGTCCTTGTACTCGCCCGTGGCGACGTCAAACCCGTTCGAGCCCTTGGCCTTGAGCACTTCCTGCACAACGAGGGAGCCCTCGATGCCGGCGTTCAGGCAGAGCTGGCGAAGCGGGGATTCAATGGCCTTGCGGACGATTTGGGCGCCCACGAGCTCGTCGCCCGTCAGCTCCACCTTCTCCACAGCCTTCGCCGTGCGCAGCAGCGCCGTGCCACCGCCCGGGACGATGCCTTCCTCGACGGCCGCGCGGGTCGCATGGAGGGCGTCCTCGACGCGCGCCTTCTTCTCCTTCATCTCCGTTTCCGTGGCGGCACCAACGTGCACGACGGCCACGCCGCCCGCGAGCTTCGCCAGGCGTTCCTGGAGCTTCTCGCGGTCGTAGTCCGAGGAGGTTTCCTCGATCTGGCGGCGGATCTGCTTCACGCGGCCCTGGATGTCCGCGGTCTTGCCGGCGCCTTCCACGATCGTCGTGTTCTCCTTGTCCACCGTCACGCGCTTGGCGCGGCCAAGGTCGGAGAGCTGCACGTTCTCGAGCTTCAGCCCGAGGTCTTCCGTCAGGCAACGGCCGCCCGTGAGGATCGCGATGTCCTCCAGCATGGCCTTGCGGCGGTCACCGAAGCCGGGGGCCTTGACGGCGCAGACGTTCAGCGTGCCGCGCAGCTTGTTCACCACGAGGGCGGCGAGGGCTTCGCCTTCGACTTCCTCAGCGATGATGAGCAGCGGCTTGCCGGTCTTGGCGACGCCCTGCAGCAGCGGGAGCAGGTCGTTCAGGGCCGAAATCTTCTTCTCGTGGATGAGGATGTAGGCGTCCTCGAGGTTGACGTCCATCGTCTCCGCGTTCGTCACGAAGTACGGGGACAGGTAGCCCTTGTCGAACTGCATGCCCTCAACGACGTCGAGCGTCGTCTCCAGGGTCTTGGCTTCCTCGACCGTGATCGTGCCGTCCTTGCCCACCTTGTCCATCGCCTCGGCGATGATGTTGCCGATTTCCTTGTCCCAGTTGGCGGACACGGTGGCAACCTGGCGGATCTGCTCGCGGTCGGACACCTTCTTGGAGATCTTCTGGAGCTCGGCCACAATCGCCTCAACGGCCTTGTCGATACCGCGCTTGATGAAGATCGGGTTGGAGCCGCTCGTCACGTTGCGCAGACCTTCGCGGTAAATGGATTCCGCGAGAACCGTGGCGGTCGTCGTGCCGTCACCGGCGCTGTCGGACGTCTTGGAGGCGACCTCCTTGACCATCTGCGCGCCCATGTTCTCAAACGGGTCCTTCAGCGAAATCTCCTTCGCCACCGTCACGCCGTCCTTGGTGACGGTCGGGGAACCAAACTTCTTGTCGATCACGACATTGCGGCCCTTCGGACCGAGCGTGACCTTGACGGCGCGGGCGAGCGTCTCAACGCCAATGAGGACGCGCTTGCGCGCCACTTCGTCAAAAATGAGCTGTTTAGCCATAGCTTTGCCTAAAATGAGTGAAGCGAGAGGTTACTTGAGGATCGCGAGGATGTCTTCCTCGCGCAGAAGCACGTAGGCTTCGTCATTGAGCTTAACTTCCGTGCCACCGTACTTGCTGATCAGCACGCGGTCGCCAGCCTTGACTTCGAAGGGAAGCACCTTCCCGTCTTCCGTCTTCTTGCCGGAACCGAGGGCGATGACTTCGGCTTCCTGCGGCTTTTCCTTGGCGGAATCCGGAATGATGATGCCGCCCTTGATCTGCTCGGCTTCCTCGATACGACGAACGAGGACCCGGTCCCCGAGGGGGGTGATGCTCGCTTTCTTGGTGCTAGCCATGTTTCTGTGGTTGTGGGTTTATTATTGGGAAAAACAGGCCTGCGCAGGCGCCCAACGCTTATACGGCGCCCGGTGCCCAGGCTTGGCCCCCGTATCTGCAAGAACGGTGCCACCCGCATGCCAACATGCACGTAGCCCCCTTAACCATAGCAGCTTAGACGACTTTTTCACCCGCTTTCCGCGCCGCAACCCAACGGGGTAAAACGAGACAGGCGTGCGCGGTTTGTGGCGCTAAGGCGCGCAAATATGTCTCACTTGTCACACCTGGCGCACGCGGTTTGCACGCCGTTTCCGGACGGTAGCGCAAGCAGGCCCAGGGTCACTGATTTTCAAACACTTACGGGCAAATAAACTGAAATCATCCTTTGCACACCCGCGCAGGAGTGGTACCGTCCTTGCAGGGAACCCGTTCGAAGGCTGAAACGATGGGCGTACAGTACAAAGACTATTACAAGGTTCTGGGCGTGAACCGGGATGCCTCGGAAGAGGAGATCAAAAAGGCATTCCGGAAGCTCGCGCGCCAGTACCACCCGGACACGGCCAAAAACAAGGCGGCCGCGGAGGAGAAGTTCAAGGAGATCAACGAGGCCTACGAAGTCCTCAGCGACCCCGACAAGCGGCGCAAGTACGACACGCTCGGCGCAAACTGGCAACACGGCGCGGATTTCCGCCCGCCACCCGGCTGGTCCGGCGGCGCGGGCCACGGCGGCCACTGGCACACCCAGGAGGGCGGCTACTCCGGAGGCACCGGCGCCGCGGACGAGGACTTTGACTTCGAGTTCAAGGGAACCGGCTTCAGCGACTTCTTCGAACGCTTTTTCGGCTCCTCGGGGCGGCGTGCCGCACGCGGCGATGCCGGTGCCGGTGGCGGCGGCTTCTTCAGCGGGTTTGGGGGCACAGGGCCCGGCACCACCCCGCGCAAAGGGCGCGACCTCACCGCGGACATCATGGTCACGCTCGAAGAGGCCACCAATGGCGCCGAACGCCATATCTCGGTACGCCGCACGGACCGCGCGGCAGGCCGCACCTGGCAGGAGAACATCAAGGTGAAAATCCCGCCGGGCGTGAGCGAGGGCCAGAAGATCCGCCTCGCCGGAAAGGGCGAGCCCGGCACCGAGGAAGGCTGGGAAGGCGACCTTTACCTGACCGTGCGGCTGGAAAAACATCCGGACTTCCGGGTGGAAGGGGCGGACCTGTATTACGACCTCGACGTCGAGCCGTGGGAGGCCGCGCTGGGCAGCAAGAAGCACGTGCCGACGCTCAAGCAGGACGTTGTCGTGCGCGTGCCCGAAGGCAGCGGCTCCGGGCGGCGCCTGCGCCTGAAAGGCCTTGGCCTGCTGCGGCCCGACCAAAGCCGCGGAGACCTCTTCGTCGTCGTGCAGGTGCGCGTGCCCGCCGCGATAAATGACCGCCAGAAGGACCTTTGGGCGAACCTCGCACGAAGCTACGGCCATAACCCGCCGCAGCCCGACTAGAGCACTTCTACTTTAAGATGTCGCACCTCCTTGAATCACTTTTCCGCCCGCGCCGACGCGAGGATGGGGCGTTCACGCTCGCCGCAGCGTCGGCGCATGCGACAACTTGAAATGGAACTGCTCTAGAACAGACGGACGCCCGCGAGCCCTTCCCCTGCCCTCCCCCCCCAAGCCATGAGCACAGCGCGCCCCCTCGGCATCCTCCACATGGGCCACGTGCCGGAGCCCCTCCGGACCACCCACGGCGACTTCGACGCCATGTTCCGGGCCGCCCTCGGCGACTACGCGGAGGCGACGCGCACCTGGCGCACCTTTGAGAATGCTTTCCCGAACCGGCCCACGGACGTCTGCGGCGTGATCGTCACCGGGTCCCTCGCAATGGTCACGGACCGTGAGCCCTGGAGCGAGACGACCGCGCAGTGGCTCAAGGAGGCCGTGCAGGCGGGCGTGCCGGTGCTCGGCGTCTGCTACGGCCACCAGCTGCTGGGTCATGGGCTTGGAGGGCGCACAGACTACAACGCGAAGGGCCCCGAGATCGGGACCGTCACCGTGCGGCTGGCACCCGAAGCCGCGCAGGACCCGCTCCTGAGCTCGGTTTTTGAGCCCGAGCTCCCCGTGCAGGCCGAGCATTCCCAGTCCGTCATCACGCTGCCCCCAGGCGCCCGGGCGCTCGCGGGCAACGCGCACGACCCGCACCACATCGTGCGCTTTGGTGACCGCGTCTGGGGCCTCCAGTTCCACCCCGAGTTCACCGCGCCGTTCCTCCGGGACGTCCTCCGCAGCCGCCGGTTCGAGCTGGAGCGCAAGGGGCTCGACCCGCAGGCCCTCGAAGCCGCCGTACGCGACACGCCGTGCGGCCCAAAGCTTTTGCAGGCGTTCGCAAAACTCGCGCTCTCTGGAAGCGGCGCCTGACCCGCCGCGCCCGGAAAGCCGCCCCAGGCCCGGCATGGCCCGCCATCAATGGGCAGGTGGCACGCGGTGCGCAGGTGGCGCGGGATGCCTCCTGCGCCGGGCACTCATGGAACCGAAGCGCGGGACAAGGAAGCCTGCCGCACATACGAGGCTGACGAGCAGGCCCGTCCAGATGCCGAACGCGCCGAGCGGCGTGTGAAAGCCGAGAAGCCAGGCGGCGGGAAGGCCGATCGCCCAGTAGCACGCGATCACCGCGAGCGTGGGCGTGCGCACATCGTAGAGACCGCGCAACGCGCCGTTGCTCGTCACCTGGAGCCCGTCGAAAATCGCAAACGCAGCGGCGAGGATGAGCAGGCTCGCCGCAAGGTCAGTGACCTCCGGCGCGTCTTGCACGAAGAACAACGGCACCTGATGGCGGAAGAGCACAAGGACGAGCGCATAGCACGCCATGAACCCCGCGCCGAACGCAATTCCCCCAAAGCCGATGCGGCGCATCGCCACGGCGTCGCCACGACCGGAAGCCTGGCCGATGCGGATGGCAAGGGCCATGGACACCCCGAGCGGCACCATGAAGGCGAGCCCGGCCACGCTGTAAACGATCTGGTGCGCCGCGAGCGCCGCCGCGCTCAGGCGCCCCATCATCAGCGTCGCCACCGTGAACAGCCCGTTTTCCGCGACAATCTGGATGCCCGCCGCGGCGCCGAGGCCCACCATCCGGCGCAGGCGCTCGAAGCTCACCGTGCCCGGCTGCCCCCAGCTTCCCGGACGTGGCGCGGGCTGGCCTGCGGAAGGCGTCCCCCGCCAGCCGCGCCAGACCACGAGGGCAACGACCGCGAGCGCCGCGGTGCGGGCCACGAGCGTCCCGACGCCTGCACCGGAGAGGCCGAGAGCCGGGGCCCCGCAATTGCCGTAGATTAACACCCAGTTCACCACCACGTTCAGGAGGATTGCCCCAGCCGTCACGTAGAGCGGCAGCCAAGGCCGGTTCAGCGCCTCAAGGTAATTTTTGAAACACGTCTGCAGGAGCGCCGGCAGCACGGACCACCCGATAAGCACAGCAAACGGCCGCGCCTCCGTCACCACCTCCACCGGTTGCCCGAGCTTATACAGGAGGCCGCTCCCAAGAGTGATGCCGAGTCCCGCCACGAGCCCGTAGAGGCCCGTAAGCACCAGCCCGTGCCCGAGCACGCTACGCTGTTCCCGCACGTCTCCGCTGCCGTGCGCGGAGGCCACGAGCACATGCACGGCCACGCACAGCCCAAACCCGAACAGCAGCGGCACATGGATGACGTTTATGGCAAAAGACGCCGCCGCCACGGGCAGCACGCCGATGCGGCCGACCATGGCGGTGTCGATGAGCATCATCGCCATCTGCCCGACGAGACCCAGCACGATCGGCACGGCGAGACCGAGCGTCCGGGCAAGCTCTCTTCGACCGGTAGACATACCCACCCAAGCGCACGCCCGGATGGAGCCCTTGGCAATCCTTTTGCAGCCCCAAAACCCGCGTCTCCCGTATCCACGCCGCCACTACGCGGCATCACCCGCCGGTGGCTCCTCGCCCCTGGCCGGCGGCGGGGCGGCCTGATCCAGTGGCACGCCCTCGTGCTCTTCAAGAATCTCCTCCGCCGCACGCGCCTCACCCTGCGGACGCTCCCGGCCCTCGCCTTCCGTCCACTCTCGGACAACAAAGTCGCCGAGCGGTTGCCGACGCACCACGTAAAGCTCGTCAAAGCCCTCCGCAGGCACGGGTGGCTGCATGCGTCGGGCCGTGCCATAGATGGCGGCATCCGGCACGCGGCAGCTTGGCGGACGGGATGCGTTCAGGCGCAGGCACTCCGGGATGCCGGTGGCGAAGTAGTAGCCCACCGTCCTGAAACCTGCCGTCTTCGCGGGGCCGAGGTAGCGCGCACGCTCAACGGCCGTCGGGTTCGTGTTATCGACGACAAAGTTCTGGAGCGCCGCCAAACAGGTGTCCAAAAAGCGCTTTTCGCGGGACCTCGTGCGCAACATGTCGATGCTCAGGCGGACATGTGTTTCAGCGAAACGCTGCCTGTAGAATAAGGTTTTGCCTGAACACTGGAGCCCCATCAGGAGCACGCACTGAGGGCCAGGCGGGTTATCGGTCTGCGGGGTCATGGGGTCGGCGCCGTCGAATTCGTCGGGGCGCCACGGCCATAACGTAACGCCATTGGGCGTTCCGCGCATCCCCCCCACTGCTTTTTATGCGCGGACCGTGAAGACGAGGACAACCGCGGCCACAAGCAGCCATGCACCGGCAAGCCTGCGGCCCATCAGCCTGCCCGCGAGGGCGCGCTCATCGTTGCCGAACCACGCGCCGCACGCCCAAACGAGCACGACGCCCCAGACACCTCGGGTCGCGTAAAGGATGTTGACCGCGGTGGCGTTGCCGAACCGGCCCACCGCGTAGCACACGGCCACCGATTGCACCCCAAGGACCAGCCCCCCCACCACCACCCACCGCCACGCCGGGCGCGGCACCGCGCTCACCGGCCCGCGGAAAAATGGCACGCAGGCAAGACTGGCCGTGGCCATCGTCAGGATCATCACCACCATGAACGCTTCACGCCCGAACAGCGGCGCGCCTTGCTGGATCACGAGGTCTGTCACCGCAAATAACAGCGAGGACCCGAGGGCAAGCGCAATCCCACGGAACGTGGAGGCCCGCCGCTCCACGTTCACCGCGCCGAGCAGGAAGACCGCCGCGGCCGCGAGCACGGCCGCAAAGGCCCATTCGAGCGGCACGCGGGAAACGCCAAGCAGCACCGTCAGGCCCGCGACGAACATCGGCTTCGTCCCCATCAGGGGCGCCTGCACCGACACGTCACCCACCCGGATGCCCGCCATCATGCACGCTTGCCCCCCAATAAACAGCAGCCCCGCAAAGAGCGGCCAGCCCACGGCCTCCCACCGCGGCGCCCCGTCCGCTAGCAGCAGGATGAGGGCGTACATGGGGACCATGAGCCAGTTCGAAACCACCATCGTGCGCAACGCGCCCGCGCCCTCCACGATGGCTCGCTTGAGGAACAGGCTCGCCACCGCATAGCCCAGGGCTGCGCAAAGCGGGATCAGGTAGTACGGTTCGAAAGCCACGGCTAGAGCACTTTTACTTCAGGTTCTCGCTTGCGCCGCGCCGCGTCGAGCGTGGACGCCCCATCCTCGCGCCGGCGCGGATGAAGGAGCGATGTCAACCGGTGCGACAGCTTGACCTGAATAGGCGCCAAGGCGCGAGCATGGCCGCTCTCCCTTTACAGAGCCAGCCGGTTCGAAACCTCCGCCGCGCCTCCCCCCGGCGAGGAATCCCCGCGTTGCCCGCCGTCAAAGAACGCTTTTCGGGTTTGCCTATTGACCGATCTTGGCTTCAGTGAAACCCGAACTCATCCGCCCAAAAAGACCATGGCCCACGAAGAAGAGGAATGTCCCGAAACCCCCGCTGAAAAAGGCCCCGTCGCCGCGTTCGTGCAGAAGAAGTTTCTTCAGGAGCGAAAGGTCTTCCTGTGGGGTGAAGTGAACGACACCTCCGCCCGCGACGTGACGGAAAAGCTTCTGTACCTGGAGCTCACGGACCCGGGGAAGGAGATCACCTTTTACATGAACACGCCCGGCGGCTCCATCACGGCCGGCATGGCGGTGTACGACACAATCAAGCTCATCAAATCCCCCGTGCGCGTCGTCGTGACGGGCATGGCCGCGAGCATGGGTTCGATCCTGCTCTGCGCCGGGGCGAAAGGTCGGCGCCTGCTCTTCCCGCACGCCCGCGTGCTTATCCACCAGCCGCTCATCATGGGCCGCATCGTCGCCCCGGCGGTGGACATCAACATTCAGGCGCAGGAGATGGAAAAGCTCCGCCAGGAACTCAACAAGATCCTCGCGGATGCCTCCGGCCAGCCCATGGAAAAGATCCAGCGCGACACGGACCGCGACTTCTACATGACCGCGCCGCAAGCCATCGAATACGGCCTTGCCGACGGCATCGTGAAGGAGATCTAGGGCCGTTCCATTCCAGTTGGCGCACTCGTTCACGTGCAGCCGGAAAGAAGCGGCGCACGCCGTGCCCGGTCGCTACAGCGTCGGCGCAGCGACAACCTGAAATAAAAACACGACCTTACCAGAAACGCCACGACCTTACAGGCGGCTCCAGGACTGCGTTCCGGAGCCGCCTTTTTTGCGCGCAGACGCACCGCTTTTCCACCCATCAAACCCGGCAGGCCACGCCCCGGCGTGATCGCGCGACCCAGCAACGCCCCAGCCAGGCGCGACAGGCGACCTCAGCCTCCCTTGCCTTCCTTCAGGCGAGACAGGCGCGCGGCCCACGCGTCCGCCTGCGCACCGTCCTGCGCCTTACGGGCGGCCTGGATCGCGTCAGGCAAGACAGCGACGGCAAATTCGTCGGGCACCTTGGACTTGTTGAAGATCACGCGAAACGTCTCAAGCGCGTCGTCATCGTCGCCGAGGTCCGTTTGGAATTCCGCGACCAACCGGGCGAGCCCCAGCTCCTCCACCGGCAAATCCGACAGCCCCTTGACCAGTGCGAGCGTGCGGCGGGCCTGCGGCCTCTGGCTTGCGTCCACCTGCTGCCGCGCCAGCGCGTAAAGCAGGGCCAGGCTCGGGTTTCGGGTAAGCCAACCCTGCCCGAAAATCACCGTCTGCTCGCCGGGGCTGCGCTTGCGCATCAGGTTCATGGCGCGCACCACCGCGTACGACGTGTACGGCGTGCCCTTGCCTTCCTGCGCCATCTTGAGCTGCGACTCCAGGTCCACCGTGAATGGCCGGTAGAGCGGGTCGCCCACGAAGATGGCGTGCCAGCTCACGGCAGGCAGCGCGTACCATGCGGCCTCGCCCACGGTCCGTCCCCGCGAAAGCGCCTCTATAAAAAGGTGCGGGTGATGGGTAAATTCGAGATACGGCTCATACACGTTGCCCACCGTCGCGGCAACGCCCCGGGCCACCAGCGGGGCCGTCCAATACTCGTTGGGCCGGCGCATCGTTTCCGCCGAAAAGCTGTGAATGTGGATGGCTATGGCGCCCGGCGGAAAACGGAACTCTGGCGAGGAAACCGGCCCCACCATGTTTTGCGACCACCAGCCGACGTACAGCGCCGGGGCGTCAAAGCGCTCGCGCCAGCTGAAAAGCGGCGGCACGCGGTCCCACGAGGTATCGAAGCCCAGGTTCTGGATCATTTGCCCGGCCTGCTCCAGCCACTGGTTACCCTTCGTGTGCGGCCCCCCCATGTCCACATAACCGCGCCCCTGCAGGCCCCGCCGTTCGCCTTCGAGGGCGCTGTCGATCAGCCGCCGCACCGATGCCATGTCCAGCCCGTCCAGCCGGGCGACGCGGATGATCTGCTGGCGCGAAAGCGTGTCGGGAGTCGGCTTGCCCGAGAGCGGGTTGACCATCGGCCCCAGGATCGGGCCGGGCGCCCGGGCGAGAAGCGCGAGCTCGCTGTCCACCGCCGCCGCATTCGACCGGAGCTGCTCGACAACGGCGTCGCTCGCGGCCCGGCTCACGCGGTCGGGGTCGTGTTTGATCTTTAGGGGCACCCCGCGCATCACCACGAGAAAATCTATCCGGTGGCCGAAAGCGGCAATCATGCGGCGCCCCTCCGGGTCCACCGCTTTTGCCAACGCCGCGTCTATCCACTTATCCCGCACAAGCCGCTCCAGAAGCGGGTTGTGGATCTGCTGGATGTACTGCGCCCACGTGATTTCCTCCTGCTGCGGGCACGAAACCAGGATCAGGTTCCCCGCCTGCACCCCGCGCCGCTCGATGTAGTACCGCGCCAGCTCCACCGAAGTCGGGTCATCGGCGTTCGCGAGCACCACCACGCGCTCGGGCTGCGGGTTGTCCGTGCCGCCGTTCGCAGCCGAGGCGGCGGGCGTATTTGGCGGTGCCGCGAGGAGCGCCGTTGGGAAGACGAACGTCAGTACGCAGACCGCGGAAAGGAGAGCTCGAAGCATGGAAGGTGCGCTTGCAGCGGGGGAGGCCGCGGACGCCTTGTCGGCGTCAGCGCCGCTGCGCCTTTTCCACGGTATTGTTGTACATCACGATGCCTCTGGCAATGCCTTGCGCCAACCGTTCGCGATAGCCGGCATCAGCGATCTTCCGGGCCTCGCCCGAGTTTGACACAAAACCGCATTCCACGAGCACGCCCGGGCACTCCAGGCCGCGCAACACGATGAACCGGGCACGCCGCACACCACGGTCCTGCGCGTCCGTGGCCTCAAGTGCCCCGCCAAGGATGGAGTAAGCGGCGAGCACGTTCCACGCGTCATTCCGGTTGCCCGGAACCGCCTCCCGGTCCGACGCATCCAGTTTTGCCCGGCTTGTGGATGGCTGCCACGTGGGCGTAAGGGCATACGTCTCGATGCCCTCAACCTCCGTCGCCTTCGCGCTGTTGAAGTGGATGCTTACAAAGAGGTCCGCACGCGCCCGGTTCGCCCGCTCGGCGCGTTCCTCCAGATCAATGAAGCGGTCGTCCGTGCGCGTCATGGCGACCTCGTAACCTTGCGCCTGCAAGGCCCGGGCGACACGCCGGGCCACGTCCAACGCCAAGGTCTTCTCCGCTGGAAGAGCACGAACCTCCGCTCCCGGGTCACGCCCACCGTGCCCGGCATCAATCACGATCCGACGCACCTTGCCCGGGGAGGCGAAACTCTCAGGCCTGAGCAACGGTAGGAGCGTCTTCCCGTAGTCTCGCCGCGCAATATACAGCATGTTCGCGCTCAGCACCGCCGGATGGCCAAGCGCCACCTGGCGGCCATTCACGAGCGCCTCGCGCCGGTGCAGTTCGAACTCCAGGATCGTGGCGTTCCCCTGCAGGCGTACACGCTTCTGCGGCTCCACCCACCGCGCCTTCAGCCCAAACCGGCCCGCAACCTCCGTCACGGGCATGTAGGGAAGACCGTTCACCTTCAGGTCCGCCCCGAGCACAAGGCCCGGCACGACGAGAAGGAACAACAGGACAAAGCTTGCGAGCCCACGCACCCTGCCCCCGAACCTCCGGGCAACACGGAACGCCCCCCGCACCGCGGCTATCTTCCACCCCAGACAGTCCCCGGTCATCGAAAGCAAAGTTGGGCCTTCAGCTAGGACTGCTCGTCAGCAGACTGTTCCGCCTGCTCGTCTTCATTTTCCTCGTCTTCGTCCTCAAGCTCCTCTTCCGGCGGCAGCTCATCCTTTACGTTGAGCTTCAGCTTGCGCTTGTTCGCGGGAAGCGGCGACATCATCGCCGTGATGTTGCGCCCAACGAGGCGAGGCGGCGAATCCGGAAGGCCGATGTGCTCAAGGTCCTTGATCGCGCGCTGCATCGTCTCAAAGCCGATCTCCTTGTGCTCCATCTCGCGGCCACGGAAGAAAAGGGTGATCTTCACCTTGTCGCCGGCGTTCAGGAACGCCTCAGCGTGGCGCAGCTTCGTCATGTAGTCGTGCTGCTCGATGCGCGGGCGGATCTTGACTTCCTTCACCTTGGGAGCGTGAGACTTCCCACCCTTCTCCTTCTTGCCCTGCTCGTACATGTATTTGCCGTAATTCACCAGACGGCAAACCGGCGGGCGCGCGGTGGGCGACACTTCAACCAGGTCCAACCCTTGTTCCTGGGCCATTTTCAGGGCTTCCCGCGTTTGCAGGATGCCCACTTGCTTGCCATCGGAACCGATGACGCGCACTTCCGGCACGCGGATGCGCTCGTTTTTGCGGAGCCCTTTGCCCGGAGGCTGCGGCATGTTCCGCCCTCGCCCCATTGGTCGCGGCCCGGAAGGACGTCCCGGACCCCCGATTGGATTGTTCGCCATTAACGCCTGTTTTGCGGTTGCTTGTTACCCGTGGCTTCTACGCCGACGGAAGGGGGAGCCAACGGTGCCCTGTGAGCAGATACAGCCCTCAAAGCCCCGACGGAGAATCCCGTGAGCCCGTGCACGGGCCCGTTGATTCCGCGCACAATTAAGCGCCTGTAACAACGCCCTTCAACTCAATTCCGTGCGATACGGCACACGTTTGAAAAATTGACGCTCGTCTACGCGGGGAAGGGCTGCATCCGGGCGGAATGACAGGATTTCCCATCAGCGCGCGCAACCGTTTAACCGGTAAACTGAGCCACCCCTTCCGCACCTGTTTCATGACCTTATGCTCATACCCGTATGCGTTTGATTTGCCGGGCCGCCAAGCCCGGGCGCATGCACCCCACTGAAAACCGAGTGTCAGCCATGCTTAATCCTATGTTTAGACCCATCCGCCTCGCGTTCGTCCTTCTTGCGGCCTCCGTGGCCCTTGCGTTTGGCGCAGAGAAAAAGAACCTGGTTCCCGAAGGGGACTTCAACGCGCCGGACGCCATCGACCCCAGCGCGAAAAACGGGGGCCTGTGGAAGTGCTTCCCGGGCGCGGGCGATTACCGCACCAAGCGCGGTATGGACTTCACCCAGGAACAAAACGAAGAAGGCGACAAGTTCATCCGCATCGTCAATGCCAGCACCGACGCCGCCTATCTTTCCATTCAGGTGAAACTCGTCGAACCGCGCCCCAAAGCGCTCAGGGCCTCCTGCCGCATCCGCACGAAGGACATCGTTACCGACCCCAAGGTAAGCTGGGCCGGCGCGCACTTCGCGTTGGACTGGATCGGCGCGGACGGCAAGATCCTGCGCAGCACGGGCCTCGGCATCCGCACGACCCAAAACATCCCGGAGTGGAAAGAAGTGGAAGTGCTCGTGCAGGTGCCCGCCGAAGCCACGGCGCTGGCCATCAAGCCCGGCCTCTGGCATACCTCCGGCACCCTTGATATCGACGACTTCGTGCTTACTGCCGAGTAAGTCGTTCGAAGCCACTTAGGGCCAATCGACATTTTAGACTGTACAGATTGTGACCGAGCTGTTTGAAGC
>CAZQIE010000066.1:0-17934 GCA_964593675.1 uncultured Opitutales bacterium
AACAGCTCGGTCACAATCTGTACAGTCTAAAATGTCGATTGGCCCTAGACCACATCCGTTTCAGTTGTCGCACCAATAGCCGCGCTTTTTTTCGCCAGCGCTGGCGCAAGGCCAGGGCCCTCACGCCCGCCGCGGCATCTCCGGGACCAGCACGTTGGTGAAAGGTGCTCGGTGACGCCTGATTTCTGCCAGGCCCGGAAACAGCCTTGCTCGCCCTGCGCTTTTTCCCTAACCCTTCGCCCTCAAGCGCGCCTAGCCCGCCACGGCGCAAACCCGCCCATTCAGCGGCACTTCCGGCGGGCGCGCCCAACGAAGAAAACTCTCCCATGGCCGAAAGACTCAAGCTCAGCGACGCCAAAGCCGCCCCCGTCCTCGTGGTCGGTTCCGTCGCCTACGACAACATCATCACCCCCTACGACAAGGGTGAGCGCATCCTCGGCGGCTCCGCCTCCTACGCCGCCCTCGCGGCCTCCTACTATGCCCCGACCCGCCTCGTCGGCGTCGTCGGCAACGACTTCGACCCCAAGCACGTCAAGCGCCTCGAAGCCCGCGGCGTCGACCTCGAAGGCCTCCAGGTAGACCAGTCCGGCCCCACGTTCTTCTGGGCCGGCAAGTACTTCGAAAACTTCAACAAGCGCGAAACCCTCGAAATCCACCTCAACGTCTTCGAGCAGTTCCGCCCCGACCTCCCGGCCTCCTACCGCAAGAGCCCGTACGTGATGCTCGGCAATATCGGACCCGGCCTCCAGTCCCACGTGCTCGACCAGATGGAGTGCAAGGCCTTCGTCATCGCCGACACCATCGACCTCTGGATCCGCATCAAGCGTGACGAGCTCCTCGCCCTCATCAAGCGCGTGGACATGTTCGTCATCAACGACTCCGAAGCCGAACAGCTCACCGGTGAGAAGAACATCATCCTCGCCGGCAAAAAGATGCGCGAGCTCGGGCCCCGCTCCGTCATCATCAAGAAGGGCGAACACGGCGCCTACCTCTTCCACCAGGACGGCCTCTTCGCCCTCCCGGCCTACCCGGTGACCGAGCTCCGCGACCCCACCGGCGCGGGCGACTCCTTCGCCGGCGCCTTCCTCGGCTACTGCGCCGCCGTGGGCCGCACGGACTTCGCCACCCTCAAGCGCGCGATGCTCTACGCCACCGTCACGGCCTCCCTTACCGTCGAAGCCTTCTCCTGCGACCGCCTCGAATCTGCCGGCGCTGCCGAGATCGAGAAGCGCTGCCGCGAGCTTCAGGCCCTCATCAGCCTGTAAGCCGCCCCTCCGGGACACACACCACGGCGCGGCCCCCCTGCACACACCGGGGCCCGCCGTGGTGCCCCCCCCCGTTCCACGCCCGCTCTTTTCCCCTGCCCCTGCTTCCCGGCGCCCACCTCTATGGCGCCCCGTCACGCGGTTCTCCTTCACGCGGCCCCTCCCGCCCAAAGGCCCCCCCCCGCACCCATGACCCACACCCGCCTTGCTGCCGGCATCTATGGCCTGTCCGCCATTGCCTACCTCGCTTTCGTCTTCTCAACCGGCGCGGAGCTTCCGCAGCGCATTGCGACCCACTTTGACGCCGAAGGCCACGCCAACGGCTGGATGGGCCGCGGCACCCACCTCACCCTTGTCACCGTCTTCCCCCTCCTCAAGACCGCCCTCGTGATCGCCGTGTGCTGGGCCATCCGCCTCGCCCCCAGCACCCTCAACGTCCCCCGCCGCGACGTCTGGCGCGCGCCCTCCCTCTTCCCCGTGGCCTGCCGCCGCATCCTCATCTGGTCGTTCTGGTTCGGCGTCATGAGTTTTGCCTGGTGGGCCTGGCTCCACTCCCAGGTCGTTTACGCGAACAGCCTGCCCACCCCCTCCATCCCCGCTTCCCAGCCCCTCCTTGGCAGCGCCCTTTACCTCACCTGCATTGCCCTCTCCGTCGGCGTCCTCATGCTCACCTTCCGCCGGAGGCGCCAAGCCTAAAGCGGTTCTACTTCAGGTTGTCGCAAAACGCGGCCTGGCTCTTCCCTACGCGCCGACGCGAGGAGGGGGCATCCATACCGCCACAACACGCATTCCGAGCCGTGAAGCCGGAAGAAATCGGCCCAAGCACCGTGCGTGGCGCACGCGACACCTTAAAAGAGAGAGCTGTAGGTTTGGGCAGCCATTCCCAAACGCTCCAAAGCTGACCCCGATCCGGCATAAAAAACCTATAAAAATCGCACCTGCGCGGGCGCCGGAGGGGCCAGGGCCGACAAGAAAGCGTTGCAGGAAAGCGTGAAGAAGGTAAGCTGAAGTACTTCACCCAGGCTGCTGTTGAATCCGAATCCTATGAGAGCCGAGCGCGTAGCCTTTGCCGCCTACGTGACCGCATTGACGCTGTTTCTCGTCAGCGCCGTAGTCTTGGACAACGGTTTGCCAGACCGCGTGGCCACGCATTTTGACTTCTCGGGGCAACCCACCGGTTACATGGGTCGCGATACCCACACGGTGATGATCTCCCTTCTGGGCCTTTGCCTCAGCGGCGCCATCACCGCCGTAGCCTATTCTCTGCGCCATCGCCCGGGCGTGCTGAACGTTCCGCGCCAAGACTACTGGAACACGCCGCAGCACTTCCCGCGTGCCGCGCGGCTCGTCCTCGCCCTCACCCTCTGGTTCAACGTCATCACCCTCGCCTGGCTGGCCGCGATCAACGCGCTCGTGGCCCTCGCGAACCGGTCTGAACCCGCCCAGCTCGACACCGCGCTTGCGGCCCTGTTTTCCGCCTGTTACGTCCTCGGTATCCTCGCGTGGATCGTCCTTGTGTATGTGACGTTCCAGCGCGCCCACGACCTTCCCTTCCCCGCGGAAACCAACGCGGCCTGAGCGTCAGGCGTCCCGGCTGCTCCCACGGCAAAATCTCCGTTACGGTTTTCTGCTGCGCGCACCCGCGCGGTTTGGGGCACTTTCGCGTTAAGCTTCCGCACCCGCGGGACAGCACGCTTTCGCCGCGCGTGGCTTGCCGAAAGATCGGCGCCAGCCGAACTAAACCAAATGCGTTCCACACCCGCCTCCAACCGCCTGCGCCGCGTCCTCATAACCCTCGGCGTTCTTGCCGCCTTTCTGGGCCTCCTTATCTACTCTGCCAAAGCTTATCGGGACGCGCGGCGAAACGCCCTTTCCCTCGCCATCCGCGCGAACCTTGAGCGCATCGCCCTCGCCGCACGGGACCACCTGCGGCAGACCGGCGCGGCCGAGGCCCGCTATCCCGATTTTTCCCCAAGAATCGGCTCCCCCCTTACCCCTTACGCTGGCGAGGATTACAAGACGCTCACCGTCACCCCGCAGACCCGAACCCTGACCGTCACCGCCTATCGCGGCTGGCGTGCCGAATACCACATCCCACCCGGCTTCTGGGAAGCCCCATCTCAAGGGACCGCCGCGGCAGCCGCGCCTACAGCCGGAACCCGATAACCAGCACATCGTCCGTCTGCGGTTCCTCGCCCCGCCAGGCCGTGAACACGCGGTCCAGTGACGACGCCTGCTCCCGCACCGGCAATGCGCCCACCCACTGCAACAGGTTCCGGAACCGCGTGGCCAGGTATTTCCGGTGCTCCGGACCGCCGAACTGGTCCTCGAACCCGTCTGTGTACACGTAGAACATGTCGCCCTGCTGCGCATGGAGCGTGTGCAGGTCGAACACCTTCTTGCCCTGCCGCATCGCGCCCCCGATGGAAAAGCGCGAACCCTTCACATGCAGCACGTCCTGCCCGCGCAGCCGCACGAGCGGGCACTTTGCCCCCGAGAACTGCACCTCCCGCGACTGCGCGTCCACGACCACCAGCGCCAGGTCCATCCCGTCGTTCACGTGGTAGCCGAACGACGCCCGCTGCAGCGTGGCCCGCAACTTACGGTCCAGCAGGAATAGCACCTGATCGGGCCGCGTCACCCCCTGCTCCCGGACAATCTGGTTCAGCAAGTCGTTCGCCATGAACGTCATGAACGCCCACGGCACACCGTGACCCGTGCAGTCGATCGCTGCCAGCACGTGCTTTTCGCCCAACCGCGCATACCAGTAAAAGTCTCCCGAGACGGCCTCACGAGGCCGGTAAAACACAAAAGCTTCCGGAAACGCGCGCGTGATTTCCTCCGAATCCGGCAGGATGCCCCTTTGGATATGCGTCGCATACTCCAGACTCTGGCGCAGGTTAAGCGAGACATCCGCCGCGACCGTCAGTTTCGAAAGCTCCTGTTTCAGCTCAACGTTACGGCGCGTCGCTTCATCCCGCCGCGCCACCAGTGCCGTCCGCGCCTCCTCCAGACGCTCCACCATGGCCTCGGTCGCCCGGTTTTCCGACTCCAGCCGCGCCCGCAATTTCTCCAGCCGGTCGTGCTCACTCAAGGCGCGCTCGGCCTCCGACAAAAGCCCATGCGCCTCCGTCAACCGCGCCACCTCGCCCTGCAAGCGCTCGTTGTCCGCCGAAAGGGTCTCCACGGCCTTCATGCGCTGCTCATAAGTCCCCCGTAGCACCACGGCCCGCGACTCAAGGGATTGCGCCTGACGGTAACGCTCGGCAAGCGCCACCCCATGCAACGCCAACACGACGGCGCCCGGCCCCCACCACGCAGAAAGCACCCAGGCTGACTCCCAGCCCGCAACCGGCCCCTGAAGCGCGACAAGCCCCGCGCCAGCGCCATCCGCGAGCGCCGCAACCGCCCAGGCTGCCGCCGCCCAGCGCGCCGCACGGAACTGCGACTGCGCGAATGGCAGGTGCAGCAAGGAAAAGCCAACCCAGAGCAGCGCACACACGGCCAGAGTCGCCCACCGCGGCGCAAAAACGCCACACACGCCCACAACGGCGGCCAACGCGAACATCCCGCGACTCAGCCAGCGGTCCAGTCGCCGCGCCTGCAAGCGCGTCTGCAAGAACGACCGCACCGTCCAGACGGACGTCACCACCGCGAATGCGCCCAAGGCCGCGGCCAGGTCCGGCGTCAGGCGCGTCGTCATCCAGGCGAGCGCCCATACCCCCGCGTCACGCCAGGCCCGGTCACGGGTGTAGAAAAACGCACCGACCAGAACCAAAGCAAGCGCCCCGACCGCCCCCATCCAAAATGCCGAAGTTCCAGACGAGCTCCCTGCCGGAGCCCCCGTCATACCCACCACAGCAAGATCCGATGCGATCACGGCGTTTTGAAAAATGTCTCAGCGGTAGTAGTTCAGTTCCACGCCTTTTCCACGAAACACCCGCTGCGCGGGCTCAGTCCCCCAGCCCAAAGATTGCATTCACGTAGTTGTCCACGTTGAACGGCTGCAAGTCTTCCGCCTTTTCGCCCAGGCCCACAAAAAAGATGGGCAGCTTGAGTTCCCGGTAAATACCCACCAATGCGCCGCCCCGGCTTGTGCCGTCGAGCTTCGTGATGATCAGGCCCGTGAGGCCGAAACTCTCATGAAACACGCGCGCCTGTTCGATGGAGTTTGAGCCCAGGCTCCCGTCCACCACAAGCCACGCGTGATGCGGGGCCGCCGCATCGTGCTTGCCAAGCACGCGCCGGATCTTGCGCAGTTCCTCCATCAGGTTGCTCTTCGTGTGCAACCGCCCCGCCGTGTCCAAAATCACCACCTCGCGCTCCCGGCTCTTTGCCGCCGCGTACGTGTCATACGCCACCGCCGCTGCATCCGCGCCATGGTGGCTCGACACGAGGTCCAGGGACAGTCGCTCGGCCCACGTGCGGATCTGCTCGTTCGCGGCCGCCCGGAACGTATCGCAAGCGCCCAGCACGACACCCAGCCCGTCCTCGCGGAGACGCCACGCGAGCTTTGCTGACGTCGTCGTCTTGCCCGACCCATTCACGCCCACAAGGCACACTACGAGCGGCTTAGGCGCGCCCGACCCCAGCACCAGTTCCCCTTGCGCTCCCGCAAGCACGCGCTTGAGCACCGCCGCCCCGATCTCCGCGGCCTCACGTCCACGCAAGTTTTTGTCCTTCTTGTACGCCGCCTGGATCTCACCGATGATCTCAGCCGTCGTTTCCACACCGAAGTCGGCGCCGTAAAGCGCTTCCTCCAGCTCGTCGATGCTCGATGCATCCAACTGCCGCAAAAAGATGCCCCCGACCTTCCCGAACAACGCGTAAAAGGTCGGCGTGGTCTTCTTCAGACCCTCCTTAAACTTCTCGAAAAGACTGCGCATGGTGAGAAAGGGCGCGCTGCCACGCCTGCCCCCACGTCAAACGGGACGAAGGCTTGCGGGCTGCGCCGGAAACAGTGTCGGGACAGTGTGGGCGACGCGCCCCCCGGCGTCACGGCTTTTGCACCACCCAAAACCGGCAATCGTCGGAAAAATCGCGCACAGGCTCGGGCTCCTTCGCCACCTGCGACCGCAGCACGTCGGCCTCCAGACGCCAGCCCGTCGCGGCGAGGTCTTCCAGAACTTCCTCCCGCGTGGGCACGTGGATGAAGTTTCGCCCCTGCTGGGTCTCGTACACGCGGTCCCCAAACTCCCCAAGGGCCGGGTCCTGCTTGCCCTCAGCCCAAAGCTTCGTCTCATCCGCCCAAAACTGCGCGTGCTTTGGGTTTTCGCGGTCGTGTGTCGTGAACGCAAACCAGGCGTCTTTCTTCACCACCCGCAGGACCTCCCGCAGCGCCATTCGCCGCCGCTCCCGCCCCGGAATCTGCATGAGGCCGTTGAACCCGAAAATCGCGCCCTCGAACGTGTCATCCGCAAAGTCGAGCCGCGTTGCGTCCGCCACGCGAAAAGCCACCCCGTATTCGAGCACGCGGTTTATCCGGCGGGCCTCCTCCACCATCTCCCGGGCAAAGTCGATGCCGATCACCTTCGCGTAACCCAATTCCCAAAGCCCCAGAGCAATGCGCCCCGCGCCGCATCCCAGTTCCAAAAGCGTGTCCGTGCGCTTGAACAGCCGGGAAAAAATCTTCTCCTCCGACCGCCACAACCCGACCTGGTTGGCCGCGTGGGCATATTCCTCAACCACGCCCGGCGTGCGGTAATACGCTTTGACTTGGTCCGCTTCCATAACCGGTGAACTGAATCCCGCGAGGCGGCCCTTGCAAACCTAAACCCACACCCTCGCCGCCACGTCGACGCCGCGTCCACTCCAAGCGGAGCGGCAGCCTCCCCGCGGAGCGGCACACGGGGGCTTAAACGAAGCGGCCCCGGCCACCACCCGTTAAGGCGGCAACCGGGGCCACTCACTTCGCCTGAAGAACGCTTCAGGCTTCTGGCACGCTCAGCTTAGCGGCGGGCCGGCGCAGCAGCCGGCTTTTCATCCGGAACCTCACGGTTCACGCCCGTCCCCGGGGTCACGATGACCGGGTTCTGGAAGAGCGAGCTGCGCGATACGCTACGGAAGTCCTGATAGACCGGCGAACCGCCCGCCGAGATGATATTCGCCGTAACGAAGATCAGCAGGTTGCGCTTCTCGCGGCTCTCGGACTTGCTCTGGAACAGGTTGCCGAGGAGCGGGATGTCGCCAAGGAACGGCACCTTGTCGTGCACCGTGCGCACGTCTTCGCGGGTCAAGCCGCCCATCACCACCGTCGCACCGTCTTCGATAACGACCTTGGTCGTCACCTG
The DNA here is from genome assembly GCA_964593675.1 of uncultured Opitutales bacterium. GTDB lineage: Bacteria > Verrucomicrobiota > Verrucomicrobiia > Opitutales > CAZQIE01 > CAZQIE01. The sequence goes on from CAZQIE010000066.1 coordinate 7,556, forward strand.
GCGCTTCGAGAAGATCGGCTGCAGGAACCCCGGAGGCACCATGGCGGAAATGTTGCCCGCGATAGCCACGCTCTGTCCGCCGTATTCCACGAAGCCTTCAAACTCGGTCACCACCGGGTCCAGCTTCATCGTGATCGTGCGGTCATTCAGGTTCACCGTCGGCGTCACGCTCATGTCAACGCCCACGTTCTGCGACTCGAAGCTTTCCGGCGCAGCCGCGGTGATACCAACCGACGAACCACCATCCCCCGCGGAGGTCTGCACGTTCAGGTCGCGGTAGCCCTTCGGGTAGATCATCGTCTGACCAACAGAGATTGTCGCGCGCTCACCCGACATCGTCGTCACCTTCGGGGCGCAAAGCATGTCGCTGCCCTGCGTCTGCTCAAGGGCATTGATCACCATGTTGATCCGGTAGCCGTCCAGCACGCCGAGCACACCGCCAGCAAGCGGACCTGCGTTTGAACCCGTCAAGCCTGCGAGCGGCTGGCCAGGAACCGACGGAACGAAGGTGTTTAACAACGTCCCTCCCGAAACGTTAGAAATGACTGCCCCTGTCTGGCCCGCGGAGCCCGGGCTTTGCACGCGTTCGTTCATGGAACGCAGGTTATTGGTAGTCGCGGCAGTCCCGGTCTGGTTCGTATCAAAAGGAACGTTTGACTTCGGGCTTGGGAAGTTCCCTTTTGTCCCGTTCGCCGTGCTAAAGAACTGGTTGTGGTGCGGATTGCTCACGTTCCACTTGAAGCCCAGCTCATCCAGCGCGCCCTGACGCACTTCGAGGAACTTCGACTCGATTTCAACCTGAGCCTCCGTCTTGCGCAGACGGCGGATGGTGTCTTCGATCTTGCGGATGTTCGCAGGCGTCTGCGTCACGATGATCTCGGTGTCGTTACCCGTCACCGCGATCGTCGCGCCGGGGTCGAACGGAATACCGGCACTCACGAAAAATTCCTTCACCTTCGCGTTCTTGTCGCTCGCGGCATCCTGCGCCGGCGCGGGCTGGGCTGCGGCTGCGTCCTTCTTGCCGAACGGGCTTCCCGAAGCGGCCGGTGCGGCTGCCTGCGTGGACGTGCCCGCCGCACCGATGATGCGGTCGATCACGTTCTTGCTGACGTTGATGAAGACGCGCTGCAGGTTCGACGAGATCTGGCTCGGGCGGAACGTCACGATGCCGTCTTCAATCTCATACCCGTAGTTCGTGGCCTGGCTCACACGGTCCAGGATGCGCTCCAGCGTCAGATCGCGGAGTTCGAACGAGACGACCGGCAGGTTCCCGCCCGTGTCGCCAACAACCATCATATTCACGCCGCGCTTGCCGTCCTTGGAATTGTCATAATCGCGGGAGAACTCAGCGAGCGTAGCGACGACGCGGTCCAGCGGCGCACGATTGAACTGCACGTGCGGAATCACGATGGACTGCAGGCGCTGGCGCACCACGCCACCGCGGGCACTCGGATCTTCATCCGTGGCTTCCTTCGCCACGTACACCTTCGGGCGCTGCCAGGCGCGGTTCACTTCGTCGAGCATCTGATTGCGCGTAAGCTCGCGGTTCAAGACGCCCTGCTTTTCGAGAAGATCGACAATGCGGATCTGGTAGGCGCGGGACTCCACGTTGTCCTGGTCGAGGACATCGACTTCGCGGAACGTCTGGAGCGCCCCTTGGTAGTCGCCGTAAAGGTACTGCGAGCGGCCCTTGACGAGGAGGTTGTTCACCTTCTGCTGACGGGCGGCGTAGCCGGGGCTGACCGCGTTCACGCTCTGGTAATAGGGATCAACAGCCAGCTTGTCCAACTGGGCGGACTTGCCTTCATACGTCCCATCCTTGCCGCGCACGGTCGCATAGTCCTCAAGCGCACGACGCGCAGCCGGAATGTTCCGGGCCTTCACTGCGTCGTCCACCTGTTTCAGGTAGATCGCCGAACGCTCAGCCTTGAGCTTTTCGTGAATTTCTTCCGTCGCCACGGCAACCGGGGTCTCGGCCTGGGCGGCCTTCAGGGTTTCCTGGGCGCCTTCGTAGTCACCCGCGGCCACCTGCTTGTTCGCCTTCTCGAGCGTCTTGCGCGCAGCGCGGTCCGCCTTGAAAAGTTCCTCGCGGTTCAGCGTCATCGCTTCCGCGACATCCTTGGTCGCCTTGTCATCCACCTTGGCCACCACGGGCTCAGCCGGCGCAGGCGCCTTTTCGGTCTTCGTGGCAAGAGCCTTCTCGGACGCCGGAGCCTTCAGCGAGGTCGTCTTGACCGGCGAGCGCTTCTCGGATTCAGCGGCAGCACTGGTCTCCGCCTTCGGAGCCGCCTCATCGGCCTTGGCTACCTTGGCGGGAGCCTTCTCCTCAACCTTGGCAACCGGCTTCTCTTCGGCCTTCGGGGCAGCAGCCACCGCAGCCTTCTTCTCAACCTTGGGCTCTTCAGCCTTCGCCGGCGCGGCCTTCGGGGCCTCCACGGCCTTCTCCTCACCGATCGGCAGGCGGCCAGCACCATACACGGGAGCCTCACCCGACTTGCGGCGCTCGATCTCGCGGTTCACCGACAGCATCAACTGCTGCACGCCCGGGTCTTTCGGAGCGATCTTGAGCAACTCTTCCAAGTTGCGCTTCGCGCCGTCCAAGTCACCCGCGTCACGTGCTTTCAGCGCAGCAACCATCAGGTCGATCTTTTGCTGGGCGGAAGAGGATTGCGCGCGCAAGGGCGTCGGAACGGCGCCGCTCAATGCGGCAATCGCCACCGCAGCCGCGGCCACGAGACAGGCTTTCCGGATGTTCTTCATGGGAGGCATTAGTACCTAAAAGGAGTTGTGTTAGAGGGGTGTTACGGGGCTGCTTGAGGGGCCGCTCCGGCTTCGCTTGCTGCTTCAACCGGCGCTTTCTCGACGCTCAGGGTGCGCGTTTCGGGGTCCCATTCCGGTTGGTGCTTTTCCACCGTCACGGTCTGCTCGTCGAAGTTCACGGCCTTGACGATGTAGCTCACCCCATTGGGCAGCTCCAACGTCTTCCCGGCCTCGCGCACCTCAAAGGTCTGCGCCGGGTCGTCCGTCGTTGCGAGGACCGCCCACCGGTCCTCCTTGAGTTGATAAGTTTCCTGCGAAAGGTTGTGAAGAGCCCCGCCCGCCTTGTCGTCGCGAATCGTCGCCACAGGCTTGCGCTCCAGCGAACCATCCGGGAGCAGCCGCTTCTCAACCTTGAAGTCCACAACCGTGAACCCATGCTGGGCAACGGCGTCGCCCACGTGGGCGCGAACCGACTCGAAACCATCCACCAGGAACCCGATCGTCGTGTCGGAAAGGCGTGCGCCTTCTTCGACGGACGACAACTGGATCCGGTACGGCTTTCCGCTGAACCCGCGGAGGACGAGCCCAAACTTCGGCTTCATCCGGATGTCCTTGGGCGCCTTCGGCATAAAAGCCCCCGCGGTATTCACCCAAATCTTCGGCGGCGTGAAAACCCCGTACACCCAACGGCCTTCCGGGTCCTGGGCCGGCGCTTCCGCCCACGGCTTCGCAGGCTGGCTTGGCGGCGGCACGGGCACGGCCTCGTAAGCTGCCTTGGACGGCTTTTCCGAAAGCAAACTGTCCGCAACGGCAGGCTTCATGCCCCCGCGCGCAAAAAACATCCCCAGGCCCACGAGCAGGAGCACAAGGGCGATAGCCAAGAGAACCTTGTCGTAGTGCTGCTTCATTTATCGGGCCCCCTGTGCGTTGCCTTCACCAGCCGCCGCAGCCTCACCGGACTGGCGCACCTGGATGTATTCAATGACAACCGAGAATTCGGAAAGGATGTCCGCCACAACGGGCTCCATCGCCTTAAGCTCCGGATCGTCCACCTCTTCCACCGGGTCCGTGTCAAAAAGCCCGCGTTGCTTCGTGGGCTTCACGCGCGTGACCTCCACGCTGCGGACGACCAGAGGAAGTTCGAACTGGGAGAGCGAGTTCAGGAACTGCCGCAAAGCGTCCGAATACCCGCGGAACACCACGCGGAACGCCATCGTGTCCACCGCGTTCGGCACCCGGGCCGATACCAGCTCGTTGATCACAAAAATATCTTTGGGCAACTGGCGCTGGCTGCCTTCCCGCGTCGAGGGCAGACCCTCAACCGCCTCACGCTCCACGGCCACCAACTGCATCGGCTGGTTGCCCTGCTTCGCCTCAAACAGTTTGTCCATCACGTAGCCCAGGATCTCACGCTGGCGAAACACCAGCGGGATCGCCTCCGCCGACGGCGGCGCGACGTCCGCGCCCACATACCGCGCGAACCCGTACGTGAAATTCTTCGGGACGACGATCTCGCGCTTGGCCGCCACGTTGTTCAGGCGGTCCACATACGCGCGCAAATCGACGATCAGGTCCGAGCCCTTCTTCGGCGCGGCGGCAAACGCACGCTGCCCCTTCAGGCTCTCGAGATAGTCGGCGAGCTTGGCCTTCAACTGCGCGAGGTTAGCCTCCGCACTGGCCAGGTTCTCCTCGGTCGGCGCGGGATTCGCCGTCAGCACGCTCTTGAGGCGGCGCGACTGGTCAGCCAACTGCTTGCGCAGCGCCTGCTCCTTTGTAAACAGGAAGTACCCGTAGCCGGCCAACCCGAGGCCTACGAGCACCAGGACGCCCAACAGCGCGGAAAACGCGGGGTGTTTCTTTACGAAGTCCATGCTCTAGAGGGGTTTGCTCGGGTTTACAACCAACGTCACGCGGAACCGCAGGATGCGGCGGTCGCTGAAGTCGTAGGACTCGCCTTCCACCTTTTCGATGAACTGCGAGTCGGTGATGCCTTCGAAAAGCCGATTGATGCGCTGGGTCGCCCGCTTTTGGAATTCGCCCGGGTTGTTGGGATCGAAGTCCCGCAGCAACATGCGACCACTGACCAGAACGTGGTAGGTCGGGGGAGGAAGGGCCGCTGGCGCAGCCTCGCCACCAAGCCCGTCGCCGCCAAGCCCGCCATCGCTTTGCGTGGCCGCCGGACGTTCCCGGACGACCTTCAGGTCTTCCAGCCACACGTCCTTCACCTGCGTCAGGCGGTCCTGGATCTCCGTAAAGAACGTAATCCAGTTGCTCTTCGTGTTTACGAGGCTCTCGATCTGCGAAATCTGGTCCCGGATGGCCTGAGCGTCCCGTCGCGTGTCGGCGATCCGGCTCTGCAACGACTCAAGAGGCCGCGTCTTCGCCTTCATCGCGCCCAGCGTCAATTCCAACTGGTTGGCCTGACCAACCTCGTTGAGCACCACCGGCAGCGGCGCCAGCGCGAGGCACGCCGCAGCTACGAAGAGGAACGGCTTGCGTGCGCGGAAAGCGATCCGCTCAGCCACCGGCGCGGGCAGCAGGTTGATCCCCACGCCCTGCGGCAAGACGAGCCGCGCCGCCTGCCCGACGACCTCGCTAAGCTGCGTCTGCACGCCAGCCAGCGAATCGTGCGTCACACCCGCACCCAGAGCCAAGCCCTGCGTCGGGTTGAAATAGTCCACCGCCATCTTCTGCGTCTCCGCCAGGTGCTCGGAAAGCCCCGGGAGGAGCGAGCCGCGACCCGTCAGCAGGATCCGCGCGGGCGCACGCCCGGCATTCTGGCGCCGGTAGTTCACAATCGAGCGCGTGATTTCCTGGCTCAGGCGCTTCATGAACATCTGCGCCGTGTTCTGCAGGATCTGCACAGCCGGGTCCTCATTGCTCACCCGGCTCTGCCCGGAGAAGAACGCGACTTTGACCGTCTCGGCCTGCGCAAACCCCTTCCCCAGGTTGTCCGCCAGATTCTGCGTGAGCGAGTTGCCGCCCAACGCGATCGTGCGGACGTAAAACCCATTTTGCCCGATGAACATCAGGTTCGACGAGCGCGCCCCCACGTTGATGAGCAGCGTCTCCTCCGTCGAATCCGCATACGCGTAGCGGTACGCGTTGTAGTCCAGAATCGAGCTCGCTTCCAGGCCCACGGGCACCAGACCAACCCCCGTGGCATACCCGCAGAAGCGCTCCGCAATGTCACTCTTGACGGCGATGAGCACGACCTCCGTCTCCACCCCGTCATCCGCCACAACCTGGCTACCCCACACCACTTCGGTCAGCGGGTAGGGGATCGCCTGTTGGGCCTCAAAAGCAATGATCTGCGCCTGCTTCGATGCCTCCACATGCGGCACCTTGATCGGCTTCGTCAGCAGCAGGTAGCTCGGCAGAATCAGCGTCGCGTTCCCCCGCAGCTTCCGCTGGCTCAGCACCGTCCGCAAGGACGTCGTGACCGCGGGCAACCACTGGTCTTCCTGGGCGAAATCGTATTTGAGCTCGTCCGTTACCAGGTCCTCAAGCACCAGTTGCGACCCACGGGCGCTGAATACGGCCGCCGAGACATGGCTGGCGCCGCAGTTAATAATGAGACTTTTACTGGAACTCATTCAGGGGCTGGGGTGGGGTTCGCAGGTTTACGGGATTTTTTACCTTCGGCTCAGACTCTCTTCCCGTCACCTCTGCGTGCTTTTACTGGCGCAGTCTTAGAGAAAACGCGGAAGCTTTTGGCGCGGGCAAGCAAAAACTGTCCTATTTTCGGTCCAAGGTAGCCTCGGGCCGGTAGAAACCGGGATTCGGCACGCCCTCGGGCGCGAGATACGGCGGAAGCATGATTCCGTCGTTCTTTGCCGCCATCTCATCCAGGCGGCTCATAAGGTCGGCCAGAGCCTGATCATCCAGGTTTGATGACCGCGCCCCCGTGGAAGGCGTGACCGACGCGCCGCCAACTTTCACATCCGCAAAGTAGTATTTGGGCGTATTGGAGAGGCTGTCGCGCTGCACCACGCTCCAGGGAATATAAAAAGGCAAGACGATCGTCTGGCCATTTTGGGCCGTGATGATCGTGCACTTGGCGCGATAGGCGTCGAACTCGCCCTCCGCCCCCTTGCGGTCATACACGACGACGAGCGTAACCGTGATGTCGTTCACCCACTGCGTGGCGCCAGAGACCTGCAACTTTACCTCTCCCTTGATCCACGGCTTCGTGCCACCGATGGCGGTCAGGTTCTGCCTCGTCCACTGGACAGTCGAAACCGTCGCGGGTTGCTGCGCGAAGGAGACGGCGGAAGACAGGGCGAGAAAGACGAGGCTCAGGGTAAGTAAGGGTAAATTAAGCCAACGCATGGGCAAGGTCGGTAAGGGATTCCTTCAGCCAAAGCAACTCAAAATCTCTCACAAACCCCTAGGCAAACCGCATCCTTAAGCGGTTTACACCGTTTTCTCGTCGGGAAATACCCCAAGGCAACGACTCCCCGCACCCGTGGTGCCGGGCCTTTTTCAGTGGGATGAAGCGCGTTGCCCTGAGATGCGGCGTCCCCAGCCACCACACCGTTCGACGCAGGGCTTCAGGCGCGCGTCGGCACCCCGGCCTGCGTGGGGGCGGCTGCGGAAACCTTACGCCCGCGTGCGTCCGCACACGTTTCAGGAGGACCCGTTGGCTCAGTTCGTGTTGCAAAGGCCCGTCAATCGCTCTTACCTTCCCCGGCCAAGTTAACGCGCCCGGCCAGGCACGGCACCGCCTTCAGACCCCGGTGTCCCGCGGCAGGCCGCACCGCACCGTTTTTCCTGTACAGTTTAGCAAAATATCCGTCAAAGGCACACCCCGTGAGCACCTCCAGCACCGACTCCGCGGCCCTCGCCGCCCAGATGACCGAGCTTGCCCGCAAGGCCCGCGCCGCGGCCCTCACACTCGGCACGCTCGAGACCGCCCGCAAAAATGCGATTCTGGAGACCCTCGCGGCCCTTCTCGAAGCCCGGCAACAGGTTCTCCTCGAAGCCAACCAGCGCGACATTGACATGGCCCGGCTCGGCGGCCTGCCCGAGCCCATGATCGACCGGCTCAAGTTCACCCCCGCCCGGATCGCCGCCATCGCCAAAGGCGTGCGCGAAGTCGCCGCCCTGCCCGACCCTGTCGGCGAGGAGCTCGAAACCACCACCCGACCCAACGGCCTTGTCATCCGCAAGATCCGGGTGCCGATCGGTGTCATCGCCATCATTTACGAGTCCCGACCCAACGTCACCATCGACTGCGCGGCGCTTTGCCTGAAGTCTGGCAATGCCGCGATCCTGCGCGGGGGCTCCGAAGCCTTCCACTCCAACAGCGCCCTTGCGGCCCTCATCTCCGAAGCCCTGGCTGCGAACGCCGTTGACCCGGCGGCCATCCAGCTCGTGCCCACCACGGACCGCGCCGCGCTCCAGGCCCTGCTGAAGCTCGACGCCTACATCCACTGCGTCATACCCCGTGGCGGCGAAAGCCTCATCCGCATGGTGGCCGAGACCTCCACGATCCCCGTCATCAAGCACTACAAAGGCGTCTGCAACGTGTACCTCGACAAGGCTGCGGACCCCGAGCTCGCCGAAAAAATCACGATCAACGCCAAGTGCCAGCGACCCAGCGTGTGTAACGCCGCGGAGAACCTTCTCGTCCATCGCGACGTCGCCCCCACCCTCCTGCCGCGCGTCGCCCACGCCCTCGCCCGTGCCGGAGTCGAACTGCGCGTCGACGACGAAGCCTATTGCATCTTGGAACCCCTCACCCACGCCCCGGGTCCCGACAGGCTCTGCCTCGTCAGCGCCACCGAACAGGACTTTTTTGAGGAATACCTCGACCTCATCCTTGCAGTGAAGGTCGTCCCCTCCACCCAGGCCGCCATCGACGCCATCAACCACTACGGCTCCGGCCACTCCGACGCCATTGTCACCCGAGACGAGGCGGCCGCCCGCGCCTTCCTCGCCGGCGTTGACTCCGCCACCGTCTACTGGAACGCCTCCACCCGCTTCACGGACGGCTTTGAGTTCGGCCTCGGCGCGGAAATCGGCATCTCGACGGACCGCCTCCACGCGCGCGGACCGATGGGCCTGCGCGAGCTCTGCACCTACAAATACCTCGTCCTCGGAACCGGCCAGACCCGCGGGTGACCTGTGCCCACCGCACCTTCCGTGACCGAGCGTAACGAAGACTCGCCCAACGCCACCCGACAAGAGCGGCCCGCGCCGTCTGCCGTCACCATCTACACGGACGGCGCCTGCCGCGGCAACCCAGGCCCCGGAGGCTACGCGGCCATCCTCCTCTACGGCACCCACCGCAAGGAGATCTCCGGCGGCTACCGGCGCACCACCAACAACCGGATGGAAATCTTTAGGCTCATTGCTGCGCTTGAGGCCCTCACCCGCCCGTGCAAGGCCCACGTCCACGCGGACTCCAAATACCTGCTTAACGCGTGCACAAAAGGCTGGCTGCGCCGCTGGAAGGCCAACGGCTGGCAGACCACCGGCAGGAAGGACGTCCAAAACCGCGACCTCTGGGAGCGCCTCGATCCCCTCCTTTCCCGGCACGACATCGAGTTCAAGTGGGTGAAAGGCCACGCCTCCTCTGCCGAAAACAACCGGTGTGACGCCCTCGCTGTCGCCGCTTCCCGCGCCCCCCACCTGCCCCCGGACTCCCCCTACGAGTCCGAATCCGCGTGAGGAGGCTCGCTCCCGGCAAAAACAAAAGCACCCCCGGGGTATTGGAGGTGCTTTCGTATCCAACAGGAGCTGGCCCAAACGCTCAAGGACCGGCCCTAAAATGCTCAGATGCTTCGGGCGCGGAGCCCCCGTCTAAAGCGTTCCTATTTCAAGTTGTCGCGGTGTTCACTTCATTCACTCCCGCCGACGCGAGGATGGGGCGTCCACGCTCGCCGCAGCGTCCGCGCATGCGACAACGTGAGGTAGACGTGCCCTAGTTCACGGGCTCCCAGATCTGGTCCGTCACCTTACGACCCGACACGGTTTCGACGACCGCCAGGACCTGCTCGGTTTCCGAGACCCCCGGGGTCGCGGACCGCGCCACGAGCACGCCGTTCGGGTCCGTCAGCGCCGCGGCGAGGTCGATCTTCCAGATCCCGCGCTCCAGCTTGAACACGTAATGCATCGGCGCCTTCTTCCCGTCGATCAGCACCTCCGCGGTGGCCGCGTCGTTCGAGACCTTCACGTCGCCCAGCTCCATCTTATTGGCGCTGGCCTTGCAGATCAGGTCGCGATCCACGGCGTGGGCAAACGCACCGCGCCCGTCCAGCTTGCGCAGGTCATCCACCCGCAGCCCGTGGCGCAGGGCCAGCGCAAACATCCGGCACGAGAGCGACAGTTTTTCCAGCTTCGCACGATCCGCCGTCAGCGACCAATCGCGGATACGCTTGCACTCATCAAGCGTCCGGTCAGTCACCAGCTCGGCGGCGATATCACCGCGCTGCTCCACAACGGCGGACTTATATAGATCAAACGCGTCGCGCACATCCTGAACGTCGTCTGCGCACGCGGCATAAGGAACCAACAAGGAGAATAACAGGGTAAACAGGAACCGTCTCATACGCCGAACAGGCTAGCAAAACCGGCCCTTTTTTACAATCGCGGCGGAAGTTTCTGGTAGATTA
>CAZQIE010000067.1:0-17846 GCA_964593675.1 uncultured Opitutales bacterium
GCTTCAATCAGCGTGGCGAACCTTTGTACACCAAAAAGTGCATAACAGGCTCTAGTCGAGTTAAGTTTCCACCAGGAAGGTGCATAGGTGGGATGAAAGATGGCCTGTTTGTATTTTGTGACGATAAATTTAGGGGAAGCTCTATCTTAAATGTATGTGGGCCGGACGGCGTAGTTTTTGGGTCCCACACTCTGCCTCTTGGATTTACGTCACGCGTTTTTGAATACTATAATGATTATCATGACTATCCTCGGTCAAAAGTTGATCGGCTGTGGCACGGCCATGTATATCTTGAAACCGTGCGAGGCATACCCGGACTCATTGAATGCTGTCGATTAACTAACGACGGGACTTTCCGACATGTGGTTTTCATCCGGGAATTGTCTCCCGACGAATGAGTCAGCCTTTGCGGCAGTTACACCGGGCGAGGCTAGCGTGCTGGAAATGCTGAATTTGGGATAGAGGGGGGCGATTTGGAGCCGGTCTGTCCGCTTTGGGGTTGATCCGGTGTGGGCGATTTGCCGCAATCGGAGCCCATGAGGCTTTACTTCATGGGGATCTGCGGAACGGCAATGGGCAACGTGGCCCTTCTGATGCGCGAAATGGGCCATGACGTATGCGGTGCGGACACCGGCGTCTATCCCCCCATGTCCGACGTGCTTGCGGCCTCAGGCATCAAGGTTTTTGAAGGCTATGACGCCAAGCGGCTCGCGGAGCTCAAGCCCGACCTGGTGGTTGTCGGCAACGTCACCACACGCGGGCACGCCGAGATGGAATGGCTGCTGGAAACGCGGGCGCTCCCATACACGTCGCTGCCGGCCCTGCTGCACGACCACGTTCTCGCGTGCCGCCGCAACGTCGTCGTCAGCGGAACCCACGGCAAGACGACCACAACCACGCTCGCGGCCTACCTGATGCGCGCGAACGGCGCAAACCCGGGCTACCTGATCGGCGGCGTGCCGCGCGACCTCCCGAGCGGCTCCGCAGCAGGCGCTCCGGACAGTCCGTTTGCCATCGAGGGCGATGAATACGACTCGGCTTTTTTCGACAAGCGCAGCAAGTTCATCCACTACCTGCCCACAGTTCTCACGATCAATAATCTCGAGTTTGACCACGCGGACATCTTCCGCGACTTGCAGGACGTCCAGCGCACGTTCACGCACCTCCTCCGGATCGTCCCGCGCAATGGCTTCGTGCTCGCCAATGGCGACGATCCGAACATCGCGGCCCTGCCGCCCGCCCCTTGGACAACGACTCTGCGTGTTGGGCTGGGGGAGTCCTGCGATATCCGCATTGTAGACTTTGAGGAACGTCCGGAAGGCTCGTCATTTGCGATTCTCTGGAAGGGGAAGCCCTGGCGCACAGTCTCCTGGGGGCTGCCCGGCCTGTTCAATGCCCGGAACGGCACGATGGCGGCCGCGGCGGCGGCTCTGGCGCTCTTCCCGCAAGACCCCACGCGCCTGAGCACCGAGGCTCTCGGGCAGTTCAAGGGCGTGAAGCGCCGTCAGGAGATCCTGCACAGCGACGACCGCCTTGTTGTTGTGGAGGACTTCGGCCACCACCCGACAGCCATCCGCGAGACGCTGGAATCGCTCCAGCGCCGTTACCCTGGCGCCCGCCTCCTTGCGTGCTTTGAGCCCCGCAGTAACACGGCCCGCTTGCGCGTCTTCGAAAACGCACTTCCTGAAGCGTTCGCGTGTGCGGCTTCCACGTACCTGGGGCCTGTCCACCGTGCTGACAAGGTGGCGGCAACCGACCGTCTCGACCCGGAAACCATTTGCGAGCGCATCCGTGCTCTCCCGCCAAGCGGGCGAAATGCCGTCGCATGCGCCTCAAACGCGGCCCTTCTTGAGGCCGCCGTCGCGGATTGCCGTGCGCACCTGCCCAAAGGGCGTCAAGTCGCCTGCTTCTTCTCGAACGGTTCCTTTGACGGCATCCACAAGCAGTTTGCCGCGAAGGTATTGGGTCGGTAACTGCGACGACAACACTGTCTTTGAGGTTCCGACGCCGGGCTGCGTAGGAAAAGCGCAGTAAGCCGGCGGTGTCCGTGCCTCTGCCGGGACCTCGCGGCGGCGGTATTGCCGTTCCAGGTTCGGAAGTCCCCACGTTCAGGGGGGCAAGAAGGCATGGTGTTTACCCGCCCGTGGGGCCGTTTGTGCCGTCCTGTTGGGCTCCTTAGCGAAGGGCGAGATGCCCCTCCTGCTTTCCCTCCTTGCGCTTTCGCAAAGGCGGGCGACATTGCCGCCGTAGAAAAACAGAAGGCCGTCCCCCTACCCCTAAGAGGACGGCCCCTGTTTACCTGTTACTACTCCTTTGACACCCTTTCGGATGTCACGGGAATCAAAGCACGATTCCGGCACGTTCGTCAATAAATCCTTTGTAAAATTTTTACCCAGCATTTTACACGTACTTACACGCCGGAGCTGTCAGGGAGTTAACGCGAGGTTCTGGGGGGTTCCCCCTAGGTTCTAGGTGAAACGCGACTTTCAGAGGAGCCGATGGCCCTTGGGGCCGCACGGGGTATGGGTGCTCGTTTCCGTGCTCGGATTTACATTTGGCGTGCTTTTGGTTTGCGTGTTACCACGGGTGGTGGGGTGGGGGGCCGTGTTTTTCCTGAAGAGCCAGGGATATGTGGATGTGGCGCTCGACGTCGAGGAACTGGGGCTGACCCGGACGCGGGTCACGGAAGTTTCCCTTCAAAAGGGTGCCGTTGCGGTCCGCGTTGGCGAATTACGGGGCGACTACGAGGGCGGCGCTCGGCCGTTGTTTGGTCGGCGTGCCGCGCTAACGGCAGACCGCGCCTTTATTTCCGTGGATCTGGATCGGCCTATTCCAAAGTTGGCGACCCGGCCTCGTAACGGGAAAGGTCAAACCCGCATTTCGGCCGTGAATGTCCCTGCCGCCCGCGTGGTCGTCCACCGGGGCGCGGAGCCCCAGCGGTCACTGCTTTTGGGCGGCAGTGTGGATTTCCCCGCGACCACGGAAGGCGTATCTGAGGTGCGGGTGCGCTGGTTTGGTGCAGACGATCAGGGCAACGCCCATGTGCTGGCTCAGACGGCGTCGCGCACCGCATTTGCTTACGTGACCGCAAACGCAAACAATCCCGCGGAATGGGCTCGCGTGGCGGTGGGCGAACGTGCCGAGAAATTCGAAACCATGCTGGACGTGCCGGCCATCTCCGCCGAGGCCGGCGTGCTCGTTCAGGACGGCGCCCTGTCCCGTTTGCTCGGGCTCGTGGAGGGTTCCCCGTCTGCGAATCGCGAAGCAGGACTGGAGCGTGGAGTCTGAGGAGCCTAGAATACTGGTGCGCAAGCAGGGAAACGCTTGGAGCCTGGAGGCCGTGGGGCGTGCCACGTCCTGCGTTTTCAAGGGCCTCTCGGCCGAAGCTCCGGGTGTGCAGGTGGGATTCCGCCTGAGGGAAGGTGCGCCCGTTCAACCCGACCGCCTCGGCGTGCCGTGGCACGACCGCGCCGAGGGCTGGGTTCAGGCAAATGGCGCAAAGCTGGTGATGCCCGCCCGGAATTTCGAAGTCCACGGCGTGGCCGGACGGGTGGAGATTCCGGACTTTAGGCCGCTAGCCATCGCGCCGGGCCAGCATGTGTCCTTCCAAGGCGGGCGCTTTCAGAAGGTCACGTTTGGCGCGGGCGAAGTCTGGGCAGGCTTCCGGGACGGTCGTGTGGTGGAGGTCGAACGGGGGCATGCGCAGGCCCTTGGCGGCAGGGTATCGGTGGGTGCGTTCGCCTGGGACTTAAAGGCGCCGGACGCGGTTCTGCATGTGAGGCTCGAAGACGTTCAGTTGGCTGAACTGGTGAAATTTTTCAAAGGCTTCAAAGGCGAAGCGGATGGTAAAATCCGGGGGGAGGTGGCTGTGCGTATTCAGGGGAAGCGCATAACTCCTCTGACCGGGCGGTTGAGTCTTACCCCCGGCACGACAGCGCGCATCCGGTACGCCCAGCAACCCGGCTGGCTGACGTCAGGCCGGGATCCTGACTCTTTGCAGTATGAGGGCTTGCGCCGCGCGGAGGATGCGCTGGAGACCCTTGTCGTGAGCGAGCTTGAGCTGGTGCTTTCGCAACCGACGACCCCCGATGCGCCAGTGGCGACCGTGCGCCTCGCGGGCTTGGGCGAAGCCAAGGGCGTGCAAGTGCCCGTGGACCTGCGCGTAAATGTGCGTGGAAACCTGGCCGAGGCCATCAGCATGGCCTTTCGTTAGCGCGCCTGTTTGTTCCGCGGAACAAGTGGTCCGCTTGCGCGTCTCTCATACGAGCGTATGTTGAGAGCGGGTGAACAATGGGATACGGGGGCGTGATGGCAAGACGGGTTACAGGACTGGTAATTGCGGCCTTGGCGGTAGCTGGCGCCGGGTGCCATACGACGCACGAGATCAAGCACGAGGTGGAACCGATTCACGTCACGGTGGACGTAAATCTCAAGGTTCAACGCGAGCTGGACGAATTCTTCCGCGACCTCGATGCCAAGGACCAGACGCTTGAGCGCGCTCCGGCGCAGGCGGAGGTCCGCCAACAACCATGAAACGCCTTTGCACAGCTATCGTCGTAGCAGCTTTCACTGCGGCTGCTGTTTGGGCGCAGTCTCCCGAGGATCTGGAGCGGGCGATGGGGGCGCGGCTTCCTGCAATCAACGCCCTGAAACTCGAAGGTCTTCTGGGCGAAAACAATCAAGGCCTGCTGGAGGCCAGGGGGGCCTTGTCGGACGAGCAGCGGAAGGTATTGAGCGCGGAGAACGAAGATCGCTCGAGGCTTTATCGCCTGATTGCGGAGCGTACGGGGGCTTCGCCTAATCTTGTCGGTGCCCACCGGGCAAAGGCCTTGGCTGAGCGTTCCACGCGCGGGGTGTGGCTTCAGGATGCGCAAGGGCGCTGGTACCGCAAGGGCGGGTGAGTGCTCAGCCGATCAAAAGGCCCTATTGACGGCCTTCCCAGGAGGACGCGGTAGCGCGCTACTTATTCGCCGCACCGGGTTTGGGCTTGGATGCCCGGGTAGGTTGCGCGGCGGGAAGCGGGGGCACGGCCCCCGTTGGCTGGTTCTTCGGCAGCACAATGGTGAACGTGGTGCCTTTGTTCGTGCTTACGAACGAAATTTTCCCGTGGTGGCTTTCGACGATGGACTTCGCAATGGCGGTACCCAGCCCCGTTCCGAGGCGTTTCCCATACGTGACAAAAGGCTCAAACAGGCGGTCTCTGATTTCCTCAGGAATACCGCGGCCGTTGTCGGAAACAGTGATTTCGGCCAAATCGTGCCGTTCCTTCACGCTCACCGTCACTTTCGCCTGGTGGACCTCTTCAACGGCGTCGATGGCATTGGTGACGAGGTTTTGGAGCACGCGGAGCAGCTTGTTCTCTTCGCCCTCAATCGTCACCGGGTCGCACGAGATTTCCAGCGTGAGGTCGCTGCGGTGGAAATAGGGCTCGTTGAGATTGCGGAACTTCTGGAGGAGCTCCTGCAGCGCCACCCGCGAAAGATTGAGCTTCTGCTGGCCTTTGGAAAATTCACCCACTTCGTTGGCCATCTCGACCATGCGCGCGATCTGGGCCTCGATGTTGCCGCAGAGCTTCCGCGTGCGCTCGTCGTCGTGCATCTGGTGGATGATCTGCGCGGCGAGGCTGATGAGGGTAAAGGGGTTTTTGAAGTCGTGGATGATGGAGTTCACCATCCG
This sequence comes from uncultured Opitutales bacterium, assembly GCA_964593675.1. GTDB lineage: Bacteria > Verrucomicrobiota > Verrucomicrobiia > Opitutales > CAZQIE01 > CAZQIE01. The sequence goes on from CAZQIE010000067.1 coordinate 5,677, forward strand.
TCCGACGACGGCGAGTTTTTCTTCCCGCACGATGTCGTCCACATAGTGGCTGGTCGTGCGGTGCAGGTGGTTCACGACGCTCTGCAGGATCTGCCCGATGGGGCCCGGCGTGGTGCGTATGAACTCCACGAGGTTGTCGCGCGGGATGACGGCGATCTTCGCCTTTGTCGCCGCGGTGGCGCGCAGGGCGCGGGGGGCTCCCGTAAAGATGCCGATTTCGCCGAAGAAAGAGCCTTCGGCTGCGAAGCTGATGGAGTGCAGGCCCTTGCCCGGGACGTGTTTGAAAAACTCGATTCGCCCCTCAAGTACGAGGAACATGGAATCCGAAGCGCTGCCTTCCTCGAAAACGACATGCCCTTCTTTGAGGGTCTTTACCTGAGAACCCCGGCTGAGACGTTCTGCCAAGTCAGGCTGAAGGTCTTTGAAAAAGGGATGTTCCTCCAACTTCATTGGGGGGGGCGCTTTGGGGGGGGGGAGGCTGGCGAAAGCCGCAAGGAGATGACTAAGTTTTAGCCTGCGCTCCAGCCACGGTCCAGCATAAACACGGTAAACCGTAGCGCTTCCGCTTTGCCCTCAAGGAGAAGTAAATCGGACGCGACTGGCGAAACTACAGTTGGTAATCCGCAGGAGCGATCAGCACGACGAACTCTCCCCGCAGGTTGTTTCCACGCATTTTCGGATGGATCTCCGAGACCGGGCCAATCAGGAACGTTTCGTGGAGCTTTGTGAGCTCTCGGGCGACGCAGATGACGCGATCCGGTCCGAGGACGTCGAGAATGTCGTGGACGAGCTTCTCGATCCGGTGGCAGGACTCGTAGAGGATCACCGTGTGGGGGGCGTCCTTATGTTCCTGGAGGAAGCGCTGGCGGGCGGCCGACTTAGGCGCGAGAAAGCCTGCAAATTGAAAGGCGTGAACCGGTAAGGCGGAGGCGGATAAGGCCGCCAGTAACGCCGAAGGGCCGGGGACCGGGATGACGGGCATGCCGCGTCGCCGGCATTCGCGGACCACGCGGAAGCCCGGATCGCTCAGGGTAGGGGTTCCGGCATCGGAAACGAGGGCCACGCTTTGCCCGGACTGGAGCTTCTCGACGAGGGCGAGCGCCTGCTCGTTTTCGCGTACGTCGTAGTAGGAGACGGTCGGGCGCGTGCTGCCGATGCGCTCGAGGAGGCGCCGGGTTACTCGGGTGTCTTCACAGGCGATAAGGTCGCACGTCCGCAGCAGGTGTGCGGCCCGGAACGTGATGTCGCCCAGGTTGCCAATCGGGGTGGCGACGAGGTACAGGGTGCCTGCCTGCGGCGGCTGGAGGCCCGGCTCCGTCCCCGTGTCTTCGCGGCTCTCGGGGGTCTCTGGGGCGGGTGTGCCTTCCGTGCTCATGGGCACGGATGAAAGCGCAAGGGCCAGCAATGGGCAAGTGAACGCCGTGTGTTGGGCAAAAAAAAGCGCCGCAGGATGTGCGGCGCTTGAAGTTGAGCTGTGAAGTTACCTTGGCGGCTGAATGCCACCCATGCCGGGAGGCCCGCCTTCCCACGAGGCCGGGCGAGCCCAAGGAATCTTGGAATCGCTTGGCTTTTTTGATTCGCAGCCGTTGCAGCCGATAAGGCCTGCAATGGCCAAGAGGAACAGGAGAACCGGACGAAGCTTCATTACGGGGCCTTCTCGTAGGTCACCGCGGTATCCTTGTCAATGCGGGGAAGACCACGGGTGCCCGGGATAATGCGGGCGATGCAGAAGGTGGGGCGCACGTCCATGACAACGGCGGTGCCCAGCTCGCGCTCATCCTGGATGAGTTCCAGGGACTCGTTCGGGCGGACCTGCTTTTCGCCCACCGCGAGGGTGATGAGGCCGGCTTCGGTGTCATACGCGAGCACCTGCGTGTCCACGTAAACAGGCTTGCCGGGAGTCTCGGCTTTCGGGGCCAGTGCAGGCGTCTTCAGCGCGGTGAGCTCCTTCTTCAGCGCCTCGATCTCCGCTTCCTGCGCCTTGATTTTGTCCGGATCGCCTGCGGCCAGCTTGGTCTTCATGGACGCGATCTCCGTGTTCTTCGCGGAGATATCGCGCTTCATGTTGGAAACCTGCTTTTCCTTGTCAGCCGCGTCCTTCTTGGCGGTTTCCACTTCGCGACGGGCAACGGCGAGCTGGGAGGTGGCCTGGTCGGCCAGCGCCTTCTGCTCGAGCTGAAGCTTTTCAATGTCCTTCAGCTTCATCCGCTCTTCCGCCACCGCCTTTTCCCCGTCAGCCTTCGTCTGTTCGATTTCGGCTTGGGCGGCGGCGTACTTCTGGCTGGCCGCCTTCAGGGCTTTGGACTGGTCTTCCACCTTTCCGCGAACCGATACGAAACCGACGGCGGCCGCGATGGCGCCGAGGATGGCAAGGGCACGGAGAATCAGGGATACAACGTTCATTTCGGGTTGGGGCTAGTAAACGAGATTTTAGGGCTTGTACGAGAACACAGACGCGTAGAAGGGCGTCCTGGATTCCTTCCGGACCCCCTTCTGGGCGTTGGCGGCCATGTGTTCCAAAAGTTTAAAGATCAATTCAGTTTTTGGTTCAAGACCTAATTCGGCGGCGAGCGCGTCAGCCGTGTAAGCCTTGCCCGGAGACTTCTTCAACGCATCCAACAACTTACGCTTCAGCTCCAGCGTCGCGGCAGCGGCTTTCTTGCCGGCTTCGACACCGGGTTGGTGGTAGGCGTTGATGCCGATGAGGCTCGCGTAGAGGCCCACCGCGCGTTCGTAGAGGGCGATGAGCATGCCGACGGTGGCCGGGGAGACCTCGCGGACGGTGATCGTGAGGGACGGGCGGTTCTTCTCGGAAAGCGCCTCGCGGGTGCCGAGCAGAAACCCTTGCAGGTAGTCGCCGCTGGTCGTCTGGGGTTCCACTTCGGGCGAAACGCCGTCGCGGTCGCGCAGGACTTCGATGAACGTGGCGAAGAAGTTGGCGACGCCGTCGCGCAGTTGTTGCACGTAGGCGTGCTGGTCGGTCGAGCCCTTGTTGCCGTAAACGGCGATACCCTGGCTGACGGTCTTGCCCTGAAGGTCCTTTTCCTTGCCGAGGCTCTCCATCACAAGCTGTTGCAGGTAACGGGAAAGCAGGAGGAGGCGGTCCTTGTAGGGGAGGATCACCATGTCCTTGGTGCCCTTGCCGTCCGTGCAGTAGTACCACATCAGGGCGAGGAGGGCAGCCGGGTTTTCGGCGACGACCGGGCGACGGGTCAGGTCGTCCATGGCCTTCGCGCCGTCGAGCAGACTCTGGATATCAATGCCCTGCAGGGCGGCGGGAAGGAGGCCGACGGGACCAAGCTCGCTGGTGCGTCCGCCCACCCAGTCCCACATCGGGAAGCGGGCAAGGAAGCCGGCGGCCTTGGCGTGCTTGTCGAGCTTGCTGTCCTCACCGGTGGTGACAACCGCGTGCTTGGCAAAGTCCAGACCGGCGCGCTTATAGGCGGCCTCGACCTCGATCATGCCGTTTGCAGGCTCGGGCGTGCTGCCGGACTTCGACGTGACGATGACGAGGGTTTCGCCGAGCTTGCCGTTGAGTTCAGCGAGCGTGTAATCGACGCCGTCCGGGTCGGTGTTATCGACGAAGTACACCCGCATCTTGTCTTGCGTCGGGTGGCCGAGTGCCTGGGCGACGAACTGGGGGCCCAGCGCGGAACCACCGATGCCGACGCAAAGCAGGTTTTTGAAAACGCCCTTTGCCCCGCGGATCTCGCCCTTGTGCACCTTCGCCGCAAACTCGCCGATCGCCGCGACCGTCTTTTCCACGTCCCGCGCGATGTCGGCGGAGGGCGCGAGCTTCGGGTTGCGCAGCCAGTAGTGCCCGACCATCCGGTTCTCGTCCGGGTTGGCGATGGCGCCCTTCTCGAGGGCCTCCATGTCCTTGAACGCCTTTTGCGCCGGGCCTTCCATCGTGCCGAGGAAGCTGTCCGGGAAGTTGACGCGGCTGATGTCGAGGGCGAAGCCGAGGTTTTCGGCCACGAACGTGTACTGCTTGAAGCGGTTCCAGCTCATAGGAGGTGAGATGCGGGTGTGTTCCGGGGGAAAGGAAGACCGGCCCGGAGGCGCGGTTTTTGCGAAAGCTCCGGGCCGGCTGAGAGGGTTTATTTAGAGGTTGGCGTCGGTTACAGCGCCCTTGGACGCGGAACAGACGAGCTTCGCGTACTTGGCGAGCACGCCGCGGCGTTCCTTCGGGGGAGCCGGCTTCCATGCGGCCTTGCGGCGCGCGAGCTCGTCCGCGGGGACGACGAGGTTCAGCTCGTTCTTTTCGGCGTCGATCGTGATGGTGTCGCCGTTCTGCACGAGGCCAATCAGGCCGCCCACGGCCGCTTCCGGCGTGATGTGGCCGACGACGAAACCGTGGCTGCCGCCGGAAAACCGGCCGTCCGTAATGAGCGCCACTTCCTTGCCGAGGCCGCGCCCCATGACAGCCGAGGTCGGGGCAAGCATTTCGCGCATACCGGGACCGCCGACGGGGCCTTCATTGCGGATGACAATGACGTGCCCGGCCTTGACCGTTCCGTCGAGGATGCCCTGCAAGGCCGTTTCTTCCGACTCGTAAACGATGGCTTTGCCCGTGAAGCGCAGGCCTTCTTTGCCCGAGATCTTCGCGACAGCGCCTTCGGAAGCCAGGTTGCCGTAAAGGATGCGCAGGTGGCTGTCCGGCTTGATCGGGTTGTTGAGCGGGCGGACGATGTCCTGATCCGTCGGGTAGGGCTTCACATCCTTCACGTTTTCCGCGAGCGTCTTGCCGGTGACGGTCATGCAGTCCCCGTGGAGCAGCCCGGCGTCCAGAAGCGTCTTCAGGAGCGGCGTCAGGCCGCCGATGCGGCAGAAGTGCGCCATGTTGTACTTGCCGCTGGGCTTGAGGTCGCACAGCACCGGCACCTTCTTGCCGATGCGGGTGAAGTCGTCGATGGACAGGGGGACTTCCGCGGCATGGGCGATGGCGAGGAGGTGGAGGACGGCGTTTGTGGAGCCGCCGAGGGTGATGACGACCGTGATGGCGTTCTCGAACGCCTTCTTCGTCATGATGTCCCGCGGACGGATGTTCTTTTCCAGCAGGTTCAGGACGGCCGCGCCCGCGCGCTCGCAGTCCTGCATCTTGTCCTTCGAAATGGCGAGCTGGGCCGAGCTGTTCGGCAGGCTCATGCCGAGCGCCTCAATGGCCGAAGCCATCGTGTTGGCCGTGTACATGCCGCCGCAGGAACCCGCGCCCGGGATGGAGCACGACTCGATGTCGTAGAGTTCTTTGTCGGAGATCTTTCCGGCGGCGTGGGCGCCGACGGCTTCGAACACCGACACGATGTCCACCGGCTTCTCTTTGTAGATGCCCGGGAGGATGGTGCCGCCGTAAACAAACACGGAAGGCCGGTTCATGCGGGCCATCGCCATGAGGCAGCCCGGCATGTTCTTGTCGCACCCGCCGATGGCCACGAGCCCGTCAAAGCCCTCGCCGCCCGTCACGGTCTCAACCGAGTCCGCAATCACCTCGCGCGACACGAGGCTGTAGCGCATGCCGAGCGTGCCCATCGAAATGCCGTCAGAGACGGTGATGGTGCCGAAGATGATGGCCTTGCCACCGGCAGTGTCCGCACCGCGAGCGGCTTCGCGGGCGAGCTCGTCAATGTGCATGTTGCACGGGGTGACCATGCTCCAGGTCGAAGCAACGCCGACGATGGGCTTCTTGAAGTCCTCGTCTTTGAAGCCTACCGCCCGAAGCATCGAGCGGTTGGGAGCGCGGTCGTGGCCGTCGACCACCTTGGATGAGAATTCGCGGGCCGTGGTGTCCGTATTCAAGCTTGGGTTTCCGGTTGGAGAGAAAAATCGGCTATTTACAGCAATGCCGCATTTGTTTGAATCGCACCTCATTAACGAGCCCCCCCCGGACAACACAATACCTTTTTGTCCGTGGCGGGCCGGCTCCGGTTGCCGCGGCCTGCCAAAGGGCTCCGGCTTCCGGCAAAGCGACCGTGCCGCGGTAGTTTGAGCGATGGAATTCAACCTCAAGAAGATTCTCAAGGCCCTGTTGTTCTCGACGTCGGAACCGCTGACGATCAAGGACATCCAGGCCGTGCTCACCCGCTACCATCAGGAGCAGGAACGCGGGGACGACGCGGGAGAGGGGCAAGACGGCGCCGAAGGCGGCTCCGGGGGAGACGCTCCTGGTCAGCGGGTCATGGAAGACCTGATGGCGCAGGTGCCGACATTGCTTACGGCCACGCAGATCCGCGACGCGATGGACGCGATTGGTCAGGAGCTTCTGGAGGCCAACGATGTATACCGGCTCGTTCAGGGGCCGAACGGCTTCAAGCTCACGACAGCTCCGGAGTTCGCGGAATGGGTGCGGTTGCTGCGCAATGACCCGCGCCCCATGCGCCTGAGTCAGGCTGCCATGGAGACGCTTGCCATCATTGCCTACCGCCAGCCCGTCACCCGGCCGGAAATGGAGGCCATACGTGGCGTGTCGGTGGACAGTGCGCTGAGCAAGCTTCTGGAGCACGAGCTGATCTTTGTTTCCGGGCGTGCGGACCTGCCGGGGCGCCCCATCCAGTATTCGACGACCGAGCATTTCCTCGAATTCATTGGCCTGCGGTCTATCGAGGAGCTTCCGGCTTCCGACGTGCTTTCGCCGGCCCAGATCAACGAATACATCCGGAAGGCAACCGACGCCCCGTTGGGTGACGCCGACATGGGCCTACCCGAAGAAAAACAGGAAGAACTGGGACTGGACGGTGCCCCGACCGGCGCCGAGGCCGGTTCCCCGAAAGGCTCCCCCGCTGCCGGCGCCGGGGCTTCGGCGACAGAGAGAGACGGCAAACCGGCGGAGTAACCTTGATTAAGGCGAGCGGGTAGGGTGGCGACGCTTCCCGATCGGTTCGCTCTGACACTTCTGACATTCAAACCGACAAACATTCGATGCAAAGCGACACCTCGAACGGCCTCGACTCTTTGCGCAAGCAGATCGACGCGGTAGACCGCGAAATCGTCGAGCGCCTGAACGCCCGTGTGCGTCTGGCGTCGCAGATCGGTAAGGTGAAGCTGCGCGAAGGCGCGGAAATCTACCAACCCAACCGGGAAGAGGAGATTTACCGCAAGCTCGCGGGCATCAACCCGGGCCCCTTGCCCGAAGGCGCGCTCCGCGCCATTTACCGCGAGATCATTTCGGCCTCCATCTCGCTCCAGAAGCCCGTGACCATCGCGTACCTCGGGCCCGAGGCGACGTACACGCATCAGGCGGCCCTCAAGAATTTCGGGTCGAGCCTCCCCATGCAGCCCATGACGTCCATAACCGACGTCTTTGCGGCCGTCGAAAGCGGGGAGGCGGACTATGGCGTCGTGCCCATCGAGAACTCCACGGAAGGCGCGATCAACCAGACAGTCGATCTGCTCGTGGAGTCCGACCTGAAGGTCGTCGCGCAGGTGTACCTTCCGATCGAGCATTGCCTGATTTCGAAGTCGCCGCTCAGCGAGATCCGGCGCGTGTTGTCCAAAGATACCGCGCTTGCGCAGTGCCGGGAATGGCTGCGCCGGAACGTCCCGAAGGCTGAGCTTGTGGCCTTCGACAGCACAGCCGCCGCGGTCCGCATGGCCCGCGACAACGCAGACGTTGCGGCTGTGGCCGGTTGCCTTGCCGCCGAACAGTACGGGGTGCCCGTTGTTTTCCAGGGCATACAGGACCGTGCCGACAACATCACGCGCTTCTTTGTGCTTGGCCGTAAGCCCACGGCACCGCTGGGCAAGGGCGCGGACAAGACGAGCATCGTCATTTCAATACACGACAAGCCCGGGGCGTTGCAATCCGCCCTCTCGCCGTTCAGTTCGCGCGGGATAAACATGACGAAGATCGAATCGCGGCCCAGCCGCCGCAAGCTTTGGGACTACTACTTCTTCATCGACTTCGTCGGCCACTGGCAGGACGCCGTCGTTCAGGAAGCCGTGGCGGAGATTTCCGCCTCCTGCCCGTTTGTGAAGTGGCTCGGCAGTTACCCGAACGGTCAGCCATAGGGCAACCATGCCCCCGCATGGCGTTGGCCGCAGGCTGGAGGGCGCCTGAGGCCGGCGGAGGTGTCAACGGCGCAACGGGCCAGAGCGGGGAGGTGGCAGGCGCTGTGGCTGGAGTTGAAAATTCCGAAAAAACGACTTGCAGGAGAATCCGCCCCCTCCATAGTAGGTCCCCATCCTGTTGGCCGCGCCGGTTCGCTGGCGTGTAAGAACAGGAGAAAGTTGCCCCTACAAGGCGGGTAACAAACAAGCCGGGATAGCTCAGTCGGTAGAGCAACGCATTCGTAATGCGTGGGTCGTCGGTTCAAGTCCGATTCCCGGCTCCATTTCCTCAACAGGGGCACTTAGCGGAAACGCGGTGCCCCTGTTTTTTTGCATACAAGGCAACGGCCCCGCTGGAGGAAATGCCTTCCCTTTACGCAAGCGCAAGGCCGAGGTCCGCTGCGGGCTGGGCATTGACAGCGCGCGCCGTAACTGGCCGAATCCCGAAATGCTAACTCTGCGAAGCTTTTGCCTGGTCCTCATCGCACTGGCCTCCCTTTTCGCGGGCTGCCTGATGGCAAGGCCCACCACGGCTGAGACCCGCACCGTAACGCCTGTGACGGATCCCCAAAAGGCTGTCATCGTCCACGAAGGTATGGTCTTCGGTGACTCGCCCATGCCGACCCGTGGGCTCCGCTTCCCGCCTGGCACCTACACGCTCGAGGCTGAGAACGAAAGCTACTGGTACTTCCGGTCGCCCGCTCCGCTTGAGTTCCGAATTTCGAAACAAGGCCAGATGGTGGACGGGCGCGACATTCCGGGCGGGCTCATGATCGCCAAAGGCTTCAACCTCGTTCCCGCGGGCGCGTATGTTGACGGAGAGGGCTCCACCAAGGTTACGGTGTGGAAGCTCGGCACAGAGTTTCTGTCGCAAGAAGGCAGAAGCTGGAAGAAGACCTTCAAGGATTGATTGGAAGGGGGGCTTCTCGGGCGCATGGGCCCCCCGCCAGACGAGAGGGAGCAGTCCGTCTCCAGGGGGCCCTTCGCAGCAAAACACCCCGGCCTCGCCTCCAGCATATTCAGACTGAATGCTCTGCTTACCCATTGGCCATTTAAGCCGCCGGTGCTCCCCTTATGTCCCCGACATCAACCATCGAGCAGCTCGTTAACCTGATGATGCGGCGTCAGCTCCTGTAACAGTTAGCCGTGGGGAACGCTAACGCTATGAACGGTGACGGAGTTTGAAGAGAACCACATCGTTTTCCCGCATCGGCAGCTTGTGGCGGAAGGTGCCGCCGGGGTGTTGGACTCTGCCGAGGAAAAACGCGGACCCATTGTTGCGCGCATCCAGCGAGGCCACTTGCTCGCGTGAAAGCTCGGCGGGTTTGCCCAGATCATAATAATCGGTCAGTACGTCATTGGACCGATAGCCCGTGCGCGTGGCTTCCAGATCGTAGTTGCCGGCAGGCAGGTTTTCGATGACGACCTCGCGCGGCGGCAGTTCCAGCGTTGGCTGCTCGCGCCCGAAGTAGGACTGGTTGGACTCGATGATGCGCGGGAACGTCAGATTCCAGAACAGCACCTGTACCCCTTGCGTCGAGCGCGTGGCCCACGCTTGCTCGTCTGCACACGCCAACTGCGTGTCCCCGAGTTCGTGTAAGAATTTCCAGGTATAATAAGACGGCTTCCTCAGGCCGTGGACATTCATCATTCCGTACAGCCCGGGGAATGGCGTCTTCGGCGGCGCGGCCTCTTCGTAAATGTCTGTGAAGGTCCAGTAGGACAAGGAATCCAGGTAAGGCTCAAATTGCTTGAGCTTGTAGAGAATGTAAGGCGCGTTGAAATAGCTGTCGCGGATGTTGTCCCACAGGAACCACGACGAATTGAACTCGGTGAAGTGGAATTCCCGCTCGGGATGCTTCGACGCCTGGATCCAAGCATGCGTCTGCCGCACGGATTCCAGGATCGCCTCCGGGCGCGGGTCGATGCAGCCCACGACTTTGCCCCACACATCCTCCGTCTGCTTCACGCCGTAGCCGTGGTTCGAGATGAAGTCGAGAGGCACGTCTTCCCGATCACAGTAGTCGAGCAGCTCCTTCGTGAAGCCATTGCCCGCCGAGGCTGGCCCGCCCACACGTAGCGCCGCATCCACGCCCTTCACGGCATGGGCCGTCACCGCGTAGAGCTTCAGGTATTCTTCCATCGAGCCCGACCAGAAGCCCTTCAGGTTCGGTTCATTCCATACCTCGAAATACCATTGCCGGACTTCGTCGATGCCGTAGCGGTCCACGAAGTGCACCACCGTTCGCCGCACCAGTTCTGCCCAACGCTCCCAGCACTTCGGCGGCGAGACGTTGTGCTTCCACCAGAAAGCCGTGGCCGGTCCGCTCGCCAACGCCGCGGGCATCAGCCCTAGCTCCACAAACGGCCGCATGCCGATTTCCCGCAGAAAATCGAACAGGTGGTCAATGTACTGGAAATTGTAGACCGGGTTACCTTGCTTATCCTCGGCATACACGCCCATGTCCTCAAAATACAACCCGTGAAAACGGATGTAGTGGAACCCGCAATCGGCCTTCACCCGGCGCAGCTGTCGCTGCCACTCGGCGCGTAACCCCTCTCCCGCACGCCCCGCGCTCACGCACGTTCGGTGGTAGGCCTTGCGAGGCCCTTTCACGCCGTTGAAGTCGATCCTTAAGGTTTCAGCCGGGCTCATAGAAGGGTAGGGGGTTGCGCTGATGCGGTTTGAAAACGCAATCAGCTTACTCCACCCCCAAGGCTTGCCTCAATCATGCTGATTTGTTAGTCGTAACAAACGTGCGTGTGTCCAACATCCAAACCTCTGCCAGCACCGCGCCCACCATGGCGGATGTGGCACGGAAAGCCGGTTGTAGCGTCATGACAGTTTCCCGCGCACTGCGAGGGCACGCCCACGTATCTCCAAGCACGCGCCAGCGAGTCCTCACTACGGCCCAGCAGCTGCATTATCACCCCCATCCGCTCACGCAGACCTTGATGACGCAGGTGCGGCGCGGACGTGTGTCTCGTTCATTAGTCCCCATCGCTTGGCTGAACGATTACCCCAACCAGCACGCGTGGACAGCCCTCCCTTGGCTGCGGCGCTATTGGCAAGGCGCCTCCGAGCGCGCGCGGCAGCTTGGCTATCGGCTGGAGCCCCTTTGGGTGGCTGCTCCTGCGCACGCCCCTTGTACCGCCGCTCGCTACGCAGACATCCTTCGGGCGCGGGGGATTAACGGGCTGATCTTACCCCTGCTCACGCGCATGGAGCTCGCTGTGGAGCCGTGGCAGGGCTTCGCCGTGTGCATGCTCGGACAAGGGGAATCTCTTTTGGCGCGTCGAATGGGTTCACACTCAATCAAACTCCCGCACCATTCCGTTTGCCACGACGCCTACCACAATGCTGGCGTTGCCTTGGATGCCTTGCGAAAACTGGGCTACACGCGAATAGGTCTCATCACGTCAACCTGGATTGACCGTAGCGAAAATGGCTACTCGCGCGCCCGCCTCTCCCGCGAATTCCTGGATTCGGGCCTTCAGCTGCCCATCCTCGTTGTCGATCGGATCACACCCGAGGACGTGCCGCGAAACTTCGTGCGGTGGCTGCGTCGCGAAAAACCTGAGGCCCTAATCGTCCACTTCGATGATGCCATCCACTGGCTAGAGGTTCTCGGCTGGCAGATCCCGCGTGACATCGCGGTCGCCCACCTCAACTACGATCACCGCCTGCCACAAATTTCGGGGGTGAACGTCCACGCCCATACCATTGCCGCGACGGCCGTGGATCAGGTCGCCAGCCTCATCCAGTGCGGAGAGTTTGCGCCCCCCGCAATTCCCCACCGCACGCTGGTGCCTGGCGATTGGGTCGAAGCCACCAGTACCCCGCTCAAGGCCCGGAGTCAGCCTGCGCCGCTCGCGAAAAAGGCGGCCCGTTGTAAGCGGAACCGCCTTTTCTAACTTACTGATTCGACAGTCTCGATCGCGATAACGACCTTTGGCTAAGATAACGGAGCGGGCAAACCGCGAGGGATGGAAATTAAGGCTGACACCAACTGACTCGTTTACGCCGCAGTGTAATGCCTTCTTCGCTCAGCTTCGGGATGAAATGAATCGGCTAGAGCGGTTCTACTTCAAGTTGTCGCATTTTCTGGTGTACAAATGATTAGGGA
>CAZQIE010000068.1:0-17319 GCA_964593675.1 uncultured Opitutales bacterium
TTCAAACAGCTCGGTCACAATCTGTACAGTCTAAAATGTCGATTGGCCCTAGAAAGGCTCAGGCAATCCTGCACCTCCCTCCTCATCCGCAATGTCCTCCGGCGCGCATCCCTCAAGCAACCGCATCCTCATCGGCCTCGTCGTCGGCACCTTAGCCGGCGCGATCACCCTCGCCCTCGGCAGCCGCTTCCCGTCCGTCCTCGCGGTCGCCCGCGAGATCTCCACGGCCATCCTGGATCCGCTTGGGCAGGTGTTCCTGCGCATGCTGTTTTTTGTCGTCGTGCCCCTTGTCCTCTCGTCCCTCGCCGCGGGCGTCCTCCAGCTTGGGCGCCTCGACCGTCTGGGCCCGCTGGCCATCCGCACGTTCACGCTCTTCTTCGCAAACATGGCCATCGGCGTCGCCCTGGGCATGGTGATGATGAACCTCGTCGAGCCCGGCAACTACATCGACGACGCCACCAAAGCCCAACTCGTGACCGACTTCGGTGGGGCCGCCCAAAAGCATGTGGCCGTCCACGAGAGTGCGCCCTCCCTCAGCCCTGCGTCGGTCGTGGAAATGTTCATGCCCCGGAACCTCATTGGCGCGGTGGTCGGAAACCAGCGCAACATGCTCGGGGACGTCCTGCCCCTCATCCTTTTCGCGATCCTGCTCGGAGCCTCCGGCACCCGGCTTTCCCCACAGCGCCGCGCCGGCATGCAGGACATGCTCGACACGCTGACCGAGCTCATGACCGGCATCGTGAATTTCGCCCTCAAGCTCGCCCCCTATGCGGTCCCGGCGATGATCTTCAGCGTCATCGTGCGCACCGGCATGCACGTGATTATCGCGCTCGGCGTCTTCGTGCTTGGCTGCGTGGCTGTCATGTTCCTCCACCTGTTCGGCACCATGTATGTATGGCTGCGCCTGCTCGCCCGACGCTCGCCCGGCGCGTTCTTCCGGGACGTCCGCAGCGTCCTCGTCACCGCCTTTTCCACGAGTTCCAGCAATGCCACACTCCCCGCCGCCCTTGCTTGCGCGCGAAATGAACTTGGCGTACGGCCGTCCGTTGCAGGCTTCGTGCTGCCCTTGGGCACAACCATGAACATGAGCGGCACCGCCCTTTACGAGGGCTGCGTCGTGCTCTTCGTGGCCCAGGTCTTTGGCGTGGACCTCTCCCTGGCCCAGCAGGTCACGCTCCTTTTGCTCTCCGTGCTCAGCGCCGTGGCTGTCGCAGGCATCCCCGGAGGGTCCCTGCCGCTCATCGCCGGCCTCTGCGTCTCCTTCAATGTCCCCCCTGAAGGCATCTCCATTATCCTCGGCGTCGACCGCCTCCTCGACATGCTCCGCACGACCGTCAATGTCGGGTGCGACCTCGTCACCTGCGCCGTCGTCGAACGCCTCACCCCGCAGACTCCCGAGCCCGAGCCGCTGAACGTCGATTGAGGCTCGCTTGAAGATTTTTCAAAAAAAGGTCTTGCCAGCCGAAACCGCGAGGTCTATCCAATCCCGCTTTCCGTTCTTTACCGGTATATCCCCGGCAAAAAGTTAACCGGCCGCGACAGCGGTTTGGCGGACAAATGCCCGAGTAGCTCAATGGTAGAGCAGTTGACTCTTAATCAATTGGTTTAGGGTTCAAGTCCCTACTCGGGCACCATTTTCTGAAGGCCCTCGAAAGCACACGCTTCCGGGGGCCTTTTTTTTTCGCAGGAAACTTCGCCCCCCCTGTGGCGCCGCAAGTCCTGAATCGCAGTTGATCACGCTACGGGGCGGACTATATTGGGCTCTCCCGACTTTCTTAGTCATTTACACACCCGACTTTTCCGCCATGGCCAAGTCCGCGCTCATCATCCTCCACAAGGGCTTTGAAGAACTGGAAGCGATCGCGCCCATCGACATCCTGCGTCGCGGCGAGGTTGAGGTGATTGTCGCTTCCCGGGAAGAAAGCCTGCAGGTGCGTGGCCGCAACGACATCGTGGTCAAGGCGGACGTGGGGCTCGATACCGCCCTCCGCAAGAATTACGACTGCATCGTGCTGCCCGGCGGCCCCGGCACGCCCAAGCTCCGGGAAGACCCGCGCGTGCTCCAGGCCGTGAAGCGCCATGCCGCGGAAGGGCGTCTCGTCTCGGCCATTTGCGCCGCACCGACAGTCTTGAAGGATGCCGGGCTTCTGGAAGGCAAGCGTTACACCGCCCACTTCAGCGTCGAAAAAGAGCTTCCGGCCATACAGGCGGCACAGGCTGTGGTGCGGGACGGCCAGATCATCACCTCGCGCGGCGCAGGCACGGCCACGGAGTTCGGGCTGGCGCTGCTTGAGGCTCTGGTGAGCAAAGAGAAGGCCGACGCCGTTGCGCAGAGCATCTGCCACGGCTCGCGCTAAAGCCCATACAGTTTAAGTCGCCGCATCTGTTGAAGTTTTCTTGCCCCCGCCAACGCGAGGCCGGGTCGTCCACGCTCACCGCAGCGCGGCGCACTTGAAGTGAAACTGCGCTCAAGCTCCCCCCGCGCGTCGAACCTGCCCCCGCGTGCCCGCATGGCATGTTCCGTGCGCGCAGCCCGCACCCTCGTTTTACCGCTCGCTGTTCCCGGGGGGAGTCCCTACGCTCCGCGCGCAGCATGTTCGAAGAAGATCATCCCGAGAACCTCTCGCGGAGCGAGATCATCCAGCTCGTACACCTTTGCGGCCTGTGCGTGCTGGGCACCTGGCTTTTCGGGGGCGCGGCGGAGTGGACGTACGGATTCCTCTGCGCAGCCGCCGTCCTCGGCCCTCCCCTGCTCGCCATTTCCCGCGCGCATCACTTTGACCCGCAGCGCGCGCGCGTACGCTTCGCTCTCCTTCTTGCGCCCGCGTGGCTCGGCTTCCTGACGCTGGTCAGCGGCCTCTTCAACCGCGAACTGGTTCCCGTCCAGATCGCCAGGAAAACCTTCCTTGAACTGCACGCCGGTTCGCCGTGGATGCCCAGCAACCTCTGCCCAGCCGACGGCTGGCTCCTCTGGCTCCTTTACGCACCCCTGTTCGCCTCCGCGGCAACCGCTTACTTCGGCGCACGCGGCCGTTTTCAGATCAAACTCGTCCTGATCGTACTCGGGATAAACGCGGTTGCCCTCGCGGGCTGGGGCCTCATCCAGCCCAAGCTTCTCCCGGGAAAAATCCTGGGGCTCGTGCTTCCGCCCAATCCCCATTTCTTCGGCACTTTCGCGCATTACCAGCACTGGGCGGCCTTCGCGATCCTGTGGATGGGCGCGCTACTGGCCTTGGCCCTGGACCTCTTGCGCCATCAAGGTTGGCGCCAGTTTTTTCTGGGCGCCTTCCCAGCCTTGCTCGGCGCCGCCGCCCTGTGCGGGACCGCCGTAGCCATGGGCGTGCCCCAAATGCAGGCCGCGGCGCTCCTGTTGCTCGGCGCAGGCCTTTTCCTCGCCGGCCTTGAAGCCCGTCGCACACGCGGCCTCGCCCGGTGGCCGGCCCTTCTCACGTTCACGGCATTGGGAGCGGCCTGCGCCGCCGCTGCCGCCTGGATTATTGAGCGTGCGCTTTCAGTATCGCCGTGGAACCTCCTCGCCCGTTCCGGGGCCGACGGCACGTTGTTCTCCGCCGACCTGTTCCCGCCACTGTGGCGCGACAGCTTCGCGGCCTTCCTGGCAAAGCCCGTGTTTGGCTGGGGGGCGGAATCCTTTACCACCGTCTTCGCCTTTCTACGGCAGAACGACCTGCCCAACGCACTCTTCGAGTCGCCCCGCTCGGACCTCCTCAAGGCGCTCGTTGAGAACGGGCTCGCAGGGACGCTGGTATGGCTCCTCCCCCCGGCCCTGCTGGTGTATTGGTCACTCCGGCACAAGGAGAAGGCCTTTCGCGCCCCCCTGTTTCTTCTCGGCACCTGCGGCGTCGTGGCGTTGCTCGGCGTTGGCGGGTTCCCGTTTGCAAACCCGCTTGTCTTCTACAGCTTCTGGCTCCTCCTTTTCACCGCGTTCCGCTGGAACCGGCTTGAGATGCCGAAGGCGCCGACACCGGTGTCCCGGTTCCGCCGCCAGCCGCCTCCCGAGGTGCTGCCGACGGGCGGGCAGGGTCCCCGATCCTGACTTTCAGGCTGCCCACCGAGTTCAGCACGCCGAGCCCCATGTCCACGAGCGACTCGTAACCCGGCGCCGACACGCAAAGCAGGATGCGCCGAGGCGAGCACTCGGACTCGTGCAAGGCGGCATCCAGATCCACCCACCTGTCCCCTACGTGGCACTGGGTCCACATGTGGTAACCGAGCACATTTTTGCGCGACTGGTATTCCGGCAAATAGACGAGCCCAATCGCCACGCGGCTTGGAATCCCGTTTATGCGGGCCAACGCAGTCAACAGGACCGCGTGCTCGCTGCAATCGCCCGAGCGTGACCGCGCAACCTCCGATGCCGACGCAAAACCAACGTCCATGTTCTTCTGCGTGACATACTCGGAAACAAACCTCCGCAGCTCATCCGCGAGCGCCACCCGGTCTGTGGGACGCGGCTTGCCCGCCGCCAGCTGCGCGAGTTCCTGGAGCTTCGGGTCGTCTGTCGGCACAATCTGGCTCGGCTCAAGGTACGGTTTGAGCCCGTCGGGCACCGGAACATCCACAGGATCGCGCGGCAGCGCATCCAGACGCTCCCGCGACACCGTGACGAGAACCGAACCATCCGAAAGCCTCCGGACCCGCTGGTAATCGGTCTGCGGCGGCAACGGCATTTCCTTTCCCGCAGCCACAGCGCCCGAAAGGACGTAGCGCACCTCGTCCGCGCCGTCCGGATACACGCCTTCAAGTCCGATCAGCGACGCCTCCAGCACGTTCTTCGGCTTGAAGTCCGCAAGCGCCTGTTCCTTTTCCACGCGAAGGTACGTGAGGGTCATGCCAAGCGAGGTCGCCTCCATGCGCAGCGTACGCCCTTCGTTGTCCACCCAGGCGACGATCTTGAGCGGCCCCCCCACGCTCTCCATCACCGTCTCCACGCGGTGCCCCTGTTGCACGCCAGCCGCCGTCCTGACAGCCTCCACCTTGCCCGCCTTAACCTCCGTGTGCAGCGGACGGTCCAGCCGCAGGTCCGGGCTGTATTGGGTGACTGAATACGTTGTGCCCTCCACCACGCCCCGCAGCAGGGCTTCCCGGTACGCTCCCCAAAGCAGCTTCGTCTCCGGCGGCAGCTTCGCCGTCTGCACGTTTACCTGCCCCGCGGACACCGTTACAATGACCGCCTCTTCAGGGAAAAACTTAACCTCGGTCACCGTAGGCTGCTGGGAAATGAGCACCGTCGTGTTCACCGACACCGGCCGCCCGTCGAGCGTCTCCACCGTCCGCGTGGTCACATCCGACTCCACCGGACTGCTCCCACGCCCGATCTTCAGGTGCGAAAGGCTCTCGCCGACCACGGTTTCGCCCGAGCGTGTGAAGCGCGAGCAGGTATAGCCGGCCTTCTCGCCGTTCAGGTGCAGTTCCATCCACTCCTCCATGAACACGCCCTGCGGCGGGTTATGCGGGTCCAAGGCCGCGCCGAACAGGCCCGTCGCCTGTGCCAGGAAAGCCAGCAGGCAGAGCACGCACGCACGGCCGGGCCGGGAAAGGACGAAGTTTTTCACGCCCGTAAGATGTGCAGCCCCGAGCGCCTTGGCAACTACCACCGCCTCAGGAACCCGCCGCCTCACGCGCCCGCAATTCCTCACGCCCGCTCGTGAACATTACGCTAGAGATCACGATCAGCGCCCCCGAAACCGCCACCATCACAACCGGGCCGAACAGGCCGATCAGCTTGAAGCCTATGAACGGAGCGACCAGCCCCCGCACGCCCGTTAGCGCGGTGTGCACGCTCATATAGGCCGACACCTGCCCCGGCGGCGCGATCTTCGTCACCCACAGGTTCCATGTGATGTTCCCGCCCCCCAGCGCGAGCCCAATCAGGGCCGTGCCGAAGCAAATGACCCACAGGTTCTTGGTCGTGAAGAAGAACACCATTCCCAGGAGGAACAGAATATTGATGACCGTACGCATCCACGTGAAATCGAAGCGGTCAAAGCAGTAACCCCAGAACTTCGTGCTCGCGATGCGGGCCGCCGCCGGGATCACGACCGTGATGAGCGCAATCTGCGTGTTGCTCGCATTCAGCCCATAATCCGGGTTCGCCAGGTACTCAACCCGCAGCGGGATCGTGATGAGGTTGCCCAGCCCCATGAACATCCAGCTCAGCAGGATCCACCCAAACAACCGGTCCCGCCACGCCAGGCTCACGTTTTCGAAAAAGGGCGCGCGCGCCTCTTCCCGCAACGGCCCCGTGGGTATGCGGCGGAACATCACCCCGCCGGACAGCGCCGCCAGCGCCATGAACGCGAAAATCAGCGGGTAATGGCTGATGTCCTGGTCCAGCAGGCGGCCTCCGCCCCACGCAAACAGTGCGCCGACCAGCCCGGACGCCACAATGGCGCTCGACAGACGGGCGCCGCGCCCCGTGGCCGGATAATTCCGGGAATACATCTCCACCACCAGGGGCACCTGCTGGTTCACCGCGATCTGCCCCATGACGAGCGCCGTGACAAAGATGGCCAGAGTGGGAGCCAACGCCGCCACCGCCAGCAACACGGCGGAAACCGAGCAGATCCAGAACGCCACATCGCCTATGCGCCGATTGGTGCGCCCCAGCAGCGCCAGCGTGACCGGCGCCAGCAGGAAACCCGCAGGCCCCGCCGCCGGAATGAGCGCCTTCACCGTCTCCCCCGCATCAAAGACGCGGATCGCGGCAACGAGCCCGAACGTCACCCACCCCGCCTCCAATATCCCGTTGAAAGGCGCCCGCATCAGGTCGTAGCGGTACGTCATGCGCTGCCGTGCCGTGCTCACGTGCAACGCCCTCCCCCGGCACCCTCGGACCCCCTCAGCACCGCGTTACCGGCTCCAGTCGAGCATCCGGCGAATCGGACCGTACGCGCGCTCCCGGATGTCTTCCGGCAGTGAAATCTCGGGCTTCAGGTTCAACAGGGCGTCCCGGACTTTCTCAATCGTGTTGCGCTTCATGTAGCGGCAGTCATTGCACGCACACTGGTCCGTCGGCCCGGCGATGAACGCCTTGTCCGGAAGCTCACGGCTCAGGCGGTGCAGCATGCCCGTTTCCGTAACCACGATGAAACGCTTCGCCGGGCTCTTACGGCAGAAGTCCACCATCTTCTCCGTGCTGCACACCTCGTCGGCCATGTCCCGCACAGATTCCACGCACTCGGGATGCGCGACCACCGGGGCGTCCGGGTAGCGCAGCTTCACCTTTTCCAGCGCACGCACACTGAACAGCACATGCGCGTAACAGCTGCCCGGCCACAAGCGCATCTTGCGCCCCGTTTTCCGCGCCACCCACTGGCCAAGATTCTGGTCGGGCACAAACAGGATCTCACGGTCCTTCGGCACCTGCTCAACAATCTTCACCGCGTTGCCGCTCGTGCAGATCACGTCCGACAACGCCTTCACGGCCGCACTGCAATTGATATAGGCGACCACATAAATACCCGGGTTCGCCGCCTTGTAGGCCGCAAGCTTCTCCGCGGGGCACGAGTCCGACAGCGAGCAGCCCGCCTCCAGGTCCGGAAGGATCACCGTCTTGGCAGGGTTCACGATCTTCGCCGTCTCCGCCATGAAGTGCACCCCGCAGAACAGGATCACGTCCGCGTTTGCTTTCGCGGCCTCAAACGACAGCCCCAAGGAGTCCCCCACATGGTCCGCGATGCGCTGGATCGGCTCGATCTGGTAATTGTGTGCAAGGATGACCGCGTTGCGCTCCTTCTTCAGCCGCAGGATCTCCTCCTGCACGGGCGTCAGGGGCTGCGCTTTCGCGGAGCCAGCCTCAACGAGGATCGGTTCGAACTCTTGCAAATCGACAGCCATGGTGGTGAATGCGCGGCGCGGCCGTTTTTGCCGCGTCCCGCAAAAAAGGTTTTAGAGGCTCACCGGGGAGCCTTGCCCCGCAAGCCCGTTCAGCTCATGCAGCAGCGCCTGAAAGCCGCTGTGCGCCCGCAAGCAGTCCAGATCCGGGTCTTCACGCATCCACTGCACATCCCGGTAACCGCACGACACCGCCTTGCGCAGCGCACGCAGCGCGTCCGCCTTCCGCCGCTTCAGGGCAAGGCTGCAACCCAGGTTATAGTGCGCCGTCGCGTTATCCGGCTGCAGCCGCACGAGGCGCCGGTCCATCCTCAGGCCCTCATCCAGCCGGCCCACCCGCGTGTACAGGCCGCCCAACACCTCAATCACGTCCACATAGGCCGGCTCGCGCTTCAGGACAGCCTCAAAAAAAGTAATCTGAAAATCCCGGTCCTCAGCCATGGGCAACTCGCTTGTTTTCGCAGGTTCCGCCGTTCCGCAACTTCAGGCACCGTGCAGCCACCTGCAAGCGCTGGGATTCCGGCTCCATGCCCAGCTTGTTTGATACCGTCTTGCCGTACCACTCCATAAACGGCGCATCCACCTCAAAAATCTTGTCGCAGTCCACGCAAATGACCTGGGCCTGGAACGTCTTGGCCCGGTGATTTGCCATGTAATACTTGTAGTCGCGCCCGACATCCACCTCACGGATCAGCCCGCTCTCCACGAGGATCGGCAGCGTTCGGTACACCGTCGCCCGGGACACCGAGTCATCCAGCCGGCGCGCCGAGTCCAAAAGCTCCTCCGCCGTAAAGTGGTCGCGCTCGGCGAAGGCTGCGTCGAAAATGGCCGTGCGCTGGTTCGTCACACGCAGGCCCTTGCTCGCGAGAAATTCCTTAAACGTCTCGCGGGGGTTCTCAATAACTATGGATTTTTCCGCTGGAACGGACATGGGAGGTGTCTCTTGCCTTCGGTGGACCCGCCCCTGTGACTGCCCCAAACAGCTCCAGCCGGCGCGCCCGCGCTTATTGAGACTAAATTGACACTAGCAATCCCCCCCAGTCAAGCGCGTTGGCCAATGAAACCCCACATCGGCCCACGCCGCGCGCCCCCCGCCCGCAAAAGCGAAGCCGATGGATACCCCCAGCCGGTGCCGTTAACAAAACCGGCCCACGCCGCGCGCCCAAAACCCGCGGACGAGCAAAGCGGCAGCATCCAACACCTTGCACCTCACAGAACCGGCCCACGCGTGCGTGGTTAGCCGAAGAGCACCTGCTTGAAGCCGTCGATGTAGGCATCCACCGGCCCGCGCAGGAACAAGTAGTATAACGCCCCGCCCAGCGCCAGCCATGGCCCGAACGGAATCTGTGAGCCCATGCCGAGGGCCGCCTCCTCCGCCTCTGCATCCGCGGGCGCGGCTGCGGTCGCCTCGCCCCCCGCTTTCGCCTCGGCGCCAGCGGCAGCCGACCCCTCCTGCGCTGCCTCTTCCTTCCCGAAAAGACGCTGGAAAAGCATCAGCGGGATCACGACCAGCGTGCCGCAGACGGCTCCACCGAACACGGCGAAGATCGCCCCCTTCCACCCGCAGAAAGCGCCGATGCACCCCATGAAAACCACATCGCCGAAGCCCATCGCCTCCTTCCGCAACACCGCCTCGGCAAGCACCATGAGCCAAAGGACAATCCCGGAGCCCACGAGCGCTCCCAGAATCGCCAGCGTGCCCGACCGGAAGGCGTCCACCAGCCACGGCTCGTCACCCGCCACGACCCCGTGCAGCCCCGGCACGGCGAACGAGAGCGCCACGCCCACGACAGCCCCCCAGATCGTCACCACGTCCGGTAGCAGCATCGTGTCGAAGTCGATGAACGTCCCCACCAGCAGCAGCGAGAAGAACAGCATGCCCGGTAGCGCCTGTGCAGGTGGCAGGACCATCCACAGCAAAAGGAAAAGGCCCGCTGTGATCGCCTCCACAAGCGGGTAACGGACGCTAAAGCGCGCACCGCAGCACCGCGCCCGCCCGCGCAGCAGGAACCAGCTCAGAATCGGTATGTTGTCGAACCAGCGGATAGGCCGCCCACAGCCGCAGCGTGACCCGGGGCTTACGACGGACTTCTCCGCCGGAATCCGGTAGATGCACACGTTCAGGAAGCTTCCGACACACGCGCCCAGCAGGAAAAACCAAAGCCGGAAAAACCACGCGTGCTCGGTTTGGATGTACAAATACAGGTCGCTCATCTGGCGTTCGAAAGAAAGGTGGAAGCGCGGACAGGCTGGGATGCGCAAACTGAGCCTGCCCTGTTCAAGCCAGAAACGCCCGCAAGCCGGACGCAAGAGGAAACAGCCCCGTCCTCGCGGCCCCCTTACACCTTCCGCGCCGGAAGGGAAAGCGTCGCCGCGGCCGCATCCATCATGGCCTGGGCCGGCACCTCCGCTCCGCTCCAGATCTCCAGCGCCCGCGCCCCTTGCCACACAAGCATGGACAGCCCGTCCACCGCCGCCATGCCGCGCTCCTGGGCCGCCCGCATCAGCGGTGTGGGTGTCGGGTTATAAATCATGTCGTAAACCTTCAGCGTCCGTTCGAAGCGCGACAAGTCCATGGGCGCCGGGTCCCCGGCCTTCAGGCCCACAGACGTTGCGTTTATGAGAATGCCCTCTCGCGGCAACGCCGCCGGCACGTTCGCCAGATCAAAACCGCGGACACGGTCGCCCCCGGGCAACGGGCGAACAACCTCCAGAAGCCCGTTCAGCCGGTCCAGCGTGCGGTTTCCTATCCAGACTTCCCTGCACCCCGCCTGCACGCACTGCACGGCCGCCGCCCGCGCCGCACCGCCCGCGCCCAGCAGGATCACATCCGCGCCGGAAAGCCTTACGCCAAGCTGGGTCTCCACGCCCCGCTGCATGCCGAAGCCGTCCGTGTTGTGGCCAAAATAACCCTCGGGCGTCCACAGCAGCGTGTTGACCGCATCCATTTCCCGCGCGCCCGCGGCCATTCCCGTCACCAACCCCACGGCCTGCACCTTGTGCGGGATCGTCAGGTTCAGCCCCTGGAACCGCTTTTGATGCAGCTTTGCGAGGGCCTCTGGCAGGCGCTCCGGTGGCACCTCCAGTTTGAAATACCGCCAAGCTGCGAACTTCCCGTCCCGCTGCGCCATCTGCGCAAGCGCGGCATTGTGCATGGCCGGGCTCACCGAATGCTTTATCGGAAACCCCAGCACGGCGAGCGCAGTGCCGTCCCAGGAAAACCCGTCCAGATCCTCAAGGCGAAGCACCTCAGGCATCGCGCCGCCGATAGACGTTTTCAAACTCATGGACAAAATTGGCAAACTGGCTGGCGCGGACAGAATCGCTTTCGCACGTAAACTGGCGCACAAGGTTGCGGCAGGTGCGGCAAAGCACGATACCCGCGGGCACCGGGAGCAACCAGTCCTCGTCCAACGGCAAATCCTGCGCACGCAGGAGGTCCAACAGGTCCTCCTTTGCCCGGAAGACGCCCCCATCAAACGGGTCCACGTAAAATGGTGCCTTGCCGGAAAAATGCCCGATCATGAAACGGCCCGGCAACCCCACCGGCTGCAAGTCCAGTTTGCAGCGCCGCGCGACAAGCAGGTACACGATGGACAGGGAAATGGGAATGCCGCGGCGACGCCTCAGCACATCGCACAGGAAGCTGTTGCGCGGGTTGTCAAAGTCCTCAACCTCTCCGCGGAACCCATACTCGTGGAACAGCACCCGGCTGATGACCTTGCAGTGCTCGCGCGGGGTCGCCGGCAGCACGAGCAGTTGACGGCAGCGCTGCGCGATCTGGTCCAGGAACACGCGGCACTCCTTCGTTGAAAGGTCGGGATAGACGGTGCGGTCCAGCATCAGACTGCCCGTCTCAAGCTCATACCGGCCCGCCCGGATGTATTCGACAAACTCGCCCGCGAAATCCTCCGAAACGATCTCCCGCAACAGCGCCTTCGCGTGCTCCGCGTGGAGTGGGTCCTCGGTCAGCCGCGTCAGCAGGTCCCGCCCCGCGAGCCCCAGCCGCTTGAACTCCGCGGCCACAGCCTGATGCACCGACGGCGCCGGGTCATCCAGCAGTCGGCACAAGGCGCTCTCCCGCGCGGGGTCCAGGATTTGCGACTCCGTTTCCATGGGCCTTCCACAAAAGCGAATTTGTGGCCCCGCGCAATAGCGGAACCGCTGGAGCAGCCCCCGCCACCGAGCAAAGCCCCGGCTTCAGCCGCGCGGCCAAAAAAACACGGCCCACGCCGTGCGCCCTCCCCCCCGTAGCAGAGCAAAGCGGCAGGCACCGCCGTGCAGCTCACAGAATCGGCCCACGCCGTGCACCCCTACCCCGTAGCAGAGCGAAGCGGCAGCCACCCGCCGTGCAGGTCACAGAATCGGCCCACGCCGTGCGTGGAAAAAATCGAAAAAAGGCATTGACGAGGATAGAAACGTCTCCTTTATTCGTGCCTTCCTTTTGGGGACGTAGCTCAGTTGGAAGAGCGCCACAATGGCATTGTGGAGGTCGTCGGTTCGATCCCGATCGTCTCCACCATTTTTTGTACGGATATCGCGACCTGCTAGGCGCGCCCCCGGCTAGGCCGCAGCCGTCGCAGAGTGAGCCGGTCGGCCAGGACTCTTCCCCTCGCGGGGACCCTCCGCCTTCCCGTTTCAGAAAGCACACGGGCAACCTTCACTCCACCGGGGTGCAGACGCCCAAAGAAGGCGTAAAGGCAGCAGAAAATCGGCGTTGCCTGCTTTGGCCTGCTGGACATAACGGCGCCTGAATATGAGCGCAAACGAGATGCCGCCCCCGCTCCCGAAGATTTTCGCGGGCTTCTGGATACGATTCGCCGCCGACGTCATCGACATGATCGTCCTTTGGATCCTGGCGTGTGCCCTCAGCATTCCGCTCGAAAGCTGGTTCATGCAGCTGGGCCAGAACGGCGTGTGGGTGGGGCTCTTGATTTCAATTGCGTATTTCGTGCCCCTGCAAAGCCGCTTCGGCAACGGCCAGAGCCTGGGCAAACGCCTGCTCAAAATTCAGGTCCTGGACCTGGACGGTCGCCCCTTGTCCCTGGGGAAATCCTTCGTTCGCTACATCACTATCGCCTTCGTGGCTTACGCTGGGATCATCATGGGAATCGCCGACCTGCTGCCCTATGCGTCGGTCTCGCTCGCCGCAACCTTCCTGCTCGGGGTCCTTTGGATCGTAGCGGCCTTTGGCTGCTACCTGCTCATTCCCTTCCATCCCTTGAAACGGGGTCTGCACGACCTCCTCGCAGGCTCCGTCGTCGTTTACCGGAACCGCTTTGATGCCACGGTTTTGGCAGCCCGCAATAACCCGCGCAAAGTAAGGAGGGCGTATATCATTGCCAGTTCTGCTGCCGCGCTCGTGCTCATCCTTGGCGCCCTTGGCGCTGTTTATCTCTGGAATGCCGCTCCGATCCCCAGCCTGCTCCGCATCCGGACCAACCTGCACGCCACAGGAAAATTCCGCGCTATTTCCGTCAGCCACAACGTTTTTCGAAACAGCAACGAGACGGTCCGTTCGCTCATCGTTCAAGCGCACGTGAACGCGCCCCTCTCCTCAAAACCGGAAGATTTGAAGCCGCACTACGATCAGGCCTTCCAAACCCTTCGCGCCGAATTCGGGGACGTTTCGCAGTACCAAGTCCTGCGTGTCTGTCTTTCCACAGGCTACAATCTGGGCATTCGGAGCCGATACAACACGTATATGGTCGACGAGGATCCCGCCAACCCCGGCAACCGCAGATTCGGGGGAGTCCATTACAGTTTTTGATCCCGAAGCAAAGCCACGCCGGCCGGTTGGAATCCGGCCGCCCAACAAAACGGACATTTGGCCCCTAAGGGCTTTGCGCCCTGTCCGATTTATACCTTTTCAGGGCGTTGGTGACAGCCCCGAATACGTAAGCACGGAATATCGCATACCTGCGTAAAACCCTTGCGCTCAAGCAAGCTACCGTGCATCCTCACCACCAGCCGCCAACCCGTACACTCCTCCCCCGCGCCTCCGGCAAGAGCAGCTCTCCTTCCACACCCGCTCCCTACCTTGAGCACGCGCAAGCCCAGAATCCTGGTAGTCGACGATCAGCCCATCAACATCAAGCTCCTTGAGCGCAAGCTTCAACGGGAGCAGATGGACGTCTACACCGCGAGCAACGGCAGGGAGTGCATCGACCAGGTCGCCCTCACCCACCCCGACCTCATCCTGCTCGACGTCATGATGCCCGAAATGGACGGCATCGAGACGTGCCAGCGGCTGAAGGCCAACCCGGACACCCAGGCGATCCCCGTCATCTTCATCACCGCCCGGTCGTCGAAAGAAGGGAAGCTTGAGGGACTGAACGTCGGCGCCGTCGACTACATCACGAAGCCCATCGACCTCGACGAGACGGTCGCGCGCGTGAAGACGCAGCTGCGCATTCAGGAAATTTACCGCGAAAACATCGAGCTCCAGAAGCGTCTCGGCGAAACCCGCCGCACCGCCGCTGTCGGCGCCATCACCCAAGGCATCGCCCACAACCTGAACAATCTTCTCGGCGTCGTTGTCGGATATCTGGACCTCCTTAAAAACGGCTACGAGCGGCCGGACCTCGTAAAGCGCAGCGTCACGCTCATGGACAGCGCGATCCAGCGCATGGTCACGATCATCCGCCAGCTCAGCACCATCGCCACGGACGAGCGTGTGCCCGTTTACCCCATTCCCCTCCAGATGCTCCTGGAAAGCACGATCGAGCGCTTCAAACAGGATTACAAGGTCAGCGGCGATGTGGTTTTGCAGAACAACGCGCCCGTGGGCTTCAAAATAGCCTCGAACGCGGAAGTCTTCGAAAGCGTCATTGGCCGCCTCCTCATCAACGCCTGGGAATCCTATCCCAGCGGCAACCCGCCCCCTGGCGAAGTCCAGCTTATCGTGGATGTGGAAGAGACGCCCACGGGACGGCAGCTTGTCCTTCAGATCAACGACCGCGGAGCGGGCGTTTCCGATGAAGTGGCGGACACCATGTTCGAGCCCTTCATCACCACCAAGACCTCTGTTGGTCGCGGTCTCGGCCTGACCATGGCCCGCCACGGCATCCGCAGCCTGGGCGGCGATATCGCCCTCCTGCGGCGTCCGGATGCCGGGACGACGGCGCGCGTCACACACCCGCTTTGAACCTCAGACTCAAAGGTCGGCGCAGTCCCAAGCGCGTGCTCTTCCGGCTGAATGTTCACCGACGCCGCGTGCATCGGCTGATGCGCTGCGCCCGCCCCCGTTGCGCATCCGCAGAGGAATAAACTTCCGGCCACGTCGCGACAGTCACGCCCCCTCTTAGGCAGTTCCATTTCAAGTCGTCACTTACGCCGATGCTGCGGCGAGCGTGAACGCCCCATCCTCGCGCCACCGCGGGCAAAAGAGTGATTTCGGAAACTGCGATAAGTAGAAGTGCGCCAAGTCCGGCGCTTACGGAGCGGACACGGCCAGTTCGAACGGCACGTAAGCGTCACGCCCTGCGACGCGTACTTGCGCCCAGGCGCGGTAAGCCCCCGGAGCGGGGGCCGTAAACAGGAAATCAACCACGCCCGGTCGGTTACCCTCCCCGCCGGACACCGGATGAAGGTGAGCCAACCCCGGGCGCTGCCGGTCAAAGATTGCCACGTGTGCAAGGGCGCCCATCAGGGGCTCAAGTTGAGACGGAGCTCCGTCACTCCCGAACACCCGCAGGCGCAGCCGCGTGGCGCGTCCCGCTTCGAGAGGACCGTCCGTTTCAAGCCTCGCCTCAACGGCCTGCGACGCCGGTGCCCCTCCTCCAGCAACTGGCCGCGCCACGCTGGCCTCCGTCTGGGCGATAACGAGGCGGCGCGTCTTGAGCGGCACGGCCTCCGCGTAAAACCGATACAGCCCCGCCTGCCGTGGATGGAACTCGAAGCGCCAACGTCCCCCACCCACGAACTCAGGATGCACGTGCTGGTAGTCCTCAAGCGACGCATCCACACAAAGCAAATGCAGCTTCCGCGTGTGATCCGTTGCGAGGTCGGCTTCGCCCAGCGTACCTTGCTCGGCCGTCCTGAGCATGAGCCCCCATTCTCCCCCGCCCTGCCCTTCCGGGGGCGCCAGTTCCAGCGTCACAGGATAGCGCCAACGCTCCGGTTCCACAAAAATAGCGCCCCCTGGCGCGCAAGCCTCCTGGGAACCGGAGGAGACCTGTGCATGCAGAAGCGGGCAGGGCTCACTGGGCAGGTGACGCAGCCCCCAAAACACCCCCACACACGCGGTCGAAATCAGCCCCACCTGCGCCCACCGCCAGGCCCCCCCACGCGCAGGCCCGCCTTCAGCGTCCGTCTCCCTTGTCGGCGGCCCCTTAACCCGACTCAAGGCTCCCCCTTCCTGAGCCTTTCGATGAACTCGGCAGGCGTCCATACGCTCCCGTCACGCCGGTAGAGGATCTTGCCGTTCGCGTCGATGAGGAGCGTCGCCATCGTGTGGTTTATCGTCCCGTTTTCCTGCACCGTCAGGACCCCGAATTGTCTCATCAAATCCCTAACGGTTTCCTCCGGCCCTGTCAGAAACTGGAAGTTCGCCCCGTCGATCCCATAACTGTCTGCGTAGAAGCGCAGCACGCCCGGTGTGTCGTAGGCCGGATCGAATGAAATGCTTACCAGCTCGACGTTAGATATCCCTTCTTCCTTAACAAGTTTCTGGAGCTGGGCCATCTTGGCCGTCGAGGCCGGGCACATGGTTGGAGAGGCACAGCGCGTGAAGATGAAATTCAGGATGACGCGTTTTCCCCGTAGCGCCGCGGGTTGCAAAACTTCCCCCCGTTGGTTGTAGAGTGCGAAGGGCGGCAGGTACTCGCCTAACTCCCTGTAGGCCTTGCGTCCACGCGCCACGGTATCCCGCCGAAGCTGCGCAGCTACATCCGCAACCACCCGTTCAGCCACCGGGTCCGCTGGCCATACCTTTTCGAGCCGCCAGCCCGAGTCCCCTTTCGTCAGCCTCCCCCGGACCGGGCGCCCCACGTAACCAAGCGCCGCGTCACCAGGCCCCACCCCAACGACCGTCTCCCCCTCTGGAATTCCCGCCGGCACGGGGGCCGATACCCGCAAACGCAGGGAAAGCGCCGAAGCATCGGAAGCCACAACGACACCCCGAATCATTTCCCCGCAAGCACCTGATATAAAAAGGCTTATATAGGCCAGCAAAAGATAATAGACCTTCACAACGCCCCACCCTGCACCCAATCCGCCCCCCCGGCAAGCACGGGCTCGTGTTTTCCATACAGGGTTTCCGTTTGCCAGTAGTGACAATTGCACCTAGCCACCCCCTCGCAATTCTGGCACCTGGAGCGCCTCCTTCCGCACTTCCTGCAAAGTCCCGTCAGTAAATGATCAAAGATTCTTATTAAGACTGAAATAACGTGCCTCAAACTCCGGATATACCTTAGGGCCAATCGACATATGGGTTACAGCCACAGGAGGGCGGAGGCGAGGTAG
>CAZQIE010000069.1:0-17202 GCA_964593675.1 uncultured Opitutales bacterium
GCGGGGCTGTAGGAGGCCCCCGCCTTCAGCACCCCGGACGGCGACATCCCGCCCGCTACACCCACCCGCCCCTCAAACACTATCGCCCCCTGGTGCGAAGCCGCATACGGCACGGCCGGGCCGACGGCCCACTGGTCCGTAGCCACCGTATACGTCTCCATGCAAGACGACTTGCCCGCGGTCGTCTCGCCCCCGACGGCGTAAACGACCCCGTTTACCCATGCGGCGCTCAAAAAACGCCGCGGCGTCGGCATCGCCGCCTTTGCCGTCCACTGATTGCTCGCGATATCGTAGACCGCGACCTCCGCAACAAGGGCACCGGGGGTGTCCGCACGCTCGCCCCCGATAACGAAAATCTTTCCGTTGCCCACCACCGCGGCAGCCCCACGGCGTGCCACCGGAAGGGCCGGGCCATCCGACCACGCATCAGCCAGGGCATCGTAGATATATACCCGTTCCACGATACCCGTGTCGCCCCCGGCCAGCAGGAACGCCCGGGACCCGTCCGCCGCCAGCGCCGTTCCTGCGCCAAAATCCGGGTTTTTCACGGCGGAAACCGGCGCGTCAAAGACCAGGACAAACTGGGCAAATGCCGAGACCGCCGAAGGCCCGACAAGCGAGAAACCACGGGGCCCTCCACCGCCACCGTCCGTCAATAACCCGCTGACCTTGTCCGCCGTAATCGCCCCAACCGCGAGCTTGTCGCTCGTCACAGAGCCCCCCGCCAGCTTCGACGCCGTCACGGTCCCATCCGCAAGCGCAGCCCCCGTAATGGCCCCCGCACTCACCTTTCCCGCCGTAATCGCCCCGTCCGCCAGTTGCGTGGACGTCACGGCCCCTGTCGCGAGTTTCGCACTCGTGATCGCGCCGTCTTCCACCGTCTTCGCGATCAGCGCGTAGCCCGCCGCAGTCAGCCGCGAATCCGGGTTCAGCTTCTCAAAACCGTGCACGCCGTCGCTGAACCACACCCGCAGGTACAAGCTCCCGTTATTGAAAACCGTCGGCGGAATCGCCGCCATGTTTGGCAACGCCGTGTCCCCCAGTGCCACCGCATACAGCCCGTTCGTCACGTTCAGCGCCACCGCCACGGCCGGCTCGCTCCCCGCCGTGCTCGAGCCGTCATTGCTCCAGTACGTCGTGTAAGCCACAGCCTGCGGAGGAGACGCGATCACGACCGTCGGGGCGGACGTGTAGCCTGCACCCCCGTTTGTAACGATCACGCTCGTGACGACGCCGCCCGACACCGTAGCTACGGCCGCCGCACCCGAGCCTCCACCCCCCACAAAATACACCGCGGGAACCGCCGAATACCCCGCCCCTGCCTCCGCCAACACGACCCCCGATACCGAGCCGCCCGAAAGCTGCGCCGTCCCCGAAGCCTGCCGTGACGTCACCACGCCCTCGTCAACGAACGCGAACTTGAACTGACCCGACCCGGTAAACGGCACCCCGCTCACCGTAACCTTCCCCTGATACTGAATCAGGCTCGGCACCGCCGCCCCTACGGACCCGCCGACGCAAAGCAGCACCGCCATTAACCACGCGCGAAAGAGGTGGAGCATAACGGTACTAAAAATAAGACACCCGCCCGCCGAACGCAATGTAATACGGCAGCAGCCAACCGTCACCCCACGCACCAGCCCCCAACCCGCCGAGGTTTCCAAAGGCTTACAGCCTCCTTCCAAGAGGCGTGTGCTTACCGATGCGGCTCAGGTACAGCGCTTACCACAAACGGTGACTCCGTAGAACCGTTCCGGCCAATAACTGCTCGCAAACGGCCTTAACCAACTTTAGAAAACAGCCCCAGACTTCCAGCAGGGCCCCAGGTTGCCGCTTGGGAAAATGCGAAGGAGCCTGTCGGCAGTCCCCATATCCCCAGACACATCCAATCCTCATGAACGAGACCCTCCAGTCCCTCGAAACCGCCATCAAGACCGGCAAGCGGAAGGACGCCCTCGCCGCCGCCCAGAAGGCGCTGGCTGAAAAGCTGCCACCCGCGGACATCCTCCAAGCCCTCGTCACCGGCATGGACGACGTTGGCCGCCGTTTCAAGGCGGACGAGATCTTCGTCCCTGAAGTCCTCGTCGCCGCCCGCGCGATGAAGGAGTCTATGGTCCTCCTTGAGCCCGTCCTCGCCGCCGCCGGCATCACCCCCAAATACACCGCGGTCATTGGGACCGTTGAAGGCGACCTGCACGACATCGGCAAAAACCTCGTCGCCATGATGTGGAAAGGCGCGAACTTCAAGGTCGTCGACCTTGGCGTGAACGTGCCCCCGGCCAAGTTCGTGGACGCCGCGAAGGAACATAACGCCGACGTCATCGGGCTTTCCGCGCTTCTCACCACCACCATGCCCGCCATGAAGACCTCCGTCGAAGCCCTCAAGAAGGCGGGCCTCGCCAAGACCAAGGTCCTCGTCGGCGGCGCCCCCATCACGCAGAGCTTTGCGGATGAGATCGGCGCTGATGGCTACTCCGCGGACGCCGCAAGCGCCGTCGAAGTCGCCCGCAAGCTGGTCGGGGCCGCCTAAAGCCCGGCCTTTTCCGCGCCCGGAGCACGCGGGCGCCCCCATGACACCCGCGTGCTCCAGAGCCCTTTCACCCCACTCCCACATGAGCAGACAATACTACATCAACCTGGCCAAAAAGGGCGTCGCCCTTCCCATTGGCACTGAACTCGTCCTCAAGCAGGAGCCCAACCACGACGAAGCCCTCGTCAACGGCGAGCTGCTCGGCAAGGTGCTCGAAAAGGCTGCCCAGCGGTTCAACACGCCGCTGGCCTTCCCGGTGATGGACCTCCAGCTTGAGAAGGCGATCCTGCTCGAAACCATGGGGGTGCCCGTGGCCGACGTCGCGAAGTTCCACTTCTCGGAATGCCCCGCGCCCGAAGCCGTCGCCCTCGTGCGCGAAAAGCTCCGCAACGGCCCGCTCACGCCGCGCATGCGTGCGAACAACGCCGCGATCAAGTATATCGCGGAAAAGACGGACCTCCTGCCCGTGGGCATGTGCATCGGGCCCGTCTCCCTGATGACCAAGCTGATCTCGGACCCCATCACGCCCGTCTTTATGGCCGGCTCGGGTGAGACCGCCGAAGACAGCGACGAGGTGAAGCTCGTGGAAATGTGCCTGGAGCTCGCCGTCACCGTCATCATCGAGTCCCTCCGCCACCAGATTGCCGCGGGCGCCAAGGCCATTTTCATCGCCGAGCCTGCCGCAAACATGGTCTACTTCTCCCCGAAGCAGATGGACGGGGGCTCCGACATTTTTGACCGCTACGTCGTCACCTACAACAAGCGCATCAAAGCGCTGCTTGACGAAAAGGGCGTGGACCTCCTTTTCCACTGCTGCGGCGAGCTGACGGACACGATGCTTGAGAAGTTCACGACCCTAGCGCCCGCCCTCATGTCGCTCGGTTCATCCCGCGACCTTGCCAAGGACGCGCAGATCGTACCGAAGGACATCGTGCTCTACGGCAACCTGCCTTCGAAGCAGTTCTACTCGGACAAGCTCATCACCAAGGAGAAGGTTGAGGAAATGGGCCGCGAGCTGATGAAGCGCATGCAGGACCAGGGCCACCCGTTCATCCTTGGCACCGAGTGCGACACGCTCACCGTCCCGGGCTGCGAGAAGGAGATCTGGAGCAAGGTGGACGCGATCATGCGCTGCACCTGCGGCAAGTGCTAGCTTCAGCACGTTGACCCAACAAAAAGCCCCGCGGCCAAAAGCCCGGGGCTTTTTTTGTCGCGCACCCCACCTTCGCGCGGCGGTCAGCTCCTCCAGACTGTTACGTCCACGCGGGGCGCTAGAGCACTTCTCCTTTGAGGCGTCGGCTGCGCCGACGCTGCGGCGAGCGTGGACGCCCCAACCTCGCGTCGGCGCGGAGTGAGAAGCCAGGCCGCTATTGTGCGACAACCTGAAGTAGTACCGCTCTAGACTGGGTCGCCCTTCGGGGCGGTTCAGGCGGAAAACAGCAGGCGGGAGATGTCGCGCAGGGTGATGAGACCGGCAAAGCGGTTGTCGGCGGTCCTGACTTGGGCGACGCCCTGGCGGGACTCAAGGAGGACCTCCAGTGCGCGCGTCAGGTTGTCATCCGGGCGCAAC
The DNA here is from genome assembly GCA_964593675.1 of uncultured Opitutales bacterium. Taxonomy (GTDB): domain Bacteria; phylum Verrucomicrobiota; class Verrucomicrobiia; order Opitutales; family CAZQIE01; genus CAZQIE01. Next base: position 4,101 of record CAZQIE010000069.1, read on the forward strand.
GCGGGAAGGGGCAGCAGGCGCAGTGAGCCCACGGCACCCCCGTCGGCTGTGGCAAGCTCGATGGCAAAGTCGCGGGCCAGCGCGGTCCATGCGATGCCGTCGGGGTTCTCGTTCGGGCTGACCGGGTAGCGGGAATGGGGGCGGGCGCGGAGGCGGCTTAGGTTTTCGCGCAGGTTCTCGTCGAGCCTGAGGAACGACACCTGGTCGCGCGGGGTCATGACGGCGCTCACGCGGCGGGCGGAGAGCGTGGCGGCGTGGATGATGATGATCTCCTCCAGGGAGTGAATGAGCTTCTCGGCGGCCGCGGCTTCGGCGAGCGTCACGATGTTCATGATCTGCTTGTCCGCGGGTTCGTCCGGGTGTGTTGCGGGGAGAGCTGGCCCGGGGCGGGGTGTGGCACCTTCCAGGGGCTTGATTTCGGCGAGCTTTCCGAGCGGCACGCCAAGGACACGGGCAGCCGGAATGTTGTAGCGTACGCCGAGGCTGCGGGGCCAGACTTCGACCGCAACGGTAACGGCGACGGCAAGGGCGACCGAGGCAAACCAGAACCAGGGGCCTGCGTTCTGCCAGAGCGTCGCCCCCAAAGTCATGCCACCGAAGGCGACCGCGCCCGTCCCGAGGAGCATCAGGAACGAGGCGGGACGGTCGAGGCGCTTTTTGAGCTCAAACCAGAGCTCAGACGTGTTGCGCCCGGCCCGGGGGTCTGCGCGCAGGCGCAAGGGGTTGACGCTGAAGAGGACCGCAAGCGCGAATGCCGAGGCCGCCGCTACGGCGAAGGAGAGGAGCGCAAGACCGGAAAGTAAGATGACGTCGCTCATGGATAGTGACCGTTAGTGGCAGAAACGGGAGGCTCAGCAAGCCTTGTTGACTAACCTACTGTAGTTTAGCCCCCCTGCAAGCCCGCCCCGAAACCCATGTGCTGGAAACCGTTGCACTTCAGACGGGGCCGCAAGGGCGCGCTTTTCCGCTTTGCAGCGGCAGCCCCCCGAGGGGGGGAGGAGGGATGAAGCTACCCGAGCTCAAAGCTGGTGACGCCATAAATTCCGGCATGGGCCAGGTCGGGGAAACCGCCTGTGTACATGCGGGCAGTCCCAAACACCATTTCCATCTTGCGGGAGGTGGCGAGGGCGACGGCCGCAGGGTTGTTTTCGGGCGTATCAAGGTAGAAGGGCGCGTTGCCGGCGTGGGCCGAAAGGGCGTCGAGGAGCTGGGACGCAATTTCAGAGTTATCGGCAAAGAGGGGGCCGATCTTGAAGCCTTCCCGGCAGGGGCGGATGACGCCATAGCCCACAACGCGGCCGTCGGGGCCGGTAGCGGCAAGGGCGAGGCTACAGGGCTGCCGCACCCAATACTGGAGGAAGCCGAGGCGGGGGGACGGAAAATGCCTGCGGTCGTACGCAAGGACGTCGGACCACGGCACGCGGGAGAGCGCGACGATGCCCGGGGCCGTGGGCCCTGCGCCGGTGGTGGCATTCTGGCCGCGGTAGCGCAGGTTGCGGTGGGAGAACGTGAAGCCGCCTTTCTCGTAGAGGTCCTGACGCTCGAATACGCCGTCGAGTCCAACGGTGCGGCATCCGGAAAGGTGCTCTAGCGCAGCCGTGGACAGGCGCACAAACGAGGAGCCACCGCGGTGCTCGGGCTTGACGATGAGGAAGCCAATGAAGCCGAAATCGGGTCCGTAACGGACGGCAGAGATGCAGCCCCAGGGCTCGGGCTCACCTTCCATCTCGGCGAGCAGGTAACCGTTGGGGTCAGCCGCCCAGAAAGCGTCGCCATCATACAGGCCAGGATTCCAGCCTTGCGCGGCGGCCCAGGCGATCAGGGTGTTGAGCTCCGCGCGCGTTGCGGTGCGAAGCCGAAAACGGGGATCGGGGATCATGGGGTGAGCGAGGGGCAGGGAGAGCGCGAGGGCCGTGGGGGTGGCAACGGCGTGAGCGCTGTGGGGAGTGTGACAGGATGCCGGGGCGGTGGCGAGTCGCGCTTTTGATCCAGGGGGATCATCCGGCGTTTTTTTTAGGCTGGAGCACTTCTACCTTAAGTTGTCGCATGCGCCGACGCTGCGGCGAGCGTGGACGCCCCATCCTCGCGTCGGCGCGGAGGGAGAAGCCAGGCCGCGTTGTGCGACAACCTGAAGTAGAACCGCTCTAGTCTCGGCCCTGGGCCAAATCGTGAAGTCGAACTGTGCGGCAGCGTAAACTGGCACTTTTCTCATGCGAAGAACGGGGGGCACGCAGCCCGTTCGGGGCTACGGCTGTGCAAGACGTTCGCTGGCTGACTGCAGGCTTCACCCGCGCGCTTGCAACGCCGATTAGTATAGAAGATTTGCGCGTCGTTTGCGAGCGCTTCAAACCAACCGTTCCAACCCTACCAACGCTCAACACGCACGGGACCGGCCGCCACGTATCATATCGTGCTGAGTAGTTCCGTTTCGAGTTGTCGCTTACGCCGACGCTGCGGGGAGCGTGGACACCCCATCCTCGCGTCGGCGCGGGCGAAAGAGTGATTTCAGTAGCTGCGACAACTTACGCGCAAACCTCGCCGCGCCCGTTCGGCCACCGAATGCCCGCCCGTTAAAACCCCTTGATCTTAAAGAGGGAGGTGACGGACTCGTTGCCGTGGATGCGGATGATGGCTTCGCCGAGGAGTTCGGCGATGGAGAGGACGGTGATGGGGAGGCCGCGGGTATCGACGGGCGTGGAATTGGTGGTGATGAGTTCGTCGATGGGCCCACCTTTGAGGCGGCCGTAGCCGACTTCGTTGAGCACGCCGTGGGAAACGGCGGCGCGGACGCTGGCGGCACCGCGGTCTTTGAGGAGGCGGCCTGCGGCGCAGAGGGTGCCGGCGGTTTCGGTCATGTCATCGACGAGGAGCACGTCCCAGCCTTCAACGTCGCCGACGAGGTTGACGGCTTCGACGGTGGTGGCGGAGGTGCGGCGCTTGGCGACAAAGCCGAGGGGGCACTGGAGCATGTCCGAATACGCGGCGGCCATCTTCATGCCGCCGACGTCGGGCGAAATGACGATCATTTTGTCGCCCTTGATCTTCTGGAGGTAGTTATAGAAGACCGGGGAGGCGTAAAGGTGGTCTACGGGGATGTCGAAGAAGCCCTGGATCTGCTGGGCGTGCAGGTCCATGGTGAGGACGCGGGAGGCGCCGGCAGCGGTGAGGAGGTTGGCGACGAGCTTGGAGGTGATGGGTACGCGGGGCTGGTCCTTGCGGTCCTGGCGGGCGTAGCCAAAGAAGGGGAGAACGGCGGTGATGCGGGCGGCGGAGGCGCGGCGCGCGGCGTCGATCATGATGAGCAGCTCCATCAGGTGATGGTTGGCTGGCGGGCAGGTGGGCTGGATGATGAAGACGTCAGCGCCGCGGATGTTCTCGTTGATGCGGACGAACGTCTCGCCGTCCGGGAAGCACTCGACGTTGGCTTCCCCGAGGGGGATGCGGATGAGTTTGCAGATCTCACGCGCGAGCGTGGGATTCGCATTTCCGGAGAAGACCTTGAGCGTGCCGTTCATGAGCGGGAAGTTTGTTGCGGGGCGGGCTGCAATCTTTCGAGGGTTTCTTCCACCTTCGCAACCCTTTTGAAGAGCTCGGGGAGGCGACCTTTGAGAATGTGGATCTTCTGGGCCACCATGTAGGGGAACGCCGGGGAGTCGCGGACGTAGCTCTTGGGGGCGAGGTCGTGGGTGACGCCGCTTTGCGCGCCGATCATGGCGCCGCGGCCGATGCGGATGTGGCCCGCAAGGCCTGCCTGGCCGCCGAGAACGACGTAGTCTTCGAGAACGGTGCTGCCGGAAATGCCCGCCTGGGCGACGATGAGGCAGTGGCGGCCGATGATGACGTTGTGGCCGATCTGGACGAGGTTGTCGATTTTTGTGCCGGCGCCGATGCGGGTCTCGTTGAAACGGGCGCGGTCAATCGTGGTGTTGGAGCCGATCTCGACGTCGTCTTCCACGACCACGCGGCCGATCTGGGGGACTTTTTCGTGGGCGCCGTTGATGGTCTCGTAGCCGAAGCCGTCGGAGCCGAGGACGACGCCGGGCTGGAGGCGGACGCGGTTGCCGACGACACAGTAATCCATGACAGTGGAGCGCGGCATGAGCCAGCAGTTCTCCCCTACCCTGGCTTCACGGCCGAGGTGGACATGGGACTCAAGGACGGTGCCGGGCCCGACTTCAGCGGCGTCAGAAATCACACAGAAGGGCCCGATGTAGGCCTGGGGTGAAACTTTGGCGGTGGGCGCGATGACGGCGCTGGGGTGGACGGCGGGAGCGGGCTTGGGCCAGAGGCGTCGTTCGAGTTCGCGGCAGACGAGTGCGAGCGCGAGGGAGGGCTTGGGGACGCGGAGGTAGGCCTGACCGGGCTGGGGAGAGCCTTCGTAGTCCGGGGGCAAGAGGATGAGGGAGGCGCGGCAGCCTGCGACTTCGCCTTTGTACTTGAGGTTGCCGAGGAAGGAGAGGTCGCCGGGTTCGGCGGTCTTGAGGGAGGCAATGGCCCTTACGGGCTGGGCAGCGGTTCCTTCGACTTGTCCTCCGCCGACGAGGGCCAGGATTTGCTCAAGGCTGTACGCGATTTCCATGGTGCGCCTTACTTTCTTGTGTGCGGGAGGCGCGCTGTCCAGCCCTGTCTCGGGGAGCTTTCAGCGCCGGGCGGACTTGGCGGTGGGACCAGGAAGCCACGGGGTGGCCCGGGGGGGGCTTACAGGATTTCTCCTTTAAGCTGTCGCCTGCGCCGACGCTGCGGAGCGGAGGGAGAAGCGAGGCCGCTTTGTGCGAAACCTGAAGTAGAACTGCTCTAAGGGGTGAGCTGGCCCCACTTGGGCATACCGCGGTGGCTCCAGGTTTCGCGCGGGATGAGCATGTTGAACTCGTCAACCATCAGGAGGGTGACGGGCAGGAGCAGCCACAGGGCCATGGCGAGGTGCTGCCATTTGCTACGCAGGACCGTGTAGCCGAGGGGGGTGCCGGCGGTGGCGAGGGTGATCCACCAGAACAGGCCAATGTCCCAGCGCACCTGGTTTTCCGGGAACTGGACCGTGACTTCGAAAAACAGAACGATTGCCGAGAGCAGGTTAAGCCCGAGGCCGACTAGGAGGTACCACCGGAGCGCCTTGCGCACCATTTTCATGGTCGCTTTCATCGGTTGTGTGGTGGCGGAGTGCAGGGGGAAAGTGGGCGTTAGAGAGCGGGAGGGGTACAAAGCGTGGGCCGCCCGATGGTTTTTCGAGCGGCCCAGCGGTGGGCTTTGCGCTTCAGGCGCGCGCCTTGTTACTGGGCGCCCGCGGGCTTCTTCGGCGCGTTGGCGTTGAGGAGGCCGAGGACGTCCTTGGTGACGTCCATGGACTCTTCAACGTAGACGGCGAGGTTGCCGTTGGCGGAATTCAGGACGAGGTCGGCGCCCTTCTTCTTCGCGTAATCGGTCACCACATCGCGGATTTCGTTGATGTGGAGCTGGACGATGGCGTTACGGCGCTGCTGGAGGGTCTGGTCCGTATTCTGGCGGAAGGTGTTGATTTCGATCTCCTTCTTGCGGAGCTCTTCGGCTTTGGCGTTGGCGTCGTCACGGGCCTTGGCCTGAGCCTCGGGGGTGAGGGCCGGGTTGGTGGAGCGGGCCTGGGCCTCCTGCTGTTCCTTGGCGAGCGCCATGCCGGACTCGACCATGGAGCGGAATTCCTGCTGCGCGCTGTCAGCCGAGCTGGCGAGCTTGGCCTGGGCTTCCTGGGCCTTGTAATAGCCGTTGTAGAGCTGGACCATGTCAACGACGAGGACCTTGGGGGTCTTCTGTGCGTGGACGGTCAGGGCCAGCGCGAAGCTGGCGAGAACCATGACGATGAGCTTTTTCATATCTGGGAAAGGTGCGAGGCTATGCCACAAGGAGCGGGGAGCCTAGCTTAAAATACGGTGCCGAAGGAGAAGTGGAACTGCGGGCCGGTGCTCTGGTAGTCGTTCTTTGTGACCGGGAAGCCGAGGTCGATACGCATGGGGGCTCCGAGGAGGAGGATGCGCAGACCGACACCGAAGTCGTCGTTGTAGTCGTCGGTCTTGAAGTTGAAGCTCCCGTAGTTCACGAAGCCGACGTCGTAGAAGACGGCGAAGCGGACGGGCTCGATGAGCTCAATGGTGTATTCGGCGGTGGCGAAGGCCATGCTCTTACCGCCGATTTCCTGCCCGGTGTTGTCGCGGGGACTGACGGCGCGGTACTTGAAGCCGCGGAGGTTGTAGGGACCACCGAGGTAGTACTTTTCGTAGAAGGGCACGGACCGGTTGCCGTAACCGATGAGCGAGCCGACGCGGCCGACAACGGAGAACACCTGGTTGCCGGTTTCGAGCGTGGGCCACCACTGGCCGGCGCGGCCTTCAACCCGGTAGTAGTTGGTCTGACCGTAGAGGGGACCACCGGCCACTTCGTTGATGAGCTCGTAACGGCTGCCGGAAGTGGGGAAGACGAGGTTGTCGCGGGTGTCGCGCAGGAGGCTGAAGCCCACTTTTGAGATCGAGCGCGGTCCGGCTTCGTCCTTGACGATCTGGGCGGCATCGCTGGTGACGTCGCGGATGTCGACTTCTTCCAGGCGGTAGGAGAGTCGGCCTTCCACGAGCTCAAAGAGGCGCTTGCGGAGGTAGACTTCGAAGCCCATGCGGATTTCGTCGAAGGTGGAGCTGAGGTAGCTCGTCTCCGTGCGGTAGATTTCGAAGCCGAAGGCGATTTCACGTTCCCAGATGTAGGGCTCTTCGAAGCCGAGGAGCACTTGGTTGGACTGGGCGCCGAGGGTGAAGCGCAGGCGGGCTTTCTGGCCGCCGCCTTGGAAGAAGTTGCGGTAGTTGAAGGCGTCGAAGTTGCTCTGGGAGACTTCGACGAAGCCCATGATGCTTTCAACGGTGCTGAAGCCGGCGCCAAAGGTGAGGTTGCCGGTGCGGCCTTCCTTCACGGTGATGCGGAGGTTGCGGCGGCCGGGGATGTTGGTGGCTTCGGGGGCGAGGTTTACTTCGTCGAAGAAGCGGGTGTTCTGGAGGCGGGCCTGCGAGTTGCGCATGCGCACGAGGTCGAACACGTCACCTGGCGCAAGGGCGAGTTCGCGGACGATGACGTTGGACTTCGTCTTGGTGTTGCCGGTGATGGTGATGCTTTCGACGTAGAACTTGTCGCTCTCGGTGACGACGAAGGTGAGGTCGATGTCGCCGGTGTCGAGGTTCGGGCGGCGTTCCGCGCGGATGTAGGTGTCGAGGTAGCCGACGCGCCCGTAGTAGTCCTTGATGGCGTCGATGTTCTTTTCCACCGCAGCCGGGGAGAAGACGTCGCCGGTGTGGAGGGTGAGGACTTCCTCAATGGAGGAGGACGGGAAGATGGTGTTGCCGGCGATCTTGATGTTGCCGACTTTGTATTGGCGGCCTTCCTGGACGTGGATGATGATGACCATCTCGTCCTTTTCCGGGTATTCGAAGACGACCTTGGATTCGGGGATTTCGACGTCGAGGAAGCCCTTGTTCTTGTAGTAGGTGCGGAGCTTGTCGAGGTCGTCCTGGAAGGTCTCTTCCTTGAAGCGGCCGCCGCCGGTGATCCAGGAGAACATGTGCCAGGTGGAGGTCTCCATCTCGTCCTCGAGGTCGTCGCCTTCGATGTGGTCGTTGCCGACGAAACGGATTTCCTCGATGTCGATTTCGTCGCCTTCGAAGATCTTGAAGGTCACCTTGCCGGTGCCGTTGATCTCGTTGCGCTCGATGATGTAGTCGACCTTGGCCTTGGGGAAACTCTTCTTCTGGTAGTATTCGAGGAGCTTGTCGTTGTCGCGCTTGATCTGCACTTCATCGAGCACGCCGCCGACGGTGGACTTGATCTGGTCCTGCAAGCGGCTGTTCGAGAACTCGTCGTTGCCTTCGAAAATGATTTCCGAGATGCGGAACTTGGGGATGATCGTGTAGATCATCTTGAGGCCGCCGCTGGGAAGGACTTCGCGGTTGGCTTCGATGTACTCGTAGAGGCCGGTCTCGTAAAGGGAGCGGATGGAGGCGTCGACCATGGCCTGGTTGAAGGGCATGCCTTCACGCAGGCGGATGTGCGCAAGGATGGCTTCAGAGGCGATCTTCTGCGGGCCCTGGACGTCGAATTCGAGGGCTTCGACGAGGGGCTGTTCGACGGGGGCCGCAAGGGGCCCTCCCTTCCGGGCGGACCCCATTTGGGCCGTTAGCGGCAGGCTGAGAAGACCCAGGGCCAATGCCAGCACCGGGATAAGGAGGAGGGCGAGGCGACGCATACCTCTGGTATTATTGGGCGGAATGAGGGCTAAAGTTCTCGTAGCGGGTGATGTTCCGGACGAACATTAAGGGCACCTCTCCTACTGGACCGTTTCGGTTCTTGGCAACGATTAATTCGCGCTTCACGGACGTGAGGCTGCGGTCTTCGTCCTCGGTGGCAGACTCTTTGGGGCGGGAGAGCAGGAGCACGACGTCGGCGTCCTGCTCGATGGACCCGGACTCGCGCAGGTCGGAGAGGCGGGGCTGCCGTTTCTCTTTTTCCGACTCGCGGTTGAGCTGGGACAGGACGATGACGGGGACTTTGAGTTCCTTGGCCATGGCCTTCATGCCGCGGGAGATTTCGGCGATCTGCTGTTCGCGTTGGACGCGGTTGTCGGTGCCGGAGACGAGCTGGAGGTAGTCGACAATGATGAGGCCGAGGGTGTGCTGGGAGTGGACGCGGCGGGCTTTGGCGCGGAGCTCAAGGATGTTGAGGTTGGCGCTGGCGTCGATCCAGAGGGGGGCGTTTTTGAGGAGTTTGGCGCTGCGGGCGAGTTCCTGCTGGGCTTCGGCGGCGATGAAGCCGGCCTTCATCTTCTGCATGTCCACGCGGGCGTGGGCGCAGAGGAGACGCATGGCGAGCTGGTCGGCGCTCATTTCCAGGCTGAAGAGGAGCGTGGCCGAGGGGGTGCCGGATTTCGGGAGGATGGCCGCTTCGGCCATGTTGAGCGCAATGGACGTCTTGCCCATGGACGGGCGGGCGGCGATGACGATCATTTCGGCGGGGTGGAAGCCGAAGGTCATTTGGTCGAGGTCCTTGAAGCCGCTGGGCACGCCGCTGACCTGGCCGCGGTTCTGGAGCATGCGCTGCACCATGGCCATGGCGTCGTCAACGGACTCGCTGAGGGCCTGGGCGCTGTCGGAGATGCGGTCCTGGGAGATCGCAAAGAAGGTGCTTTCGATCTTCTCGAGGTAGTGGTCGAGGTTTTCCTGGGGTTTGTAGGCTTCCTCAATGGCCCAGGTGGAGGTGCGGATGATCTGGCGGTAAAAGTATTTTTCGCGGACGATTTCGAGCCAGTGGCGGGCGTGGGCGGGGGTGTCGATGCGGTTGGTGAGCTCGACGAGGTACGCCTGGCCTCCGATTTCCTCGAGCTTGTTCTCGGACTGGAGGCGGTCGGCGAGGATGATTTCGTCGACGGGGCGTCCGAGGCTGTAGAGGTCGATGAGGGCCTGATAGATGATCTGGTTGGCCGGGGTGGTGAAGTACTCGGGGCGGAGTTTGGCGGCGAGGCAGATGTTGAGGACTTCGCCGGTGGTATCGAGGATGCAGCTGGCGAGGACGCCTTGTTCGGCGTCGATGTTGCGCGGGGGTTCGCGGAGCTCGAGCTGGGTGCCGCGGGGGGCCGTGGGGTCGCCGTTTGCGTCGGGGGCGGGGCGTCCGCCGCGTCCGGAGGCGTTTTTGCCTTTATATCCTGAATTCGAAGGGGATGCCATGTCGGAAAAAGCAGTGCGGAACGGTAACGGAAAGGGTAAGGGGCGCGGGGGGTGGCGCGCGGAGGGAGAGATCGCGGGAGAGGGTTGAGGTTTTTGGGGCGGAAGCCGGTGGCGTCCAGAAAAAAGGCGCAGGGGTGGCGGAAGCGGCGGGGAGAAAAGGAGATCCCGCGCAGGGCGTGAGGCGCGTTTGTGCGGCTGCACGCGCGGTTTCTCGCTTCGCTTTGCGCGGGGCGGAAAAAACAAACGCGGTGCTGCAGCTTTGAGGGCTGCGGGCACCGCGTTTTGCGGGCAACCGGGTGGTGGGCTGCCGGTGGGAGCGTTAGCTCTGGGCCTTCTTTTCGCGCTTGGGCCGGGGCTTGCGCTCGGTTTCTTCGGCCTTCTTGTCGGCTTCTTCGTCCTTCTTGGGTTCTTCGATGGGGTTTTCGGAGACGACTTCGAATTCCCAGTCGAGCTGAACCTGCGAGTGAAGCTTGAAGTGGAGGCTGTGCTTGCCGAGGGCCTTGACGGGCGTCGGGAGGTGGATCTTCCGGCGGTCGAGCTCGACGCCTTCGGCGGCGAGGCGGGCGTGGATTTCGGTGACCGAGACGGAGCCGAACATCTTGCCACCTTCACCGGTCTTGACGGCAAATGCCACGCGCACGTTGGCGAGCTTGGCGGCGAGGGCCTGCGCGCCTTCGAGTTCCTTGGCTTCGCGTTCGGCGCGGCGCTTCTTGAGGGACTCGATCTGCTTGCGGTTCGCCCGGTTCACGGGGAGGGCGAAGTGCTGCGGGAGCAGGTAATTGCGCGCGAAACCGGCGCGGACTTTGACCTGGTCGCCCTCGGCGCCGAGGCCGTCGACGGGCTTGAGCAAAAGAACTTCGGTGTTGGCCATGACTTCTCTGAACTAAAGGTTTTGGGTGTGTTGGAGTGCCGCGTCTGCGGCGGGGAGTTAGTTAGAAGGGGACGTCTTCGTCAAGATCTTGGCGCGAGGGAGGCGGTGGGGCGCTGTGCCCGCCGCTCTTGGGCGCCTGTCGGCGTGGGGGGGGCGTGTGTTCCTCATAATCGCCGCCACGGCCGCCGCTTTCGCCGCCTTCGCCTCGCCCGCCGGCGCTGCCGACGAACTCGAAGCGCTCAAGCACGACGACGAGCTTGCTGCGTTTTTCGCCTTCCTTGGTTTCCCACTGGTCCTGGCGGAGGCGCCCTTCGACGAGGATGGGCTTTCCTTTGCCAAAGAACTTCGAGATGACTTCGGCTTGTTTACCGAAGCTGTCGACGTCCACGAACGTGGTCTCTTCGCGCTGGTTGCCGTCCTGACCGGCGAACTGACGCGACACGGCCACGCTGAACTTGCAGATGGAGGTTCCACCGGGCGTGACGCGCATGTCAGGGTCGCGCGTCAGGTTGCCCATGAGGATGACTCGGTTGTAGGAGGCCATGTTGGGTTGGAGGACGAGAAACGGGCGCAGCTCCCTGGGGAGCCGGCGCGCAGCTAGATCGCCTGGACGAGGATGCGGTTGACGGTCTTGTCGAGGCGCAGCTTCTCGCGGATGGTGACCGGAGCCGAGATCGGGCCGTCGAAGTCGATCTGGATGTAGTTGCCTGCGGGGAAACGGCGGTCGGTCACGCGGGCGAAGTCGCGCTGGCCGAGGCTTTCGGCGCGGCGGACGTCACCGTCAATGGCCTTGACGGTGTCCTTGAGCTTGGACACGAGGGTTTCCACCGGCTCCTGATACCCGCGGGTATCGAGGACGAAGGTGGCGCGGTAAGTACGCTTGGCTTGGCTCACGATTTTCTCTGGTTAATTAGATTCATTACGGGGACGGGGCCCTTGTCAACGAGGTGCTGCAAGGTTTGAAGGATGTCCGGCATCTTGCTCTGGATGACCGCTTGTTCTTCCGGGAGGAACCGGCCGAGCACGTGGTCTTTTAGATCCATGGCGGGATGCGCTTTGCCGCCGATGCCTATGCGCAGCCTTACGAACGAGTCCCCAAGGTGTTCGAGGAGGCTGTCAACGCCGTTATGGCCGCCGGCGCTTCCGCGCAGGCTGAGCTTCATGCGCCCGAGTGGGAGGGTGATGTCGTCATAGACGGCAACGACGGACTCCGGCGGGAGATGGTAATAACGGCAGAAGGGGCCGAGGCATCGGCCGCTGTCGTTCATATACGTCAGCGGCAGCGCGAGCCAGAGCGGGCGGCCGTCGGTGGTGGTCTTCGAGAAGTTGCCGAGGAAGCGGTCTTCTTTGGACCAGGTGAGGCCGAGTTTTCTGGCGAACGCCTCCACCGCCAGGTAACCCACGTTGTGGCGGGTATGGCGGTACTCCGGCCCGGGGTTTCCGAGGCCGGCGATGAGGGCGATGGACATGTCTCAAGGAACGATCCGGAAGGCGGGGGCGGACCCCTTTGTTCCGGGACCGGGGCCGCAGGCGCCCCAGGCGGGAAAAACGGCTTACTTCTTGGCGGGCTCGGCGGCCTTGGCACCTTCCGCAGCAGGAGCGGCGGCAGCGCCTTCGGCAGGAGCGGCGCCTTCTGCGGCCGGGGCTTCCTCTTCTTCCTCCTTGATGGAGGTGCAGGCCACGATGACGGTTTCCTGGTCGCCCAGGAAGGTCACGCCGGGGATCTTCGCAAGCTGGCGGACGTGGAACGCATCGCCGGCATGGAGGTCCGTGACGTCCACTTCGACGTACTCGGGGAGGTCCTTCGGGAGGCAGCGCACGCGGATGACGTGGAGCTGGGTCTGCAGGAGGCCGTTCTCAACCTTGACGCCGATGGATTCGCCAACGATGTGGACGGGAATTTCGGTGTGGAGCTCTTCGGTGGCGGAGACTTCCTGGAAGTCAACGTGCTCGAAGCGGTCGGTGATGGGGTCCCGCTGCACTTCCTTGATGAGGGAGAGAGCTTTGCCACCCTTGTCGTCCTGGATTTCGATGATCGCGACGCTGCCACCAACGGCGCGCATGAGCTTGCGGAACTCGGCGTCGACAATGCTCAGGGGGCGAGTGCCGGACTTGCCGTAGACGATGGCGGGAATCTCGCCCTTGGCCCGCAGACGACGAGCCGGGCCGCGGCCAGTGCCTTCGCGATTGCAGACGGAGAGTGTGATCTGTTTCATGACTGCTTCTATATAAAAGAGGCACCCGTTGTGTGGGCAGCTCCAGTGAGGAAAAACCGCAGAGAGTATTTCCCCGGAGACGAAAATCAACCAAAACTTTCGCAAAAAAAGTCTCGGTGCGAAAAACGGGGCGGCTTGCGGTGGCCCAGCCGCGCGAGCGTGGAGCGCGGAGCCCCGGAAGAGCAGGGCTCGAAAAAATCGGCTTGCAAAGGGGCGTTCAAACGCGCATTCAAGCGAACCTTTACGACCATTTTCTAGAGAGGCACGACCATGAGTGGACTGATCCAGAGTTA
>CAZQIE010000070.1:0-16929 GCA_964593675.1 uncultured Opitutales bacterium
ACCTCGCCTCCGCCCTCCTGTGGCTGTAACCCATATGTCGATTGGCCCTAGCTTGAACCTGAGCTGCCCGGGGTTTCCCGTGCGGGGTTCGCCTCGACACGCGCCCCCTTTTTGCAAAATGTGGCCCCTTTGCCTGATGACCGCCTCCAGCACGCATTTTTCTGTCCTTGTAAAAGACGGCGCCACCGCCGCCCGCCGCGCCCGCCTGCAAACCCGTCACGGCGCGGTTGAGACCCCCGTGTTCATGCCCGTCGGCACCCAGGCGACCGTCAAGGCCCTCACGCCGGACCAGGTCCGCGAGACAGGTGCCCAGATCATCCTGGGAAACACGTACCACCTGAACCTGCGTCCGGGCTCGGACCTTGTCCGCGATATGGGTGGGCTTCACACGTTCATGGGCTGGCACGGCCCCATCCTTACCGACAGCGGCGGCTTTCAGGTCTTCAGTCTGGCGAAGCTCCGCCAGATCAGCGAGTCCGGCATCTCCTTCCGCTCCCACCTCGACGGCAAAGAGATCTTCCTCGGTCCCGCCGAGTGCATGGCCATCCAGCAGAACCTCGGCTCCGACATCGCCATGGTCCTCGACGAGTGTCCCCCGTGGCCCTGCACGAAAGACGCCTGCGGCCTCGCCGTGGACCGTAGCCTGCGTTGGGCCGCCGACTGCAAGCGCGCCGCCGAAGACACCGGTTTCCTCGCCGCCGGGCACCACGTGTTTGGAATCGTACAAGGCTCCATTTTCGAAGACCTCCGCCGGACCTGCGCCCAAGGCCTCAGTGCCATCGGCTTCCCCGGCTACGCCATTGGCGGCGTCAGCGTCGGCGAACCCGAGCCCGAAATGCTCGCCCAGGTCGCCGCGACCATCCCGCACCTCCCGCAGGACCGCCCCCGCTACGTCATGGGCGTCGGCACGCCCCCCCAGCTCCTGAAAATGGTCGCCATGGGCGCGGACATGTTCGACTGCGTCATGCCCACCCGCCTCGCCCGCCACGGCGCCGCCTTCACACCGGATGGCCCGGTAAACCTCAAAAACGAGCGCTTCAAACGCGACGAGCGGCCCCTTGTCGAGGGCGTGGATAACTACACCTGCCGGTCCTTCTCCCGCGCCTATATCCGCCACCTCGTCATGGCCAACGAGATCCTCGGCGCCACCCTCCTTACCATCCACAACGTCCATTTCTTTGTGGACCTGCTGCGTCAGGCCCGCGAACACATCGAGGCGGGGGACTATGCCTCCTGGCACCGCCAGTGGTGCGAGCGCTACGAAGCCGGCGCCGCCAAAGAGCCTGTGCCCGCAGAAACCGCGGACGCCCGCTCTGGCGCGTGACCGCCGCTGCCCACGGCAAAACGCCAAGGCGTATATAAACCCGCCTCGGTGCGCCCCGCGCCCGCACGAAACACCCGCCCCATGCGGTCCCTGCCGTTTGGGGTGGCGTTACGGAAAGATTGCCAAACGTTACGTCCTCAAGTAGCACCCTAAAGTTTTATGAAGAACCCTGGCCGCTCTCCCATCGGCCCCGCTTTCCTGATGGCGGCCGCCCTCATGCTGCCCCTCTCGGCGGGCGAGCTCACAGCGCAAGCCCGTCCCACCCGGTCTTCCGGTGGCGTTGGCGTCGGCGCTGAAGGCCGCATTGTTCCCGGCCAAGGCGTTATCCGCGTCGCCGCACCTTATTCCCTTGGCGGGCCTCCGCTCCTCCAGAGCGTGAACGTGAAAGTGGGGGACTGGGTGCAGGCGGGACAGGTCCTCGCCGTGCTCGCCACACACAGCGCCGCACAGGCTCAGGTCTCCCTCGCTGAAAAGGAACTGGCCACGGCCGAGGCGAACCTCGCCCTTGCCAAGGCCGGACGTGCCCGCGCCATCACCGAGATGGAGGCCCGTATCGCGGAAGCCGACGCCCGTTTCAGCGCTGCCGAAGCCCAGCTTCAACTCGCCCGCCTCACCACGCCCGGCCAGTTGGAAGCCGCACGCGCCGAACTTGCCGCCGCCCAGAAGGAAGTCTCGAACGCCTCGACCCTGCGGGAGATCCTCGACGCCGAGCGCACCGCCGAAGTCACGGTTGTCGAAAAACAGCTTGAAGCCGCGCGCAGTTCCCGTGAACGCGACATTGTGCAGGCGCAGCTTGACGCCGCAAAAGCGGCCGCACGCCGCACCGCCCTTACGCAGGAAGTCGACTTTCAGCGCCTGACCATCCGCCTCAAGGCCGCCCAAGTGCAGCTCGCCCAAGCCGAAGCCGCCCTCGTCTCACCCTCAGATGCCGGTGCTGAAGGTCGGGCGCCCGCCTTGGTGGAAATCGAATTCAAGGCCGCCCGCCGGGCCCTCGATATCCTTCGCCATTCCGTCGAGTTCTTCATGCTCGAGCGCCAGGCCGAATACGGGCTCGCGCAGGCCCGCGTTGAAACCGCGAAGGCAGGCGTGGATCGTGCCCATGCGGAACTCGCCCTCTCTGTCGTCCGCGCTCCCTCCGAGGGCGAAGTCCTGGTCGTTCACGCCCGCCCCGGCGAGCTCGTCGGCCCACAAGGCATCCTCGAAATGGGCGACACGCGGCGCATGTACGTCGAGGCGCAAGTCTATATCAGTGACATCCGGCGCGTCCAGCTTGGCCAATACGCCGTCGTCAGCGGTGACGCCATCGACGGCGAGGTCTCAGGCCGCGTGGCCTCCATCAGCCACTACGTCGTGCCCAACAACCTCTTCAATATCGACCCCTCCGAGTTCAACGACCAGCGCGTCGTGCTCGTCCGCATCCGCCTCGACGACCCCCGCGAGGCCGCGACGATCGTGAACAGCCAGGTCACCGCACGGATCGTCCCATGAACCCCGTCCGGCGGCTCAAGAACACCCTTTTCCCGGTTGGCATTCCGCTCGCGTGGCTCCAGCTCGCCGCCGAAAAGAAGCGCTTTGCCGCAGCCGTCGCGGGCATCACCTTCGCCGTGGCGATGATGATGTTCCAGATGGGCCTGAAAAGCGCGCTCTTTGACCAGGTGGTCGCGCCCCTCCTGCACATGCGCGGCGATGTCGTGGTCGTAAACCCGAATTACGAGTATTTCGGCGTGAGCCGCGGGTTCTCTGAAACCCGTCTCTTCCAGTCCAAGGCACTCCCCGAAGTCGTCGATACCTCCTCCATCTTTCTCGGCAACCTCGCTTTCAAAAACCCGGTCACCGGCCGCGACCGCGACGTCTTCATCATGGCCTACGACCCCGCTACCCGGCCCTTCAAGACGCCCGAAATCGTGGACCAGCAGGACAAGATCCAGCGTGAAGGCGTCGTCCTCTTTGACGCCCGTTCCCGCGCCGAGTTCGGCCCCATCGAACAGCTCATCCGCGAAAACGGTCAGGTGTACTCGGAGATTTCCGGCAAACGCATCGTCGTGGAAGGCATCTTCAACATGGGGGCCACCTTTGCCGCCGACGGCAACCTGATCATGGGCAAAGACACGCTCATGCGCGCGATGCCTGGCGCCAACAGCCGCAGCGTGAGCGTGGGCCTCATCAACCTCCGCTCCGGCGCGGACCCCGTCGAGGTCGCCCAAAAACTCCGCGAATTCCTACCCGGCGACGTGAAGGTCATGACCATGGCCGAGTTTGTGGAGCGCGAAAAGGAATACTGGGCGGACCGCACCCCCATCGGCTTCGTCATCTCCGCCTCCATGGCTGTCGCCCTCGTCGTCGGCGCCGTCATCGTCTACCAGATCCTCTACACCGACGTCTCCGACCACATTGAGGAATACGCCACCCTCAAGAGCATCGGGTTCAAGGACTCGTTCTTTGTGAACCTCGTCCTTCAGGAGTCCTTTATCCTGTCCTTCCTCGGCTTTGTCCCCGGAACCCTCCTCACCGCGGGCCTGTATTACCTCACCCGCAAGCTCGCGTTCATGCCCACCTACCTCACGTGGCAGAACGTCATGCTCGTCCTCGTGCTCACGCTCGTCATGTGCGCCAGCGCGGGCGCCCTTGCCACCCGCAAGCTGCGCCAGGCCAACCCCGCCGAAATCTTCTAAGGCACCATGTTTGGACCAAAGCCAGATAAGGCGAGCCTTCGCAACGAACCCATCATCACGGTCGACGACCTGCACCACTCGTACGGTGATGGCGACGCGATGATCGAGGTCCTCCACGGCATCAACGCTGAATTTTACCGGGGCGAAATCGTCATCATCATGGGCCCCTCCGGGTCCGGGAAATCCACGCTCCTCAAGATCATTGGCGGTCAGCTATCCGTGCAGCAAGGCAGCGTGAAAGTCGCGGGCCACGAGCTCTACGGTGCCAAGCAGCGCGAGATGGTGGACGTGCGCCGGCGCATCGGGTTCATCTTCCAGAGCCACCACCTCCTGCGCTCCCTCACGGCCCTCCAGAACGTGCAGATGCCGCTCGCCTTCGACGCGGGCGAGACTCCCGAGAGTTCGCAACAACACGCCGTCTCGATGCTCGAGCATGTGGGCCTGCGTGACCACGCCCACAAGACCCCCGACCACCTTTCCGGCGGCCAGAAGCAGCGCGTCGCCATTGCCCGCGCCCTCATCCGGCGTCCCCAGATCATCCTCGCCGACGAGCCTACGGCTTCGCTCGACGGCAAAACCGGCCGTGAGGTGGTGGACCTTATCCAGCATCTCGCCAAGGAAGTCGGTTGCGCCATCCTCCTCGTTACCCACGATACGCGCATCGTCGATATCGCCGATCGCCTCATCCATCTGGAAGACGGACGGCTCGTCGGCCCGCCGGAAGACGCGCCCAAGGGCGTCGCCAAAACCAGGCCCGACACCAAAGCCTAGAGAATACCCGCCCCCCCAGCGCGGCGTCGGATCAGCCCCTGCGGCCCAACATAGGGCACATTCAGTTCAAGTCCTGGCACCTGTCGAATATCCCTTGTTCATCCGCACATCGGCTCGGAGGGAAAAGCCAGGCAGCTTTGTGCGACAACTTGAAGTAGAACCGTTCTAGAGCACCTTTTACTTTAAGATGCCGCACCCCCTTAAATCACTTTTCCGCCCGCACCGACGCGAGGATGGGGCGTCCACGCTCGCCGCAGCGTCGGCGCAAGCGACAACTTGAAGTGGATGCTTTAGCCTAGACGTACCGGGCCCGCAGGACCTCCAGCGCCGCGGGCGTGAGAAGGTCCCGGCGCCTCAGGTCTTCGAAACGCGCGAAAAGGTCTTCCGCGGACAGGCGTGCTTTCTCGGCACCCGAGACATCGAGCACGATCCGCCCGTGGTGGAGCATCAGGAGCCGGTCTCCCATCGACACCGCCTGCTGCATCGCATGCGTCACCATGAGTACCGTCAGCCGCTCCTGCGCAATGATCTGCCGGGTCAACTGGATCACCTGTTCCGCCGTCCGCGGGTCCAGCGCCGCCGTGTGCTCGTCAAGCAGCAGGAGCTTCGGGCGGTTCCAGCTCGCCATCAGCAGGGTAAGCGCCTGCCGCTGGCCCCCTGAAAGCGAGCCCATGAGCGTGTCGAGCCTGTCCTCCAGTCCCATCCGCAGCACCGCCACCCGGTCCCGTATTTCCCGCAAGGCCCGCGCGCTGCACGCCCGGCCAAGACCGGGGAAATGCCCACGCCTTGCTCCAAGGGCCAGGTTCTCCGCCACCGTCATTTCTGGCGCGGTGCCCTTCAGCGGGTCCTGAAAAACGCGGCCTATCCAGCGTGCCCTCCGGTGCTCGGGCAGCCGCGTCATATCGTGGCCATCGAGACAAATCTTCCCTTCATCCAGCGCACACACGCCGGCAACCGCGTTGAGCAACGTGGTCTTTCCCGAGCCATTCGTCCCAATCACGACCGCGAACTGTTCCGCGGGAATGCCCACGCTTACGCCCTGGAGCGCATGGAACGCCGGCATGCCCGGCGGGTGAAACACGACCGACGCCTTTTCAACTTCAAGCACGGGCAGCCTCCTTCCCTTCAGCTTTCCCCGCGGACGCGGCCTTGGGCAGGAACCGCTTGCGCAGCCCCGCTGCCTGCGGCAACACGAGCGCCGCCAGCACAAACACCGCCGTAACCAGGCGCAGGTTGTTCGGGTTCATGCCGAACATGAGGGCCACCGCAATCAGCAGCCGGAAAAGCAAGGAGCCCATCACCGCGCCGCAGATCGCCAGCCCCAGCCCACGCGCATTCACCAGCGTCTCGCCAATGATCACGCTCGCCAGCCCCCACACGATCATCCCGATGCCCATCTGCACGTCCGCGAATCCCTGGTATTGCGCGAGCAGCGCCCCGGACAACGCGATCAGCCCGTTGCCCAACGCGAGCCCCAGCACGATCATCAGCCCCGTGTCCACGCCGAGCGCCCGCACCATCTGCGGGTTCTCACCCGTCGCCCGCATTGCCGTGCCCATCCGCGACGTGAAAAACACGTGCAGCCCCGTGCCCACGATCGCCACCACCAGCAGAGCGCCCGCCAGCAGCGCCAGATCGCTCCCGCTGACCTCCCAGACGCCAATGTTAAACAGCTTCGCCCGCCCCGCCGATTCCCCCAGGTCGCGCGCGTACGTCGCCAGCGTCCGCACCTGAAGGAGCGGCACATTGCTCCGCCCCATCACATTCAGGTTGATCGAGTAGAGGGCCGTCATCACCAGCACGCCCGCGAGCAGGATGTTCACGCGGAACCGCGTCGTCAGGAGCCCCGTTATCGCTCCCGCCACAGCCCCCGCCAGCGTCCCCGCGAGCGTAGCCGTCACCGGCTCCACCCCCTCCACAAGCAGCGCCGCGCAAACGGCGGGCCCCAGCGCAAAGGCGCCATCCGTCGTAATATCCGGCACACGGAACACCCGGAAGGACACATACACGCCGAGCGCCAGCAGCGAAAGCAGCAGCCCCAGCGTCAACGCACTGATCAGCAGCGTCATGGCTTGTCTGTCGCCCCTCCCGTGGCCCCGTGTTCCACCGGCACAATCCAAAGGCACCCGTCGGAAAACGCGCTCTCACCGGCTCCCGTCACCGGTCGCGGATCATTGAGGAGATGGCAGACCCCGAGGATCTGGGATTCCTCCAGCAGTCGGCGCACGCAGTCCCCAAGGTCGAGCGGCCCGGCCGGGAAGGGGCGGAACGGAAACGCCGCCGCGTGGAAATGCCCCGGCACACGCCCTTCGGCATCCAGCGGACGCAGGAGCGCCATCAACCCCGGGTCGCCTCCGCCCTCAGCCACGAAACCGACTCCCAGGGCCAGCGCGCGCCGGAACACGCGCTCCGGCGTGAATGAAATACGGTCTCGCGCTTCCGGCAGCGTGAAGAAGCCGTGCTCCTGCACCTCTTCCGGTGCCTTCAGCAACGACGCCCCCACCAGCCCCTCCGTGTTGGCGAGAAAGGCCAACGCGGCCACGCGGGCCCCGCTCAGCTCCAGCGCCGCTTCGGCGAGTTGTGACAACCCGACAGGCCGCTCCGGCATGCGGAAGCTCGCGAAAAGCGTCGGCTTGCCCGTCGCCACAAGCCCGGACATCAGGCAGGCGTCAGCCGCCTTGTCTCCCGAGCCAATCAGGTAATCCGGCGTGCGCGTGCCGTCCCCAGGCAGGCATATTCCCGCGCCGCCTGCCCCCAGGAACTCGCCCGGGCGCTCGCGGCAGTCTCGCGGGTTATTCCCGAGTGCCCCCAGCCCGAGCGCGAGCGTAGCCTGTCCGCAAGGCACAGGGTGGGGGACAAACGCCTCTTTGCCGCTCCCCAGCTCGGTTCCCGTCCCAATGACCCTGCACGTGCCCGCGGTGCCCCCAGCCTTCCACAAGGTGAACGTCACGCCCCGGGCCTCCACGGTTACTCCCGTCGTGGCGGAGCTCGCTGGCGCCGGTGCCGTAAGCAACGCCGACAACCCCGCCAGTTCCAGCACGTTTCGGGCTTCCGGCGAACATGGCGCGACCCGCAGACTGCCCTTTATGCGCGAAAGCTGCCGGTGCTGCCCCGGGATTACCCGGATACCCGCGGAACTCAGGAAAGGCACGCCCGACAGGTCCAGACACAGCCTATCCGCACCGCCCCGCACGCGTTCCGCGAGCTCGCGTTCCAGCAGGCCAGACCAGTACGCGTCCAGCCTCCCGACCACCCGTATGGTCGTCTCAGCCTCATTTTGGACAACGCTCAGGTTCATGGCACGATCAGGTCCGCTTTCCTCAAAACCTCCGGCGGCAACGTAAGTCCGCATTCCGCCGCAGCCTTCGGGTTCACCATCAGGAGCGTGCGGCTCGTCGCCTGGAACGGAATCCCTTTGGGCGACTCCCCATCAAAAATGCGCTTGGCCAGCCGCGCGGCGTCCCGCCCGTTCTGCTCATAGTCCCGGGCCAGCCCTGCCGCCGCGTTGCCGTCTTTGACGTGCGGGCTCGCAAACGCGAACAACGGCACCCGGCTTTGCCGCGCCGCCTTTGCGATCGCGGGGAACGCCGCGTTATGCAGGTTGTCCGAAATCTGGCAGATCGCGTCCACGCGGGACTGCGTGAGCGCCAGCGCGCTCTCCGGCACGTCACTCGCCGTGGTTGAAGACTTTGAAACGAAAGTCAGCCCCGCCCGTTTCGCCGCCTGTTCGAGTTTCTTATGGAAATACACCGAGTTCGACTCGCTCGGCGCGTATAACGTACCCACGGCCTTTGCCCCCGGTATGCACGTCTTCACCAGCGCGAGCATCCCATCCCAGTCCGCGTCCGTGTCCACACCCGTTACGTTGGGCAGGTGGTCCGTTTCACTCTTGCCGGCTCCCGCTTCGATCGGGCTTCCCACCACGCCGAACACCACCGGGATCTGCTGCTCGCGCTGGATCACACACTGGAGCGTCTGCGTGCTCACCGCCACAATCAGGTCAGGCCGGGCGTCCCGCGCCGCATCTGCCATCTGGCGCAGCGCCGCAAAATCCCCCTGGGCACATTGCTCGACCGCGGCGTAATCGCGCCCCGACCGTAGCCCCAGTTTGCCCAACTCATCAAAAAAGCCCCTGCGGAAGTCCTCGGTCGTCGGGCTCTCCAGGTAACTCAGGAAGCGGATCAGCCTGGGCTTGGCCACCGCTGCTGCCGTCCGCGCGCCTGGGACCACTTTCTGGCGGACCAGCTTCCCGCCGGGACCGTAAAGCGTGACGGCCTGCGCAAGCACGTCCTCCGGTACCTTCCAGGCCGGTGCATAACTCGAAAGCCCATCCGCGTTCATCGCCAGTTCCAGCGGCACGGCCTTCCCGATCGGCACTCCGGCTACATCGGCGCCCGCCAGCACCTCACTCGCCAGCCGCCCCACCGCACGCCCTACTTCCACGTAGTCCGCCCCAAGCGCCACGAACGCCCCGTCCTTCGCATGGGAGGGCGCATTCGCGAACACCGGAACCCGGCCCCGCCGCGCGGCTTCGACGATGGCCCCCATCGCCAGTTCCACCGTGTTGTCGCCGCCGATCCAGATCGCTTCCGCCCCCCGTGCAATGACCGCCGTAGCGGCTTCAGAAACCGCGGACGACCCGTCTGCTTGCGCTTCAATGAGCTGGATTCCGAGCTTTGCGCACTCGTCTCGCGCCAGCGCCACACACGCCAGCGAGCACGCCTCCTGCGGGCAATACACAGTCCCGACCCTCCGAAGCCCCGGGTTCATCTTCGCGGCCAGACGTATCGTCTCCCGCACCGGCTGGAACGTCCCAAACCCCACGAGGTGCTTCGGGTGCTTGTCCGGCCTCTCGCGGTTCAGCCCCGCAACGCCCGAGTTGAACGGGTCCGTCACCACCCCAAACACATGCACCACCTTGCCCCCCGCGTTTGCCGAGGCCAGCACCTGCAGGCAGGGCGTGCTCAGGCTCACCGCGCAGTCGAAGCCCCCCTCTACGATCGCCCGGGCCATCGAATTCGCCGTCGGCAAGTCGCTTTCGGCATTGAAGCGGACGATTTCCAGATTCCGCCCTTCCACCCAGCCCTTTTCGCGCAAGCCCTCAATCACCCCCGCTGCTCCCTCCTCAAGCACCGGCCGGGACGCATATTGGAATAGGGCCAGTTTCTTCACTTTCACCGGCGCGTTTGCCCTGCCCGATTCCTCCCGCCGACGGAAGTAATCCAGAGTCAAAAGCAGCCCTCCTGTCAGCAGGATGAGCAAAAGCCCGGGCAAGAGGTGCTTAAGGACACGCATCGCAGGGGTGGGGAAGCGAACCGCCGTCAGCGGCCCTTCCTTTGCTCCGGAAAGCTAGATGCCT
Source organism: uncultured Opitutales bacterium (assembly GCA_964593675.1). Classification (GTDB taxonomy): domain Bacteria; phylum Verrucomicrobiota; class Verrucomicrobiia; order Opitutales; family CAZQIE01; genus CAZQIE01. The sequence goes on from CAZQIE010000070.1 coordinate 10,127, forward strand.
CGCCCACCACCGCCAAGACCAAACCGCCTCACCCCGACTCGCTCGGGCTACGCCTCCGGCACCTTTTCCCGCCCCGCGTGTCCTCTTTCGCAACCCGTCTTGGGCCATACCTGCCAAAAACCCCTACCAGCCCCCCGCGCTCCCGGATTGAAAAACCTGAAAAAACTGTCATCATATTCCGAACCAAGCCTGATGAGTGCGAAGGATTTTTCCGAAGTCATCCAACTGATCCGCAAAGACGACGGGCGCTTTGAAAAAGGCGCCTATTATTTTGTGAGACAGGCACTTGACCACACTGTCAAGAACCTCAAAAAGCAGGAAAGCGAGCGGAAAAACAACCACGTCAGCGGGCAGGAGCTCCTCCAGGGCATCCGGGATTACGCGCTCGAACAATTCGGCCCCCTGGCCATGACCGTCTTCATCCACTGGGGCATCCGCCGCTGCGAGGACTTCGGGGACATCGTTTTCAGCCTGGTCGAATATGGCGTTTTGGGGAAGACGGAGGACGATAAGCTCGAAGACTTCTCGGGAGGTTACGACTTCGGCGACGCCTTCGTGAAGCCCTTCCTCCCCGCAGCCGTTGCCCGGAATAACCGGCTGGCCGACTGCGTCTTGCGGGAAGACGAGTAAAGCCTTCGCCCGTTCCGGCCTCCCTCAGTGCGGCTGGGCCGCCCCCCGGTTTACCCGGTAAAAGTCGGCAACACCCTCGGCCATGAAGTCCGCATACTCGCGGAAGAAATCCACCCGCGGCACCCCGTCGAGCCCCCGTACGCCCTCGTACGCCCCAGCCTGTATGCGCTGGTAGCCGTCCCGGCTGTTCGCCACGTGCGGCTCCGCGAAGACGACCGGGCAATCGTAGAGCCGGTTTGCCAAAAGGTTCCGGGCCCACACGTAGTCGTTGATGCGTATGGCCTGCGGCCCCGTATAAACCATCGGCGGCAACCCCGTCGTTTCGGCCATCCGCTGGGCCACCGCCTTGGCTAGCCCTTCTTCCTCCTCCCAGGACCGGTTGAAGAGCTTTTTCAACATCTGGCGCCGCGCTTCGTCCGTTCTCAGTTCCGCGGCGGAATAGGCCCCGTGGACGAGGATATGCCCATAATTTGAACGCGCCAACGTGCGCTGCTCCGCGTCCGGCCACGCCGTACCGTCCACATGCAGGCAAAGGACGAGGTCCGGTTTCAGCTCCCGGTTTACCCGCCGCGCGCGCGCCTGAATCTCATGTGTGCGGAAAAACAGGAGCTCCGAGAGTCGCTTGACCGCCTTCTCCCGTTCCGGGGCTCCTTCAGGCGGTTCTTCCGCGTCCACCGGGAGATCCCTCAAATACGCCGCCTCCGCCGCCGACCGCAGGCTCTGCGGCGTCTCCTTTGTCACCGGCCCGGCGCTCTGCCGCACAAACAGGACCTCCGCGCCGTATGCACGCAGCCGCTCCGCGAGGAGCTCCGCCACGCGCAGCACGATATCGCCTTCCCGCACGGGCTCGCCCCCCGGTATCGTGAACGACCGTTGCTCCATCTGCGCGTACGGCCCACCCAGGTGTCCCGGGTCCAGCGCGATACGCACACCACTCAGGGGCTTTTCCGCGGGCGCAGGCGGAAACTCCCGGGCCTGCCTCCAGTAGCGCGGCGGTTTTTCGGGAGGCGTTTCACGTTCCGCGAAAGGAATAAAGGCTCCGACTTCCCCTTGCGGCGTCAGGGTCATTAGGCCCCCCTCGCTGATCTGGATCCAGTCCGGCGGGCTACCTAACCCAAAACGCTCGCGCAGGGTCCTCGTAAACTCCGCCGCACCCATCGTCCCGGAAAATGCCGCCAACTCCGGCCAGGCCGCCTCCCGCGCCCCTCGCCGCACCCCCGCTTCGGGCCCAAATCCGCCCTCTGCCCGAGCCACGCCCTTTCGGTCCTCTAAATTGGCGTTTTTATCGCGCTCTTGGGCGAGGCTGTGGACAGGAAGAATTGAAAAACAAACGCAATATGAAATTGTTAGCAAAAATCGGGCTGTATCGGCCGGTCCCATAAGTCTAAGATTTCCCCTGTACTTTCGTATCGGATCTACCAACGGATATCCAGATATGTTTATCGAAAAAAAGGTTGAAACATGGATTTTGTTGGGGTATTAGGCCGACAGTGGACGTTATGGCACCAATCCTTCCGTACCACGGTTGACATGATTCGCTCACCCTGCTAATACTCTCTGGTAATCAGAGTGTTTTGGGCCAGGTCCGAAGGCTACCACTTCCCCCTATAGACCTCTCATTCCTCACTGCATGGAGGAGACCAAAATTGTTAAAATTTCGGTAAATGTCCTCTTGCGGCGCCGCTTGGATCAGGCTGCGCGACGCAACCGGGTCTCCGTGAGCCAATTGGTCAGCTACGTCCTGGAACGCGATTTTGGGGATCATCGCGCCGTGTTCGAATTCGTATCGTCGTTGGAAGAAAAGCCGTCCGACGGGAATCAGGCTGCGCATCAGAAGCTGCAGGGAAACGTATCCTGCCATAACGTTCTTTTGGTTCGTAACCCTTATTGGAGCAAAGGGCGTTTTCCCCTGGCTTGTGAGGTCGGCGGCAAAATGCTCGATTTACGCCGAAGGTCTCGAAGAATTTGATGTTCGGGAAGGCGACACCGTGCGCGTTTACACGGCTGAAGGCATGCGTTTCGCTATTCTGCCCATCCAGCAGTCCATCCTCCAACGCGACCGCATGCGCAAGCGGGAAAATGCGGTGGACGGCGAAGAAAACGCGGATTTCGCCGGAGGCGCGTGAATCTGGCCATTTGGCGCTGCTTGGTCCAGGTTCGGGTGCAAGGGCAAGCTGCGTCAGAACCGCAATGAACGGCGCAGATGCAGGCCCTTGCGTCGACGGGGAAGCCACCCGTTGCTCGCCGTTTCGGGGCGTGCCGTAGTATCTGCCACCGCGCCCGTTGAGGCGGTACGGGCCAAACGGCGGTTGACGCAGGCCTTGTGCGCGGGCTAAAAAAACACCCGGCAGGACAGACCTGACTCGGCGGCGCACCTCCGCCCGCGCGAACAACGGTCCCGCCTCCCACGCTGTCATGCAACACGACGTCCTGTGGTTCGCCTGTCTTTGCCTGGAGAACAACATCGCGGACAAGGCGCAGCTCCGGAGCATACGAGACACCCTCGGGCCCGACGCGCAGGTGCTCAGTTGGGGCGAATCCATCCTTGAACGCGGCATCACGACCGACGTCAACGTCGCCCAGGCCCTCATAAACACGGCTTTTGAGCAGGTGCAGGCCCAAAACCCGCCGCCCTACGACCCGTTTGAGGAAGAACCGCGCGCCACCGCCGCCGAACCCGAAGCCCCCATCGCGCTCGACCCCTCCGTCCCGCTCGTGGCCTCCGGGAACTGGCCCGACTTTCCGGCCCTCGAAACCGCGGACGCCAAAGCCGTTCTTGCCGCCACCGTAGACCTCCTCCTCACGGCCCAGCAGGCGGGCTGCAGCGACATCCACCTTTGCGCCGCCGCGCGCCCCTACGTCCGCCGGAGCCGCTTCATCGAGTATATTTCGGAACACATACTCAGCGCCGACCTTTCCCTGCGGATGAACACCGCGCTCCTTTCGCCCGCGCTGGCGCAAGTGTTCAAGGAGCGCATGGACCTCGATTATGCGCTAGGCTTGGACGAAGCCAACCGGTTCCGCGTGAACCTGATGATGCACAAGGACGGACCCAAGGGCACCTACCGCTGCATCCCGAACCGTGTCGCCGCCCTGGAGGAGCTCGGCTTTTCCAACGCCGCCACCCTCCGCAAGCTCCTTACCTACCACAACGGCCTCATCCTCGTCACCGGCCCCGTCGGCTCCGGCAAGACCACCACGCTTGCCTCCCTTGTGCAAGAGCTCAACGTCGCCCGCAACGACCACATCATCACGGTCGAAGACCCCATCGAGATCGTCATACGCTCCGAAGGCTGCAACGTCACCCAGCGCGAAGTCGGCCCCCACACGAAAAGCTTCCACAGTGCGCTCAAAGGCGCGCTCCGCCAGGACCCTGACATCATCGTCGTCGCGGAAATGCGCAACCTCGAGACCATCGAAATGGCCATCAGCGCGTCCGAGACCGGCCACCTCGTGATCGGCACCATGCACACCAGCGACGCCGCCACGACCCTCAACCGCCTCCTCGATGTGTTCCCGCCCGCCCAGCAGGCGCAGATCCGCGCCATGGTCGCCGAAAGCTTGCGCGGCATCATCTGCCAACGCCTCCTCCCCGGCAAGAACGGTGGCGTCGTTCTCGCCTGCGAGCTTCTCATGAAGAACCTCGCCGTCGCCGCGCTCATCCGCGAAGGCAAGTCCCAGGGCCTCCGCAATATCATCGAGACCGGCGTGCGCGAAGGCATGGTGCTCATGGACCAGTCCGTGTTCGACCTCTGGCAACAGGGCAAGATTTCCGACGACGTCGCGCTCCAGAACATCACCGCGAAACCGCTGCGGGACAAAATCGCGCCGCCTACGCCGGCTCCCGCCGCTGCCGCCGCCGCCCCCGCCACCGAGCCTGAAAAGAAAAAGAAGCTCGGACTGTTTTAACCGCCAGCCCCCTCCCGCTTATGCCCGCGATCGACGACCTTTTGCGCAAAATGCTCGCTGCCGGCGGTTCCGACCTCCACCTCGCCGTCGGCTGGCCCCCCAAAGCCCGCATTTCCGGTGACCTCACCGTCATCGAAGGCGAAGAGGCGCTGACGCACCAGCGCATGGCGCAGTTGCTCAAGGAAATCTGCCCGCCCGCCCGGTGGGAACATTACCTGCAGGCCCACGACCTCGACCTTGCCTACGAAATCCCCGGCTTCGCGCGGTTCCGCGGCTCCTACCTTTACAACCGCTGGGGGCAGGGCGCCGTCTTCCGCCAGATTCCCTCGAAAATCCTCTCGTTCGAGGACCTGAAGCTCCCCGAGGTCCTCAAAAAGGTCTGCGGCTATCGCGAAGGCCTCGTGTTCGTCACCGGCCCCACCGGCAGCGGCAAGTCGACCACGCTTGCCGCGATGATCGACTACATCAACACGAACTTCCAGCGCCACATCATCACGATCGAGGACCCGATCGAGTTCGTGCACACCAAAAAGAAATCGGTGATCGTGCACCGCGAAGTGGGCGAGCACACCCGCTCTTTTGCAGACGCCCTCAAAGGCGCCATGCGCGCCGACCCCGACATCATCCTCGTCGGCGAAATGCGTGAGCTGGAAACCATCAAGCTCGCCCTCGGTTGCGCCTCCATGGGCATGCTCGTCTTCGGCACCCTTCACACCAACAACGCGCCCAAAACCGTCGACCGCATCATCGACGCCTTTCCCGCCGCCGAACAGAACCAGATCCGCACCATGCTCGCCGGCTGCCTCACGGCCGTCGTCTCCCAGCTCCTCTGCAAGAAGGTGCCGAAGGGCCGCGTCGCTGTGCACGAGATCCTGCTCCAGCACGACGCCCTCCCCAATACCATCCGCTCCGGCAAGATCAGCGCCATCCGTGGCATCATCGAGAGCTCGTCCGCGGACGGCATGTGCCTTATGGACAACACCCTCGCGGCTCGCCTCAAAGAAGGCGTCATCACCGCGAAAGAGGCCTACATGAAGGCGTCCGACAAGAGCCTTTTTGAGAAATTCCTCTCGCCCGACGAAATCCCCTCGCACTGAGCGCGGGCCCGGTTGACGTGGGGCTCCGCCTTTGGCAGCCTCGTCCTGCATGGAAGCCGCCGGCACAGGAAAAAAGGAAGGCACGCCCGACGTGCTCCTCACTCCGCCCGACGAGGCGCCCCTCCAACCTGAGGCCGTCCAGGTTCCGGCCTTCCTGAATTTCCTGACCACGGAGCGCCGTTATTCCGAATACACTGTCCGCAATTACAGCCAGGCCCTCTCCGAATTCTTCAGGCACCTCCGGAACGCGCAGCGTTGGACGGGCAATCTCCGCGCTGTCACGCGCGCCCACATCCGCGAATACGCCATCGAGCTTCAGCGCACCCATAGCCGGCGGACGCTCCACAACCACGCCTCAGCCGTCCGTTCGTTTTTCAAATACCTCCTGCGGCACAAAGTCGTCGAGGCCTCGCCGTGGGCGGGCGTCGTGCTGCCGAAGTTGCCCAAGAGCCTCCCGAAGTTTCTCACCGAAGAGCAAATGCGCACGTTGCTGGCGGCGCCGGAAGCCCGCCGGTCTGCGGGCAAGATTGGGGAACGTGAGGCCCTGCGGGACCGCCTCTGTCTCGAGCTTCTCTATGGCGCCGGCCTGCGCGTGAGCGAGCTTGTGGGCCTGAACTACGGCGACGTCACGTGGGAAGAAGGCGTTATCCGCGTGCGAGGCAAGGGCAACAAAGAGCGCATCTGCCCCGTGGGGGCGGTCGCCCTTGAAGTCCTTCGCGCCTTCAACGAGCGCTTTGCCATGGGAGCCGACCTCACCACGCCGGTCATCACCGACGACCGCGGGCGCCGCGTGACGGCCCGGACCGTGCAGGCGCTGATGAAGGCGTGTTTGGCGCAGGCAGAACTACCGATGGACCTCACGCCCCACAAAGTCCGCCATTCCTTCGCCACGCACCTTCTAAGCCGCGGCGCCGACCTCCGGACCGTCCAGGAATTGCTGGGGCATTCCAGCCTCTCCACCACGCAGATTTATACCCACGTGAGCCTCGCCCGCCTCCGGGAAGCCCACAAAAAGGCTCATCCCCGCGCGTAGGCGGTCAGACCCGCATCCGCCGTGCGCATTGGGCCTCCCCGGCATGCCCCCGAGCGGCAGCCCGCGTAAGCCTGCTTTAGCCTAGGGCCAATCGACATATGGGTTACAGCCACAGGAGGGCGGAGGCGAGGTAG